>NZ_JBFTJE010000013.1:0-170498 GCF_056395265.1 Cupriavidus sp. 10L43_2
CCGGGAGGGTGCCGCGCCAGCCGGCGCCACCGCCACCGCCGCGCCGGCCCCCCCGGCCCCGCCCGCGCCGGCATCGCCCCAGTACAGCCCRCCGCCCTCGGCCACCATGCATTACTCGAGCTACGTCAACGGCGTGCAGAACCCGGACGGCCTGATCCGCTGGGAGCAGGACGGCGGCCACTACCGGCTGGTGGTGGAGACGCGCGTGCTGTGGTTCCGCTTCGTGTTCCAGAGCGCCGGCCAGATGGGGCCGGGCGGGCTGACCCCGCTGCGCTACGAGGAAGCCCGCCGCAGCAAGAAGGAAGTGGCGCGCTTCGACCCGGCCGCCGGGCAAATCGTGTTTGAAACGCGTGGCGGCCAGGTGCCGATGCCGCAGAACTTCCAGGACCGCTTCAGCGTGTTCCTGCAACTGGTCGGATGGGTCGCCGCCGACCCCCAGCGCTATGCCGCGCCGGGCGTGACGGACACCTTCAATGTGGCCGATACCCGCGAGGTGGAGCCGATGCAGGTGCAATACGTGGGCGAGGAGACCATCGAGATCGGCGTGCACGGCATGGTCACGACGAAGCACTTCGTGCGCCTGCCACGGCATCCGGGCGATAAACGGCGCGTGGAAGTGTGGCTGGCGCCGGCGCTGAAATGGCTGCCGGCGCGCCTCCGTCAGACGGAACCCGATGGCACACAGATTGATCTCGTCTATCGTAGTACTGAGGGACGATGAGAATGATTCGTGCTGTGACACCCCGGAGACCGACATATGGCTGACACGACCCCCCGACGCATACGCACTGGCGACGTGGACCTGCAAGTCCGCATCGATGGTTCGGACGGCCCGTGGGTGGTGTTGGCGCACGCGTTGGGGGCGAATCTGTCGCTCTGGGACGACACGGTGCAGCATCTGGCGCCCCGTTATCGCATACTGAGGTACGACCTGCGCGGCCATGGCGGCAGCGATGCCCCGATCGGGTCTTATACGATGGCGCGACTGGCCGATGACGTGGCCGCGCTGATGGACGCCCTCGAGATACCGCAGGCGCATTTCTGCGGGGTGTCGGTGGGCGGCATGATCGGGCAGACGCTCGGCGTGCGGCATGCGGAGCGGCTGCTGTCGCTGACGCTGGTCGACACGCACGACCATACGCCGATGACGGCGCACCCGATGTGGGCCAACCGCATCGGCCAGGCCGAGGCCCATGGCATGGCGGGCATGGTCAACGCCACGCTGGCGCGGTGGTTGACGGCCGGATTCCGGGAAGCGCATCCGGAGCCGGTCGAGAGGATCCGCAGGATGCTCCTGGGGACGCCGGTGGAAGGCTACGTCGGGGTGGCGCAAGCCATCGTGGCCTTCGACCTCTCGGAGGCCATCGGCCGGATTCATTGCCCCACGTTGGTGATCGTGGGCGAAAACGACGAGGGTGCGCCCGTTTCGATGGCGCAATCCATTGCCAGCAAGATCCACGGTGCGAAGCTCGAGGTATTGCCCGAGGCCGCGCACTTGCCGTTCCTGGAACAGCCGGAACGCTTTTTCGCGGTGTTCGATGCGTTCCTCGGCAATGCGGCATGTGGCGGTCAATGCGACGTGCCGTAGTAAGAAGCTGAAAGATTTTGGAATACAGAACTGCTCGGCGCTCAAGAAACTTGCGTGCGGCGCCGATGCCCAACCTAGGAGGGCAGCAATTGCACGCAAGGTTTCGTCCGGCAGCAGAACTTGAATTACGGACGACTACCCTCAGCTTGGAGGTGAAATCGCGGCATTCACGCCGGTTTACGCCGGAAACCGCAATAATCCGCGGGATTGTCGCCAACCATGACGCCAGGAGGTAGCGCAATGCAAATGATCTACAACAGCGACAATTACTGCATTGTCGAGTTTGGAGCAGATGTCGAGCATGCGCCCCTTGCCTCGGGCGGCTACGAAATCGTCGACAAGAACCTGAAACGCGAAATTTTCCTCGGTGGCCATATGGCCGAGACCTTCCGCGCCGACGTGACGCGTCTGATCGAGAGCGAGCCATCCGTGGAAGAGGTGGATGAATTCCTCGGCAAGTTCGATACGGTGATGAACAACCCGCTGGTCATGCACTGATCCCGGCACCGTCTGCCACACCGCGATACGACGACGCCCGCGCAAGCGGGCGTTTTTCATGGTGGGGGCGGGTCAGCGGCGTTGTCAGTACTGTTCCCACGGCAGCCCGTCGTGGCGCCAGCCATTCAGGGTATTGCGATGCCGCTGCGGGTCCAGGTCGCCCTCGAAGCCGTGCAGGACGTTGTACACCGTGGTGAAGCCAGCGCCTTCCAGCGCACGCGCCGCCGCCGTGGAGCGGTTGCCGCTGCGGCAGATCAGCAGCACCGGGCGGGCCGAGGCATGGCCGGCCAGTTTCTTCACCGCCTGGACGAAATGCGGGTTCACCTCCCAGTCCGGCCCGTCGTTCCAGGGCACGTTGTGGGCGCCCTGCGGATGGCCGACGAACAGGTATTCCATCTCGCTGCGGCAGTCGATGAACAGCGCATCGGGGGCGTTGTCGAGCAGGGCGCGGGCGTCGGCGGGACTCAGGTGTTGCATGCGGATGGCCGGTTGGGGCGGGTTGGGAACATGTGCGGTGGCGATTACGTCTCCCAGTGTAGGCCGCCACGCCCGGCACTGACAACCCGGGTGCGGCGCGGATTAGCGGGGTTTCCGATGTCCTTTCTGCCCGCAATGCCTTGATCACCCTGATAAAATCCCGCTCTTACCCAAAATTCGGCAGTCTTCCGCCCCCAGCCCCGTCATGAGCGCCACTCCCACACCTGTCCGTCCGTACACGCGGGCCGCCAACCTGCCCCGGTTGCTGCGCGACCGCATCCTGATCCTGGACGGCGCCATGGGCACCATGATCCAGCGCTACAAGCTTGGCGAGGCCGACTACCGCGGCGCGCGCTTCGTGGACCATCGCATCGACGTGAAGGGCAACAACGAGCTGCTGCTGCTGACGCGCCCGGACGTCATCAGCGAGATCCACGAGCAATACCTCGCCGCCGGCGCGGACCTGATCGAGACCAACACGTTCGGGGCCACGCGCGTGGCGCAGGAAGACTACAAGATGGCCGATCTGGCCTACGAGATGAACGTCGAGGCCGCCCGCCTGGCGCGCGCCGCCTGCGACAAGTTCAGCACGCCGGAGAAGCCGCGCTTCGTGGCCGGCGCCTTCGGCCCCACGCCGAAGACCGCCAGCATCAGCCCGGACGTGAACGACCCCGGCGCGCGCAACGTCACGTTCGAGGAACTGCGCCATTCCTACTACGAGCAGGGCAAGGCGCTGCTCGAGGGCGGCGCCGACGTGTTCCTGGTCGAGACGATCTTCGACACGCTGAACGCCAAGGCCGCGCTGTTCGCCATCGACCAGTTGTTCGAGGACACCGGCGAGCGCGTGCCCGTGATGATCTCCGGCACCGTGACCGACGCCTCGGGGCGCATCCTGTCCGGCCAGACCGTCGAGGCGTTCTGGAACAGCCTGCGCCACGCCCGGCCGATCACCTTCGGCCTGAACTGCGCGCTGGGCGCCACGCTGATGCGCCCGTACATCGCCGAACTGGCCAAGGTGTGCGATGCCGCGGTGTCCTGCTACCCGAACGCTGGCCTGCCCAACCCGATGAGCGACACCGGCTTCGATGAAACGCCCGAGGTCACCTCGTCGCTGGTGGAGGAATTCGCCGCGTCCGGACTGGTGAACCTGGTGGGCGGCTGCTGCGGCACCACGCCCGAGCACATCGCCGCCATCGCCGCGCGCGTGGCCAACAAGGCGCCGCGCGCCTGGCCCGGCCAGTACCGCGACGACACCGCAACTGCCACCACGGCAGCCTGATCCATCGCCCGCCCCACACAAGACACATAGCCTTCCCATGAGCCAGCAAAACCTGCCCCCGCGTCCGATGCGCCTCTCCGGCCTGGAGCCGTTCACCATCGACGACGACACGCTGTTCGTCAACGTGGGCGAGCGTACCAACGTCACCGGCTCCAAGGCGTTCGCGCGCATGATCCTGAACGGCCAGTTCGACGAGGCGCTGGCCGTGGCCCGCCAGCAGGTGGAGAACGGCGCGCAGATCATCGACATCAACATGGACGAGGCCATGCTGGATTCGAAGGCGGCGATGGTGCGCTTCATGAATCTGATTGCCTCCGAGCCGGACATCGCGCGGGTGCCGATCATGATCGACTCGTCCAAGTGGGAGGTGATCGAGGCCGGCCTGCAATGCGTGCAGGGCAAGGCGGTGGTGAACTCGATCTCGCTCAAGGAGGGCGAGGGGCAGTTCCGCCACCACGCCGGGCTGATCCGCCGCTACGGCGCCGCCAGCGTGGTGATGGCGTTCGACGAGAAGGGCCAGGCCGACACCTTCGCGCGCAAGACCGAGATCTGCAAGCGCAGCTACGACCTGCTGGTGAACGAGCTGGGCTTCCCGCCCGAGGACATCATCTTCGACCCGAACATCTTCGCGGTGGCCACGGGCATCGAGGAGCACAACAACTACGCGGTGGACTTCATCGAGGCCACGCGCTGGATCAAGCAGAACCTGCCGTACGCGAAGGTGAGCGGCGGCGTCTCGAACGTCTCGTTCTCGTTCCGCGGCAACGACCTGGTGCGCGAGGCCATCCACACCGTGTTCCTGTACCACGCCATCGGGGCGGGCATGGACATGGGCATCGTCAACGCCGGCCAGCTCGGCGTGTACGACCAGCTCGACCCGGAACTGCGCGAGCGCGTGGAAGACGTGGTGCTGAACCGCCGCGACGACGCCACCGACCGCCTGCTGGAAATCGCCGACCGCTTCAAGGGCGGCGGCGCCAAGCGGGAAGAGAACCTGGCCTGGCGCGGCACGCCCGAGCAGCCGGTGACGGTGGCCGCGCGGCTGGCGCACGCGCTGGTGCACGGCATCACCAACTTCATCGTCGAGGACACCGA
Organism: Cupriavidus sp. 10L43_2; assembly: GCF_056395265.1. Lineage (NCBI taxonomy): Bacteria > Pseudomonadati > Pseudomonadota > Betaproteobacteria > Burkholderiales > Burkholderiaceae > Cupriavidus > Cupriavidus sp. 10L43_2. Next base: position 4,938 of record NZ_JBFTJE010000013.1, read on the forward strand.
GGAGGCGCGCCAGGAGATCTTCGCGCGCGGCGGTCGCCCCATCGAGGTGATCGAAGGGCCGCTGATGGACGGCATGAACGTGGTCGGCGACCTGTTCGGCGCCGGCAAGATGTTCCTGCCGCAGGTGGTCAAGAGCGCGCGGGTGATGAAACAGGCCGTGGCGCACCTGCTGCCGTTCATCGAGGAAGAGAAGCGCCTGGTGGCCGAGGCCGGCGGCGACGTGCGCGCGCGCGGCAAGATCGTCATCGCCACGGTGAAGGGCGATGTGCATGACATCGGCAAGAACATCGTGTCGGTGGTGCTTCAGTGCAACAACTTCGAAGTCGTGAACATGGGCGTGATGGTGCCCTGCAACGAGATCCTGGCGCGGGCCAAGGTCGAGGGCGCCGACATCGTCGGGCTGTCCGGCCTGATCACCCCGTCGCTCGAGGAAATGGCCTATGTGGCGTCCGAGATGCAGCGTGACGACTACTTCCGCATCAAGAAGATTCCGCTGCTGATTGGCGGCGCCACCACCTCGCGCGTGCACACGGCGGTCAAGATCGCCCCGCACTACGAAGGCCCGGTGGTCTACGTGCCCGATGCCTCGCGCTCGGTCAGCGTGGCCTCCAGCCTGCTGTCGGACGAAGGCGCCAAGAAATACCTGGATGACCTGCGCGTCGACTACGACCGCATCCGCACCCAGCACGCCGGCAAGAAGGCCACGCCGATGGTGACGCTGGCCCAGGCACGCGCCAACAAGACGCCGGTGGACTGGAGCGGCTACGTCGCGCCGAAGCCGAAGTTCATCGGCCGTCGCGTGTTCCGCAACTACGACCTCGCCGAACTGGCGAACTACATCGACTGGGGTCCGTTCTTCCAGACCTGGGACCTSGCCGGCAAATTCCCGGACATCCTCAAYGACGAGATCGTSGGCGAGTCYGCCCGCCGCGTGTTCTCGGACGGCAAGAGCATGCTGGCCCGCCTGATCCAGGGCCGCTGGCTGACCGCCAACGGCGTGATGGCGCTGCTGCCGGCCAACACGGTCAACGACGACGACATCGAGATCTACACCGACGAGACCCGCACCAAGGTCGCCCTGACCTGGCACAACCTGCGCCAGCAGAGCGAGCGCCCGGTGGTGGACGGCGTGCGCCGCCCCAACCGCTGCCTGGCGGACTTCATCGCCCCGAAGGACAGCGGCGTGGCCGACTACATCGGCCTGTTCGCGGTCACGGCCGGCATTGGCGTGGACAAGAAGGAGGCCCAGTTCGAGGCCGACCACGACGACTACAGCGCGATCATGTTCAAGTCGCTGGCCGACCGCCTGGCCGAAGCCTTCGCCGAATGCCTGCACGCGCGCGTGCGGACGGACCTGTGGGGCTACAACGCCGGCGAGACGCTGAGCAACGACGAGCTGATCGCCGAGTCGTATCCCGGTGTCCGCCCGGCGCCCGGCTATCCGGCCTGCCCGGAGCACACGGTCAAGGGCGCGATGTTCGAGTTCCTCGATGCCGCCGAGATCGGCATGGGCATCACCGAATCGCTGGCGATGACGCCGGCGGCCTCGGTGAGCGGCTTCTATCTCGCGCATCCGGACGCCACGTACTTCAGCGTGGGCAAGATCGGCCAGGACCAGCTCGACGACATGGTGGCGCGCCGTGGCGAAGACCGCGCCACGCTGGCACGCGCGCTCGCGCCGAACCTGTAACGGGCCTCACCACTGCTTACAGGGCATTACAAGTCCTCACAGACCGCGCCGGAAAGACTCCTTAGACTGAGCCTCAGTTCACGTGACACCGCGTGAATGCCGCGACGAATGTTTCGTCGCGGAGCATTCCAGAATAGGAGTCTCTTCCATGAACAAGCTGCTGATCTCCCTGTCCGCCCTGTCGATTGCTGCCGCTTCCTCCGTGGCGATGGCCCAAGGTACCGGCGTCACCGCCGGTGCGCAAAACGGACTGGGCGCCTCGGTGAACGCGCCAGGTGTGAGCGCGGGCGCCAACGCATCGGGCGGCCTGAGCACGCAAGGTGGCGCCGCCACGACGAGCGCGCCGACGGCCGCCGACAGCAAGGCGGACCTCGGCGCCCATGCCGGTGCCGAGGCTGGCACCAAGGCCGAGACCAAGTCGAAGAGCAAGCAGGGCAGCCACGCCAAGGCCAAGAGCAAGAAGGGCGAGTCGAAAGACGGCGTGACGCCGCTCGGCGCCAATGCCGGGGCGGGGGCGGACGCCGGTACCAAGATCCAGTAGTCGATCGCTATCCCAGCGCTCGGTGTCCGGCCGGGGCCGGGGCGGTACCCTCCAGGCCGCCTCACCCCCAGGCCGGGGCGCAGGACGCGGGATGCATGACCAGAACGGGCGCTTCGGCGCCCGTTCTGGCGTTCTGGCGCCTTGACGTACTTGTGTGCCGGGCGCCCGATTTGGCGCAGTGCAGCACGCTTGTGCCGTGGCGCATCATGTCAGCCTGACACTGACATATTTGCTGCGGCGCCGGCACTACAATGCAGAAACCGGCGCGGGCCGTGTTTCTTCAGCCCGGCCGGCCCCTCACCGTGGGAGACACCGATGATCCGCGTCTTGATCGCCGACGATCATGAGATCGTTCGCGCCGGTCTGCGCCAGTTCATTTCAGAGGAACCCGACATCAAGGTGACGGGCGAAGCCGCCAGCGGCGACGAAGTGATGGCGCAGTTGCGCGACAGCGAGTTCGATGTCCTCGTACTCGACATATCCATGCCGGACCGGAACGGCATCGACGTACTCAAATTGATCCGGCAGCGCCTGCCCAACCTGCCGGTGCTGATCCTGTCCACCTATCCGGAAGACCAGTACGCGATCAACCTGATCCGTGCCGGCGCGTCGGGCTACCTGACCAAGGAATCGGCGCCGGACGACCTCGTCAAGGCGATCCGCACGGTGGCCCAGGGCCGCCGCTACGTCAGCCCGACCGTGGCCGACCTGCTGATCGGCGGGTTGGACAAGCCGACCGAGCAACCGGTGCACCAGACCCTCTCCGAGCGCGAGTTCCAGATCTTCTGCAAGCTGTCGCGCGGGCAGTCGGTCTCGGTCATCGCCGACGAGCTGTTCCTGAGCGTGAAGACCGTGAGTACCTATCGCTCGCGCATTTTGGAAAAAATGGGCATGAAGACCAACGCCGACCTGACGTACTACGCCATCAAGAATGGCCTGGTGGAGTAGCGTCCCGTCGTCCCCAGTCAGCAAACAGACCTTTTTCCCCGCCCCCTATCGCACCATGCCGGAGCAAGCCACGGCCTCCTCGACCCGATCGCTGCGTGTCCTCCTGATCGAGGATTCCGCGGTCCTGCGGGGCATGCTGCTGGAATACCTGACGGCTTTCCCGTTCGTCGAATCCGTGGACTGGGCCGATACCGAGGCCATGGCCATCCGGCTGGCCGCGAGCGGACACTATGACGTGGTGATCGTCGACCTGCAGCTCAAGCAGGGCAACGGCATCAACGTGCTGCGCGAGATGCAGCGCGCCGGGCTCTCCGGCATCCGCATCGTCTACACCAATCATGCGCAGGTCTCGATGTACCGCCGCCAGTGCACGGAGGCCGGGGCCGACTATTTCTTCGACAAGTCGCTGGAACTGGAGCAGGTGTTCCGCGTGATCGAGGAATACGCCACCTCGGCCTGACGGCCGCGGCGCGACTTCGGCCTGACGGCCTACAGCTCGGCTTCCTTCTCTGCTTCCTCCGGCGGCGCCAGCACCGATGTGGTGAGCGGCACCTCGACGCGCACGCTCACGCCCTGGCCCGGCGCGGAATCGATCTGCATCGTCCCGCCCAGCGCCAGCACGCGCTGCTCCATCCCCAGCAGGCCATGGTGGCCGGCCGTGCTGCCGGCGTCGAAGTCTGGCGGCAGCCCCTTGCCATCGTCGCGGATGGTCATGGTGAGATGGTCGTCGGTGCAGGCCAGCGCCACGGACACGTGGCGCGCCTCGGCGTACTTGCTGGCGTTGGTCAGCGATTCCTGCACGATCCGGTATAGCGCGATGGCCGCGCTGTCGCGCAGCGGCGGCAGGGAATCGGGTAGCTCCACGTCGGTTTCCCACTGGTTGCGCGCGCCGCCGTCTTCCACGGACTGGATGATGGCCTCGCGCAGGCCCAGGTTCAGCAGCACGGTGGGGCGCAGGTCCTCGATCAGCTGGCGCTTGATCTGGATGCCCTGGTCCACGTGCAGCATCACGCGGGTCAGCTTGTCGCGGGCCTCGGGGTGGGTCTCCTGCACGCGCATGCGCACCCAGTGCAGGTCGAGCTTGATTGCCGTCAGGATGGCGCCCAGTTCGTCGTGGAGTTCGCGCGCCAGCCGGGTCTTCTCGTCCTCGGTCACGCGCTGCAAGTGGGCCGCCAGCGCGGAAAGCTGCCGCGTGCGCGCGCGCACCTTGCGGTCGAGCCGGGCGCTTTCTTCTTCCAGCTGGATACGGGCCGCCTCGGCCATCGACATCCGGCGCGAATGGCCGAGCCCGACCGTCACCAGCAGCAGGATGTTGATCGCCGTCAGCAGCCCGATGCCGTAGCGCGAGAGCTGGAGGTCATGCTCGGCGGCCTCCAGGTTGTGCGTGACGGTGCCGGACTCGCGCACCTGCAGCTGCTCCAGCCCGCGCCGGGCGGCTTCCATGGTCTGGCGGCCGAAATCGGTGCGGATCAGGTCCATCGCCACGTCCACATCGCGCTTGCCGTAGACCAGCGTCAGGGCCATCTCGTTGAGCTTGCGCGTGACGAACTGGGACGCCTCGCCAAACTGGCGCAGGCCCTCGGCGTCGTTGGCGTAGTGCTGGCGGATGCGCGCCATCAGGGCGTTGATCTGCGGCAGCGCCTTGTAGTACGGCTCCAGGTAGCTGTCCTGGCCGGTCAGCAGGAAGCCGCGCTGGCCCGCCTCGGCATTGACGAGTTCGCCCATCAGCGCGCCCAGGTCGCTTTGCAGCTGCTGGGAGCGGATGGCCTCGGTATAGCCCTCGCGCAGGCGCAGGTTGCCCGTCTCCGAGGCAATCAGGACGGCCAGAGTCAGCACGATGCCGCCGGCGAGCAGCAGGGTATTTCTGAGAAGTAGGGAGTGCTTGGCCATCACGAATACCAGGAAATACCGGTTTGGGCGGACGCGCGGGCGCACGTGCGGCCATGGAATCACATCGACATGGCAGGGTCAATCGTACAGACGGCCCCCGAGTGGCGCACCCGGTGCGGCGCGGTGTGCATTGTAGGACTTGGCTGACACGGGAATCGGTCGGGGGTCGGTGTCTGGCGCCGGGGCATGACCCTACGATGAGGCTATGAGCTTGCGCACCGTGGCGCAAGCCGGGCGCACCGCAGCAACCGGGGTGCGCCCGCTAACCTCGGGAGACTGGCCATGCTGCATTACGCACTCGTTTTCTTCGTTGTCGCGCTGATCGCGGCGATCTTCGGCTTTGGTGGCATTGCCGCCGGTGCCGTCGAAATTGCCAAGATCCTGTTCTTCATCTTCCTGGTCGTGGCGCTTGTCACCTTCGTGATGGGCCTGATCCGCAGAAGGTAAGGGGCACGCACGCGGCACGCGCCCACGCCGGATCGGCCGGCGGGCGCGGTGCTCAGTACCCCGAACCGCAATGAGGAGTCCCTATGCTCACGCAGAACCCCAAAGTCCGGAAGGAAATCAATCACTTGCATGACAGCGCCGATGCTGCCGTGCGCCAGCTGAAACATGCCGCCCGGGATACCCGCGACGCGGCGCGTGACGCCGCCGTACCGGTTTCGGGCGAGGTCAAGGCCCTGATCGCCCAGCTCCAGCAGACCATCGACGTGCTCACGCACGAGGGGTCGGAAGAGGGCCTGGCGGCCGGCCGCCGCCTTCGCATGCGGGCCAACGAGATGGCGGAACGGATTCGCGCCCGGGGGACCGATGGCATGCACTGGGCCCGGGAACACATGGATGAAGCCGTGGATCACGGCCGTGCGCGCGTGGCCGAAAGCCCGCTGAAGGCGGTGGGGATTGCCGCGCTGATCGGCGCCTGTATCGGGTTGCTGCTGGCGGGACGCCGCAGCGACGAGTAACCGAATATCCTGGCCCGGCACGCCGGGCCTGTACCGTTTTACCCCTGCAGCAAAACCCCCTTTCCGGATATATCCCTGATCCGGGACGCCCGGCACCTCGATGGTGGCCGGGCATTTTTTTGCCTGTTTTTTGCCTGTTTCTTGTCGACTACGGCCCGCGGCCGTCAGACGCCCCACATCACGTTGGCGCCTTCCCGCTCGGACGCGCGCAGCATGTCCAGGAACGGGTAGGCGCGCTGGCCCAGGTGGAGGGGTTCTTCCTCGTCCTCGTCGCGGGCGTCGGAGTGGACAGAGGTATCGGCGGGGTGCACCTTCTTCGCATCCTGCACGGCGGCCTCGAGTTTCTTGATGGCGCGCGGGAGTTCCTCGGACGTGATCACCCCGCGCTCGCCCATGTGCTTGCCGATGATGCCAAGCAGCGTGAGGGCAAGATCCTTCATCATGATCAGGTCCTGCGCCGCGTGGGATTTGAAGGTGATCAGCATGATGTTTCCTTTCACGAGTGACGAAGTTCCGCACAAGCCGCGCGGCACGGTCGCATGATGTCAGCATAGCACCTGATAAAATTCCGCGTTTCCCGATTTCCGGTGCCGGTCACGCGACGCGCGGCGCACTTGCCGCAACGCCTCCGGACCGTTCATCGCTCTCTTTAGCGCCTTCAGGGCAAAGACATCCATGCTGCCTGTTCAGACCTCCAATCTTGCCGCCGCGTTCACTGACGCCGTGCGCGCGCTCGCCCCGGCCGACGCCGCCCTGCCCGCCGTCACCTTCGAGCGCCCCAAGGTGGCCGCCCACGGCGACCTGGCGTGCAATATCGCCATGCAGGTGGCCAAGGCGCTCAAGAGCAATCCGCGCGAACTGGCCCAGAAGATCGTCGCCGCCGTGCAGGCCGACCCCCGTGCCACGGCGATCGTCGCCCAGGCCGAGATTGCCGGCCCCGGCTTCATCAACCTGCGCCTGACCCCCGCCGCCCGCGCCGACGTGCTGCGCGCCGTGCTGGCCGAAGGTGATCGATTCGGCGCCCGGCCGGCCGGCGAGCATGGCCAGGTGCTGGTGGAGTTCGTCTCCGCCAACCCGACCGGGCCGCTCCACGTCGGCCACGGCCGCCAGGCCGCCCTGGGCGACGCGCTGGCCAACCTGCTGGCCTGGAACGGCTGGGCGGTGCACCGCGAGTTCTATTACAACGACGCCGGCGTGCAGATCCAGACGCTGGCCATCTCGGTCCAGGCCCGCGCGCGCGGCCTGAAGCCGGGCGAGGCCGGCTGGCCCGAGTCCGCCTACAACGGCGACTACATCGCCGATATCGCCGCCGACTTCCTGGCCGGCAAGACGGTGGCTGCCAGCGACGGCGAGCCGGTGACCGCCTCGGGCAACATCGACGATATCGACTCGATCCGCAAGTTCGCGGTGACCTACCTGCGTAACGAGCAGGACATCGACCTCCAGGCCTTCGGCGTGAAGTTCGACCGCTACTACCTGGAGTCGTCGCTGTACAGCGATGGCCGCGTGGAAGGCGCCGTGCAGTCGCTGGTGGCCAAGGGCAAGACCTACGAGAGCGAAGGCGCGCTGTGGCTGCGTACCACCGACGACGGCGATGACAAGGACCGCGTCATGAAGAAGACGGACGGCACCTACACGTACTTCGTGCCGGATGTGGCGTACCACACCACCAAGTGGGAGCGCGGCTTCGCCAAGGTCATCAACGTGCAGGGCAGCGACCACCACGGCACCATCGCCCGCGTGCGCGCCGGCCTGCAGGGGCTGGACATGGGCATTCCCCAGGGCTACCCCGACTACGTGCTCCACAAGATGGTCACGGTGATGAAGAACGGCGAGGAGGTGAAGATCTCCAAGCGCGCCGGCTCGTACGTGACCGTGCGCGACCTGATCGAGTGGAGCAACGGCGGCGACGAGACCATCCGCGGCCTGCTGGACGCCGGCGTGGCGGACTGGCCGGCCCACTTCACGCGCGGCCGCGACGCCGTGCGGTTCTTCCTGCTGTCCCGCAAGGCCGACACCGAATTCGTGTTCGATGTGGACCTCGCCCTGAAGCAGAACGACGAAAACCCGGTGTATTACGTGCAGTACGCCCACGCCCGGATCTGCTCGATCTTCGAGGCCTGGGGCGGCGCCGGCTGGGAAGCCCGCCTGCCGGAACTGGCCGGGGCCGACCTGGCCGCCGTGACCGCCGCGGACGTGAGCGCCCAGGCCATGGCCCTGGGCCGCCGTCTGGCCGAGTTCCCGGACATGCTGGCGGCAGCCGCCGGCGAGCTGGCGCCCCATGCGGTGGCGTTCTACCTGCGCGACCTGGCCGGCGACTTCCACGCCTTCTACAACGCGGACCGCGTGCTGGTGGACGACGAGGCGGTCAAGCGCGCCCGGCTGGCGCTGCTGGCGGCCACGCGCCAGGTGCTCAAGAACGGCCTGGCCGTGATTGGCGTCTCGGCGCCGCAACGGATGGACCGCGAGCCCGCCGCCAACTGAGCCGCAATGCCCCTGTGACGGATTCTTGGGCCACTTTTCAGAGTGGTCTCAATCGTGCCTGCCGGGACAGGCCCTATAATCCCCGGCAACACCGAAGAGGACTTCATGCAACAGCAACGCAAGCGCGCCGCGCGCCCAACCCGTACCCATGTCCGGATGCAGCGCGGTGGTACGTTCCTGGGCCTGGTGCTCGGGCTGATCGTCGGCCTGGCCATCGCCGTGGTGGTGGCCCTGTATATCACCAAGTCGCCCGCGCCGTTCCAGCAGAAGGGCGCCAACGGCAATGCCCAGCAGCGCCCGAGCGAGCCCGGCAACGTGGCCACGCCGCTGCCGGCGCCGACGCAACCGCAGCAGCAGGCCGAGGGCCCGAGCGACCCGAACCGGCCGCTGTGGAGCAAGACGCCGGCCAAGCCGGTGGGCCAGCCCGACGGGCAGCCGGCTACCCCGGCGCAGCCGCCGGTGGCGACCACCCGCCCGGCTGACCAGCCCGCCAACGGCGCGGCCAGCGCCGCCAAGCCGGCCGATGCCTCGCGTCCGGCCGAAAAACCCGCCACGCGCCCGGCCGAGAAGCCGGTAGCCGACCCGATCGCCGAGATCGCCCAGGCTGACGCCAACAAGGTGGGTTACCTGCTCCAGGTGGGCGCCTTCCGCTCGCAGGACGACGCGGACCGCCAGAAGGCCAATCTGGCCATGCAGGGCTTCGAAGCCAAGGTCACGGAGCGCGATGTCAACGGCGTGAAGATGTACCGCGTTCGTCTGGGGCCGTTCAACCGTATCGAGGACATGAACCGGGCGCGCGACCGCCTGCAATCGAACGGTTTCGAAGCTTCGGTGATCCGCTTTACAAAGCAGTAACATGGCGGGCGGCGCCGCGGAGGAACCGGGCGCCGCCGCACTTGTCTTACCGGTCGGCTCGCTGCGTGCGGGCCATCCCCCTGATCTCTCTGACCTATCAGAAGGCCCTTCGAAGATGAAGAAAATCGCCGCTTTCCTCGCCACCGTCGCCGCCGTGGGCGGTCTGCTGATGACTGCGCCCGCAGCCATGGCCGCACCGGCCGAGGGCAAGGACTACACGGTGCTGAAGTCGCCCCAGCCGGTACCGGCGGGCAAGATCGAAGTGACCGAGTTCTTCTGGTACGGCTGCCCGCACTGCTACGACTTCGAGCCCGAACTGGAAGCCTGGGTCAGCAAGCAGGGCAAGGACGTGGTGTTCAAGCGCGTGCCGGTAGCCTTCCGCGACGACCTGCTGCCGCACACCAAGATCTTCTATGCGCTGGAGTCGCTGGGCAAGCTGGACGCCCTGCACGGCAAGGTGTTCGAGGCGATCCACAAGGACCGCAAGCGCATGCTGAGCACCGACGAAATCGCCGATTTCATGGCCAAGAACGGCATCGATCGCAAGCAGTGGCTCGATACCTACAACTCGTTCACGGTGACCACGAACGCCCAGCGCGCCAACAAGATCGCCGATTCGTACAAGATCGAGGGTGTGCCGACCGTGGTGGTGCAGGGCAAGTACGAGACCTCCCCGAGCATTGCCGGCACCAAGCCGGCTGCCATCCAGGCCATGGATTTCCTGGTCACGGGCGTGCGCGCGAAGAAGCTCTGATCCGCGCGGCATGACCCCGACGGCCCGGTGCGCGAGAAGCGTGCCGGGCCGTTTTGCTTGATCCGGGCCGTTCTCCCTCCGAATTCACTATATTGATCCGATGCGACCCCTGAAAGTCTTCCTTACCGGCGCATCGAGCGGCATCGGCCAGGCGCTGGCGCGCGCCTACGCGGCGCAGGGCGCCGTGCTCGGGCTGGTGGGCCGGCGCGAAGAGGCCCTGCGCGACTTCGCCGCCTCCCTGCCCAACCCCAACGCCGTGCGCATCTATGCGGCCGATGTACGCGATGCGGACGCCATGCACGCCGCCGCCACCGATTTTCTCGACCATTTCGGCTGCCCCGATGTGGTGATCGCCAACGCGGGGATCTCCGTGGGCACCGTGGCCAGCGAGCGCGAGGACCTGGACGACTTCCGCCTGGTCATGGACACCAACTGGTTCGGCACCCTGACCACCTTCCAGCCTTTCCTGCACCCGATGCGCGAGCGCGCGCCCGGCGTCGGCGGCTGGCGCGGCACGCTGGTCGGTATCGCCAGCGTGGCCGGCGTGCGCGGCCTGCCGGGCGGCGGGGCCTACAGCGCCTCGAAGTCCGCCGTGGTGAAGCTGCTGGAAAGCCTCCGGCTGGAGCAGGCGCGGCACCGCATCCGCGTGGTGACCATCGCGCCCGGCTATATCCGCACGCCGATGACGGCGCACAACCCGTACCGCATGCCGTTCCTGATGGATGCCGACGTCTTCGCGCGCAAGGCCATCCGCCGGATTGCCGCCGGCACGCGCTACAAGGTGATTCCGTGGCAGATGGGGGTGGTGGCGTCGATCCTGCACGTGATGCCGCTGTGGCTCTACGACAAGCTGTTCGCCCGCGCGCCGCGCAAGCCGCGCAAGGCAGACCGCGCCGGTGGGGGAGACGCCTGATGTGGACCGACGCCCTCGGGCAGGCCCACGACCCGGCCAGTGGCGAGGTCCGCATCGCCTCGCTGGTGCCGTCCGTGACCGAGCTGCTGTTCGATCTCGGCCTGGCCGACCAGATGGTGGCCCGCACCGGCTTCTGCATCCATCCCGAACCGGCGGTGCGGGCGGTGGAGAAGGTCGGCGGGACCAAGGACGTCAAGCTGGACAAGCTGCGGGCGCTGGCGCCGACCCACGTGGTGGTCAATATCGACGAGAACCGGCGCGAAACCGTGGACGAGATCCGCACCTTCGTGCCGCACGTGATCGTCACCCACCCGTGCGCGCCCGAGGACAACTTCGCGCTGTACCGGCTGCTCGGTGGCATTTTCAACAAAGTGCAACAGTCGGAGGGGCTGGCGCAGGCGCTCCAGGCCGAACTCGACGCGATCCGCGCCCGTCGCTGGCCGGCGCGCACCGTGCTGTACGCGATCTGGCAGGACCCGTGGATGACGGTGTCGCGCGCCACCTATATCAGCAGGATGCTGGCGCTGGTGTACTGGGCCACCTGGCCCGATGACGGCGCGGACCTCGCGGCCTGCGTCGATGGGGATTGCAGCCGGCCGAATGCGCCCGGCGAGCGCTATCCCACCTTCCGCTGGAGTGACGCGCTGGTGCGCGAGCTGGACGCCGTGCTGCTCTCGACCGAGCCATACCGCTTCACCGAGGACCATGCCGATGCGCTCGAACGCCAGATCGGCAGGCCGGTGATGCTGGTCGATGGCGAGATGCTGTCCTGGTACGGCAGCCGCGCCGTGGCCGGCGTGCGCTACCTCAGGACGCTTGCCGAGTCGTTCTGACTCGTCCTAATCCGTTCTGATCCTCAGACCGTCCGGAAGCGGATGATCCCGTCATCGCCGCATTCGCGCACAAGCTGGCCGCGATGCCAGAGCGCGTGCAGGTGCGCCAGCGCCTCGCCCATCGCGAAGGTCAGCTGGTGGATGTCGAACTGGCGCCGGAAGATCACGCCGACGATGTCGTGCGCATGGCACGGCTTCTCGGCGCAGGCGGCCAGCGTCTCGGCCAGCCGGTCCACATGGTGCTCCTGCAACTGGCGGATGCGGGTATGCAGGTTGCGGAACGGGCGGCCGTGCGACGGCAGGATCAGTACGTCAGCCGGCAGGTCTTCGTACTTGTTCAATGAGTCGAGGTAGAGCTGGAGCGGATTGGCCTCCGGCTCCATGTCGAACACGCTGACATTGGTCGAGATGCGCGGCAGCACCATGTCGCCCGAGATCAGTACATTGGTGGCGGCGTTGTAGAGCGCCACGTGCTCCGGGGCATGGCCGAAGCCGGTGATCACGCGCCAGCCGGCCGTGGCCGGATCGGCGCCGATGGTCACGGTGTCCTCGTCCATCAGGCGGCGGTATTGAGTCGGCACCTCGGGCACCATCGACGGATAGTAGGCTTTGCGGCCGCGCAGTTTTTCGAGGTTGTCCGGGTCGGTCAGGCCGTGGCGGGCGAAGTGGCTCGCCGCGAAGTCACCGCCGGCATTCGAGCCGACGCCGCTGCCGCCGGACATCACGCGCGCGGTCATGTAGTCGCCCAGGCTCATCCACAGCCGCACGTCCCAGTGCTTGCAGAGCCAGTGCGCCAGGCCCACGTGGTCCGGGTGGCAATGGGTCACCAGCACGCGCAGCACGGGCAGGCCGTCCAGCTCGTTGGCGAAGATGGTCTCCCAATGCCCCTTGATGATGTCGTTGGTGATGCCGCAGTCGATGATGGTCCAGCCGTCCTGCCCGTCCAGGCGGTCGCGCAGGAGCCACAGGTTGATGTGGTCGAGCGCGAAGGGCAGCGGCATGCGCAGCCAGTAGACGCCGGGCGCCACTTCCTGGCGCGTGCCGGGCGCCGGCATGGTCTCGTCAAACGGGTAGTGGAGCTGGCTTTCGAGTGCGTTCATGGGGCTTGTCTCGGTCGAATCCGGCGCCTTCGGGTGCAGCGGGGCACCGGGCGCTCTGTGGGGTCATGTTGTCCAGTCATTGTCAGCGGCGGCACTTGACGCTAACGTTAACGTCAATCGTCGCGGCCTGCTCGTCATCTTAGACCAAAACTTGACCGTACAACGAACGACCGTTCACTTTCCTGGGCGCACCATGCCGGCACAGCCATCCTCCGCCACCTACACCATTACCGACCTCGCGCGCGAGTTCGACGTCACCCCGCGCGCGATCCGGTTCTACGAGGATCAGGGCCTGCTCTCGCCTGACCGCGAGGGCCCGGGCGGCCGCAAGCGCGTCTATAACGGACGCGAGCGCACCCGCCTCAAGCTCACGCTGCGCGGCAAAAGGTTAGGGCTCACTCTCAACGAGATTCGCGAAATTCTGGATCTCTACGAGTCGCCACGCGATACCGCGCCGCAGTTGGAGCGTTTCCTGGGCGCCCTGTCGCAGCATCGGGACGTTCTGGAGCGCCAGATGGAAGACCTCCAGGCCCAGCTTGCCGAGATCGACCAGCACGAGCGCCATTGCCGGGCGCTGCTAGCGGCACATGGCGAAGCCCCCAAGACCAGAACCGCCTGATGCCGCACTTTCAGCCATCCGCCTTCGGATGGAATTGACGTTTACGTAAACGTCAATAAAATACGCCCCACAACACCGACACGAACAGACAGGAGACCGACATGACCGAACTGCCAGGCCTGAGATTCGATCTGGGCGAGGACATCGAGATGCTGCGCGCCTCCGTGCGCAGTTGGGCGCAGGCCGAACTGGCGCCGCGCGCGGCCGAGATCGACCGGTCGGACCAGTTCCCGATGGATGCCTGGAAGAAGATGGGCGACCTCGGCGTGCTGGGCATCACCGTGGCCGAGGAGTACGGCGGCGCGAACATGGGCTACCTCGCCCATATGATCGCGATGGAGGAGATCAGCCGCGCGTCGGCGTCGGTCGGGCTGTCCTACGGCGCGCACTCGAATCTGTGCGTGAACCAGATCCACCGCAATGGCTCGGCCGCCCAGAAGGCGAAATACCTGCCCAAGCTGGTGTCGGGGGACTGGATCGGCGCGCTGGCGATGAGCGAGCCGAACGCGGGCTCGGACGTGGTCAGCATGAAGTTGCGCGCCGACAGGGTTGGCGGACCCGGGGGCGACCGCTACGTGCTGAACGGCACCAAGATGTGGATCACCAACGGGCCGGACTGCGACGTGCTGGTGGTCTACGCCAAGACCGAGCCGGACCTCGGCGCGCGCGGCATGACGGCCTTCATCGTCGAGAAAGGCATGAAGGGCTTCTCGGTGGCGCAGAAGCTGGACAAGCTGGGCATGCGCGGTTCCCACACGGGCGAACTGGTGTTCGAGAACGTCGAGGTGCCGGTGGAGAACATCCTCGGCGCCGAGAACGGCGGCGCCAAGGTGCTGATGAGCGGGCTCGACTACGAGCGCGCGGTGCTGTCCGGCGGCCCGGTCGGCATCATGCAGGCGTGCATGGACGTGGTGACGCCGTACATCCACGACCGCAAGCAGTTCGGCCAGAGCATCGGCGAGTTCCAGCTGATCCAGGGCAAGGTGGCGGACATGTACACCACGCTCCAGGCCGCGCGCAGCTATTTGTATACCGTGGGCAAGAACCTGGACTCGCTGGGCAGCGGCCACGTGCGCCAGGTCCGCAAGGACTGCGCGGCGGTGATCCTGTACACGGCGGAAAAGGCCACGTGGATGGCCGGCGAGTCGGTGCAGATCCTGGGCGGCAATGGCTACATCAACGACTACCCCACCGGGCGGCTGTGGCGCGATGCCAAGCTGTACGAGATTGGCGCGGGCACGTCGGAGATCCGCCGGATGCTGATCGGCCGGGAGCTGTTTGCCGAGACGATGTGATCGAATGTGATCTATCGTCAACCCAGCCGACGCTAGCGAACCCCTTTACAATTCCCTGACCCCTTACCGCAGCCGCCGCCTCGAACATGTCGCACTTCCCCAAGCTGCTCTCGTCGCAGATTGCCTACGATGTGGCGCGGACCATGCTGGACGGCTTCGACAAGCACTACCGGCTGTTCCGCGAGGTCAGCCACGCGGCCAAGCTGCGTTTCGAGGCAGGGGATTGGCACGGGCTGCAGCAACTCCAGCGCGATCGCATCGCGTTCTATAACGAGCGCGTGCGCGAGACCACGGTGATCCTCGAGGACGAGTACGACGCCGCGCGGATCGAGGACGGCATCTGGCAGCAGATCAAGCTGCACTACATCGGCCTGCTGACCAGGCACCACCAGCCCGAGCTGGCCGAGACCTTCTTCAACTCGGTCTGCACCCGCATCCTGCACCGCTCGTACTTCAATAACGATTTCATCTTCGTGCGGCCAGCGATCTCGACCGAGTACATCGAGAACGAGGAATCGCCGATGCGGCCCACCTATCGCGCCTACTACCCGGGCAGCCGCGAGGGCATGGCCACCTGTTTCGAGCGGATGGTGCACAACTACCAGCTGGAGCGGCCGTTCGAGGATCTGGCGCGGGACATCGGCTACGTGGTGCGCGCCTTCGCTGAGCACCTGGGCGAGGCGCGGATTGCGCCGAACTTCCAGATTCACGCGCTATCGTCGCTGTTCTTCCGCAACAAGGCCGCCGTCATCGTCGGCCGGGTGCTGAACGGCGACCAGACCTACCCGCTGGCGATCCCGATCATCCACGGCCCGACCGGCCAGCTCGTGCTGGACACCGTGCTGCTGCGCCCGGAACAGCTGCTGATCCTGTTCTCGTTCTCGCACGCCTATTTCATGGTCGACATGGAGATTCCATCGGCCTACGTGACCTTCCTGCGCGACATCCTGCCGCGCAAGCCGCGCGGGGAGATCTACACCGCGCTGGGGTTGCAGAAGCAGGGCAAGAACCTGTTCTACCGCGACTTCCTCCACCATCTCCAGCATTCGTCGGACAAGTTCGTGGTCGCGCCCGGCATCCGGGGCCTGGTGATGCTGGTGTTCACGCTGCCGTCGTTCCCGTACGTGTTCAAGGTCATCCGCGATGCCTTCGCGCCGCCCAAGGAAACCACGCGCGCGCTGGTGGAGTCGAAGTACCAGCTCGTGAAGCAGCACGACCGGGTCGGGCGCATGGCCGATACGCTCGAGTACTCCGACGTGGCCTTCCCGCTGTCGCGCTTCGACGAATCGCTGGTGCGCGAGCTGGAAGCCCACGCGCCGTCGATGATCGAGTACCAGCGCGGCCGCGACGGCGGGCAGGAGATCGTGGTGCGCCACGTCTATATCGAGCGCCGCATGACGCCGCTCAACCTGTGGCTCCAGGAGGGCACCGACGAGCAGGTCGAGCACGGCATCGTCGAGTACGGCAACGCGGTCAAGGAACTGATCGCCGCCAATATCTTCCCGGGCGACATGCTCTACAAGAACTTCGGCGTCACGCGCCACGGGCGCGTGGTGTTCTACGACTATGACGAGATCGAATACCTGACCGATTGCAACATCCGCCGCGTGCCCGAGCCGCGCAACGAGGAGGAGGAAATGTCTGGCGAGGTGTGGTACACCGTACGTCCGCACGACATCTTTCCGGAAACGTTCCGCACGTTCCTGCTCGGCGACCCACGCGTGCGCGCCGCCTTCCTGCGGCATCACGAGGATTTCTTCGATGCTGCCATGTGGCAGCACCATAAGGACCGGCTGATGGCCGGACACGTCCATGACTTTTTTGCCTATCAGAGTAAAGACCGCTTTATCCACCGCTACGGCCCCGGCGCCGACGACCACCCCACAGATCTTCCAAGGAGGGCGGCATGACTGATGCCATCGCGCAACTGTTCAAGAACAACCGCGACTGGGTGGACCGCGTCAACGCGGAAGACCCCACCTTCTTCACGCGCCTGGCCAACCAGCAGGCACCCGAGTACCTGTGGATCGGCTGTTCCGATTCGCGCGTGCCGGCCAACCAGATCCTCGGACTGGCGCCGGGCGAGGTGTTCGTCCATCGCAATATCGCCAATGTGATCTCGCACAGCGACCTGAACGCGCTGTCCGTGCTCCAGTTCGCCGTGGAGGTGCTCAAGGTGCGTCACATCACCGTGGTGGGCCACTACGGCTGCGGTGGCGTCAAGGTAGCGCTCAAGCGCGAGCGCGTCGGCCTGGCCGACAACTGGCTGCGCCACGTGCAGGATGTGGCCGACAAGCACGCCGCCTACCTCGGCACGGTGCTGCGCGAGGACGATGCCCACACGCGGCTGTGCGAGCTGAACGTGATCGAACAGGTCAACAACGTCTGCCAGACCACGGTGCTCCAGGACGCCTGGGACCGTGGCCAGGCCGTGACAGTGCATGGCTGGGTCTACGGCGTGTCCGATGGCCTGCTGCGCGACCTCGGCATGGCCGCCAGCAGCAATGAGGAATTGCACGAACAACTGGCCGCGGCCTATCGCCAGTACGGCGACCCCCCGCAGGCTTCGATCCGCTGATTTCAAGACAGTACGAACCGGTATTCAGGAGACAACCATGCAAGACCCGATCGTCATCGTATCCGCCGCCCGCACGCCCATGGGCGCGTTCCAGAGCGAGTTGAGCAGCCTGACGGCGCCGCAGCTCGGCGCCGCGGCCATCCGCGCCGCCGTGGAGCGCGCCGGCCTGAAGCCGGAGCAGGTGCAGGAAGTGGTGTTCGGCTGCGTGCTGCCGGCCGGGCAGGGGCAGGCGCCTGCGCGCCAGGCGGCGCTCGGCGCCGGGCTGCCGCTGGACGTGGCCTGTACCACGGTCAACAAGATGTGCGGATCGGGCATGCGCGCGGCGATGACGGTCTTCGACGGCCTGCTGGCCGGATCGTTCGAGATCGCCATCGCGGGCGGCATGGAAAGCATGACCAACGCGCCGTACCTGATTCCGAAAGGGCGCGGCGGCTACCGCATCGGTCACGGCATGATCTATGACCACATGATGCTGGACGGCCTGGAAGATGCCTACTCTCGTGACGAAAAAGGCGGGGGCCGCGCGATGGGCACCTTCGGCGAGGACTGCGCCGCCAAGTACGCGTTCACCCGCGCCCAGCAGGACGAATTCGCGATGGAGTCCGTGCGCCGCGCCCAGCAGGCCACCGAGAGCGGCGCCTTCCGCTGGGAAATCACGCCGGTCACGGTGTCGGGCAAGGGCGGCGACACGGTGATCGACACCGATGAAGGCCCGCGCCGCATCAAGGTGGACAAGATCCCGTCGCTGAAGCCGGCCTTCGCCAAGGACGGCACGATCACGGCGGCCTCGTCATCGTCGATCAACGACGGCGCCGCCGCGCTGGTGATGATGCGCGAATCGACCGCGAAGTCGCTCGGCCTGCAGCCGCTGGCGCGCATGCTCGGCCATACCTCGCACGCGCAGGCGCCGGGCTGGTTCACCACGGCGCCCGTGGAAGCCATCGCCAAGCTCTACCGCAAGCTGGACTGGACCACCGACAGCGTGGACCTGTTCGAGATCAACGAGGCCTTCGCCGTGGTGCCGATGGCGGCCATGCACGACCTCAAGATTCCGCGCGACAAGGTCAACATCCACGGCGGCGCCTGCGCGCTGGGCCATCCGATCGGCGCCTCGGGCGCGCGCATCATGACCACGCTGATCGGCGCGCTGCGCAAGACCGGCGGCAAGCGCGGCGTGGCCAGCCTCTGCATCGGCGGCGGCGAGGCCACGGCGGTCGGCATCGAAATCGTCTGATCCTTCCAACCTCGCCTACCCACACGACAGGAGTCCTCCCATGCCCACAGCCCTCGTCCTTGGCGCCTCGCGCGGTCTCGGTCTCGAGTTTGTCCGCCAGTACCGTGCCGACGGCTGGCGCGTCATCGCCGCCGCCCGCAGCGACGAGGGTGTGGCGGCGCTCAAGGCGCTCGGCGCCGAGGCCCACCAGCTGGACCTGACCGACGCCGGCGCGCTGGCCGGGCTGGGCTGGAAGCTGGATGGCGAGTCGTTTGACGTGGCGATCTACAACGCCGGCGTGATCGGCCCGCGCAGCGAAGGCGCGCAACCGGTCACGCGCGAGGACTTCGACGGCGTGATGCACACCAACGTGCTCGGTCCGATGATGGCCCTGCCGCTGATCCTGCCGTTCGTCGAGACTGGCAACCACGGGCGTGGCGGCGTGCTGGCCGTGCTGTCGTCGCGCATGGGCAGCATCGGCGCGATGGACAGCAACCGCAGCTGGCTCTACCGCGTCAGCAAGGCCGGCGCCAACGCCGCCCTGAAGGCGGTCTCGCTGGACGCGCGCCATGCGATCTGCGTGGCGCTGCATCCCGGCTGGGTGCAGACCGACATGGGCGGCCCCAAGGCCGACCTCACGCCGCAGCAGAGCGTGACCGGCCTGCGCCGCACGCTGGCCGGCCTGACCCAGCGCGACAACGGCAGCTTCCACAACTACGACGGCACCCCGCTCCCCTGGTAAGGGGAGGGAGACAAAGGACACCGGACACCATGCTGCTGACTCCCGAACAGGAAATGATCCGCGATGCCGTGCGGCAGTTCGCGCAGGACGTCATCGCCCCGCAGGCGGCGCAGTGGGACCGCGACAAGACCTTTCCGAAGGCGGTGCACAAGGAACTGGCCGCGCTCGGCTGCTACGGCGTGGCCGTGCCGGAAGAACTCGGCGGGGCGGGGCTCGACTACCTGTCGCTGGCGCTGATCCTCGAGGAGATTGCCGCCGGGGATGGTGGCACCTCCACCGTCATCAGCGTGAACAACTGCCCGGTGTGCAGCATGCTGATGGCCTTCGCCAACGACGCGCAGAAGCAGCAATGGCTGGCCCCGCTGGCGCGCGGCGAGATGCTGGGCGCCTTCTGCCTGACCGAGCCGCACGTCGGCTCGGACGCCGCCGCGCTGCGCACCACCGCCCGGCGTGACGGCGACCACTACGTGCTCAACGGCGTGAAGCAGTTCATCACCAGCGGCAAGCACGCCGACGTGGCCATCGTCATGGCCGTGACCGACAAGGCTGCTGGCAAGCGCGGCATCAGCGCCTTCCTGGTGCCCACGTCCACGCCCGGCTACGTGGTGGCGCGCATCGAGGACAAGCTCGGCCAGCATTCGTCCGATACCGCCCAGATCGTGTTCGAGGACTGCCGCATCCCGGCTGAGAACCTGCTGGGCGAGGAGGGCGCCGGCTACAAGATGGCGCTGTCCGGGCTCGAAGGCGGGCGCATCGGCATTGCCTCGCAGAGCATCGGCATGGCCCGCGCCGCGTTCGACGCCGCGCTGGCTTACGCGAAGGAGCGGGAAAGCTTCGGCCAGCCGCTGTTCCAGCATCAGGCCGTGCAGTTCCGGCTGGCCGACATGGCTACCCGCATCGACGTGGCGCGCCAGATGGTCTGGCACGCGGCGGCGCTCAAGGATGCCGGCCGCCCGTGCCTGAAGGAAGCCGCCATGGCCAAGCTGTTCGCCAGCGAGATGGCCGAGGCGGTCTGCTCGGACGCCATCCAGGTCTTCGGCGGCTACGGCTATGTGACTGATTTCCCGGTCGAGCGCATCTACCGGGACGTGCGCGTGTGCCAGATCTACGAAGGCACGAGCGACATCCAGAAGATCCTCATCGCCCGCGCGCTCGGCTGAGCGCGGGCGGGAAGCGTACTATCGGCAATCGTACTTGTACTATTGGCAATCGCCGTCGCAGTTCCTAGTTCCTGACCCCAACGCAAGCGAATCTGACCTGGAGCCCCCTTCGCCATGACCGCACCGATCGACTTCTACTTCGATTTTTCCTCGCCCTACGGCTACTTCGCCAGCACCCGCATCGACGAGATCGCGCAGAAGTACGGCCGCTACGTGGCGTGGCATCCGATCCTGCTGGGCGTGGTGTTCAAGACGACGGGCTCGTCGCCGCTGCCGAGCATCCCGCTCAAAGGCGAATACTGCTGGCGCGACTTCGAGCGCACCGCCGAATTCCACCACATCGACTACAAGCGCCCGACCCACTTCCCGCTGCCCACCCAGCACGCCGCGCGCGCGGTGCTGTGGCTGCAGAACCACCATGGCGCCGATGTGGCCACGGCGTTCGCCAAGGCCGTGTACCGGGCGCTGTTCGTCGATGACCTCAATATCGCCGAGCCGGCGGAGCTGGCCAAGCTGGCCGAGCCGCTGGGCGTCGACCCCATCGCCATGAACGAGGGCGCCACCAGCTACCAGATCAAGGACCAGCTCAAGGCCGAGATCGAGGTGGCGATGGCCAAGGGCGTGTTCGGCTCGCCGTTCGTGATCATCGACGGGGAGCCGTTCTGGGGCTTCGACCGCTTCGAGCAGGTGGAGTCCTACCTCAAGAGCCGGCGGCAGACGGCACAGACCCCGCTGCGCGCCGTCGGCGGCAATGACATCACCAAGGAAAAGAAACCCGCATGACCGCAGCAACCCAGGCCCCCGTGCAGCCCTCCGCCTTCGATTGCGTGATCTTCGACTGTGACGGCGTGCTCGTCGACAGCGAGCCCATCGTCCACCGCGTGCTCAACGAGATGCTCAACGAGCTGGGCATCGCCATCTCGCTGGAGGAGTCGAAGCGCTGGTTCCTCGGCCGCGCCGTGCGCGACGAGCTGGGGAACATCGAACGCCGGTTGGGCAAGCCGCTGCCCGAGAACTGGCTGTCGACGTGGCTCGCGCGCCGCAACCAGGTGCTGGAGGCCGAGGTGGTGGCCGTGCCGCACGTGCGCGAGGCCATCGAGGCCATCACCGCGCGCGGCCTGCCCGTGTGCGTGGCTTCCGGCGCGGACCGCATCAAGGTGAAGCTGCAACTGACGCGCACCGGGCTGGTCGAGCTGTTCCAGCAGGACACGCGCGAGCACATCTTCTCCTCCACCGAGGTCGAGCGCAGCAAGCCGGCGCCGGACGTCTACCTGCTGGCCGCGCGCACGATGAGTGTCGATCCGTCGCGCTGCGTGGTGGTGGAAGACAGCCCCACCGGCGTGACGGCCGGCGTGGCGGCGGGCATGACCGTGCTCGGCTACGCCGCGCTGAACGATGCCCGCGAGCTGCGCGAAGCCGGCGCACGCGCCATCTTCACTGACATGCGCCAACTGCCGGAGCTGATCGGATGAGTCCAAGCCGCCCTCAGCGCGCCGGTCCCGAGCCTTGCCCGTGCGGCCATGCCGACTACGCCGCGTGCTGCGGGCGCTTTCATCGCGGCGAGGCGCTGCCGCCGAACGCCGAGGCGCTGATGCGCTCGCGCTACAGCGCCTACGTCAAGGGGCTGGTGGACTGGCTGCGCCAGACCTGGCACGCCACCACCTGCCCGAACGACCTGGCCCCGGAGCGCGAGACGCGCTGGCTCGGGCTGACGGTCAAGGCCCACGCCCAGCAGGACGACACCCACGCCATCGTCGAATTCGTCGCCCGCTACAAGGTGGGTGGCCGCGCGTGGCGGCTGCATGAGCGCAGCCGCTTTGTGTTCGAGCCGCGCGAGGCCGGGGAGACGCCGCGCTGGCTCTATGTCGATGGCGAGATGCTCGGGCAGGAAAGGAGCTAGCAGGTTGCAGGGAAGCGGTAAGCGGGAACGAGACAAAGAACAGGACGAGACATGCCCACGCTGGAAACCAAACTGAACGCACGCTCGGAAGCCTTCAAGGCCAACGCCGAGGCCATGCAGGCGCTGGTGGCGGACCTCAAGGCCCGCATCGCCAAACTGGCCGAAGGCGGCGGCGAAGCCGCCCGCGCCAAGCACCTGGGTCGCGGCAAGCTGCTGCCGCGCGACCGCGTGCAGCAACTGCTCGATCCGGGCACGCCGTTCCTGGAGCTGTCCCAACTGGCCGCGTACGAGATGTACGACGACGCCGCGCCGGGCGCCGGCATCATCACCGGCATCGGCCGGGTGGCCGGGCAGGAGTGCGTGATTGTCTGCAACGACGCCACGGTCAAGGGCGGCACCTACTACCCGATCACGGTCAAGAAGCACGTGCGCGCGCAGGAAATCGCCGAAGAGAACAACCTGCCGTGCATCTATCTGGTCGATTCGGGCGGCGCCAACCTGCCCAATCAGGACGATGTCTTCCCGGACCGCGACCACTTCGGCCGCATCTTCTACAACCAGGCCAACCTGTCCGCCAAGGGCATCCCGCAGATCGCCGTGGTGATGGGTTCCTGCACGGCCGGCGGCGCCTACGTGCCGGCGATGAGCGACGAGTCGATCATCGTCAAGGACCAGGGCACGATCTTCCTGGGCGGCCCGCCGCTGGTGAAGGCGGCCACCGGCGAGGAAGTCAGCGCCGAGGACCTGGGCGGCGCGGACGTCCACACCCGGCTGTCCGGCGTGGCCGACTACTTCGCCCAGAACGACCACCACGCGCTGTCGCTGGCGCGCAATATCGTCCAGCACCTGAACCGGCGCAAGCCGGACCAGATCCGCCTGCACGAGCCGGCGCCGCCGCTGTATCCCACCGAAGAACTCTACGGCGTGATCCCCACCGACACGCGCAAGCCCTACGACGTGCGCGAGGTCATCGCCCGCCTCGTCGATGGCTCGGAATTCGACGAATTCAAGGCACGCTACGGCACCACGCTGGTCTGCGGCTTCGCGCGGATCTGGGGCTACCCGGTCGGCATCATCGCCAACAACGGCATCCTGTTCTCGGAGTCGGCGCTCAAGGGCGCGCACTTCATCGAGTTGTGCTGCCAGCGCAAGATCCCGCTGGTGTTCCTGCAGAACATCACCGGCTTCATGGTCGGCCGCAAGTACGAGAACGAAGGCATTGCCCGCAATGGCGCCAAGATGGTGACCGCCGTGGCCACGGCGCAGGTGCCGAAGTTCACGGTCATCATCGGCGGCTCGTTCGGCGCCGGCAACTACGGCATGTGCGGCCGGGCCTACTCGCCGCGCTTCCTGTGGATGTGGCCGAACGCGCGGATTTCGGTGATGGGCGGCGAGCAGGCGGCCAGCGTGCTGGCTACGGTGCGGCGCGATGGCATCGAGGGGCGCGGCGGCAAGTGGAGCGCCGATGAGGAAGAGGCGTTCAAGCAGCCCATCCGCGACCAGTACGAGCATCAGGGCCATCCGTACTACGCCAGCGCGCGGCTCTGGGACGATGGCGTCATCGACCCGGCGCAGACGCGCACCGTGCTCGGCCTGGGCCTGTCCGCCAGCCTCAACGCGCCCATCGGCGACATGAAGTTCGGCGTGTTCCGGATGTAGGCCCGCCAGTCAGCCACGTTTTTGCCGTACCCGTTTCGACTTTTCCCTCACCGCATTTTTTCTGGTCTGACCATGTTGCGCCTTGCCCCCCTCGTTCGCGGCGTTGCCGTCGCGCTGGCCTGCGTCACGCTGTGCGGGGCGGCCGTCGCCCAGTCGGCACTGGCCGCGCTGCCGCCGCGCACGATCGAGCGCGTGGTGATGGTGCCCAAGGCCGGCGCGGACGCCAACGTGGACCTGGAGACGACCATTTTCCGGCCCGCCGCCGATGGCCGCTACCCGCTGGTGGTGATCAACCACGGCAAGGCGCCCGGCAAGCCCGCCTACCAGGGCCGCGCGCGCTTTGCCGCGCAGAGCGCGGAGTTCGTGCGGCGCGGCTACGTGGTGGCGCTGCCGATGCGGCAGGGCTTCTCGAAGTCCGGCGGCGCCTACGTGGGCGGTAGCTGCAACATCAGCGCCAACGGCATGGCGCAGGCCGAGGATGTCATCGCCGCGCTCGACTACCTCGTGCAGCAGCCCTATGTGGACCCGACCCGCATCGTGGTGATCGGTCAGTCGCATGGCGGGCTCTCGACCATGGCGCTGTCCGCCATCGGCTATCCGGGCGTGCGCGGCGTGGTCAACTTCGCCGGCGGCCTGCGCAATGCCGCGTGCGCCGGCTGGGAGAACAACCTGATCGATGCGTTCGGCGACTACGGCCGCACGGCGCGCTACCCGTCGCTCTGGTTCTACGGCGACAACGACAGCTTCTGGCCCTGGCCGCTGCCCGAGCGGCTGTACAACAACTACAAGGCGACCGCGAGCGGCCCGGCCGCCGACGCGCGCTTCGTCGACGTGGGCGAGTTCGAAGGCGACTCCCACAAGCTGTTCAGCAGCCGCCACGGCATCGCGCTGTGGCTGCCCGAGGTGGACGCCTTCTTCCACCATATCGGCATGCCGTTCGACGACGCGCCGGAAGACCCGCCCAAGCCAGCCGGCGCCACCGAGCGCGCCTCCTGACACCCCCATCGATGCCCCGGAGACAGAGACCATGCACTTCACCACGCTGAACGTGACCGCCGTGCACCACGTTGCCACGGTCACGCTGAACCGCCCGGACGTGCGCAACGCGTTCAACGAAACCGTGATTGCGGAGGTGACCGGCGCGTTCCGCGCGCTGGGCGATACCCCCGACGTGCGCGCCATCGTGCTGGCCGGCACCGGCCCGGCCTTCTGCGCCGGTGCGGACCTGAACTGGATGAAGAAGATGGCCGGCTACACGGACGACGAGAACCGTGCCGATGCCCTGACGCTGGCCCAGATGCTCCACACCATCTGGGCCTGCCCCAAGCCGGTGATCGCCCGCATCCACGGCGACACCTACGCGGGTGGCGTGGGCCTGGTGGCCGCCTGCGACATCGCCGTGGCCGCCGAACCGGCCAACTTCTGCCTGTCCGAGGCCAAGCTCGGCCTGCTGCCGGCCACCATCAGCCCCTATGTGATCCGGGCGATGGGCGAGCAGGCCGCGCGGC
This sequence comes from Cupriavidus sp. 10L43_2, assembly GCF_056395265.1. Taxonomy (NCBI): domain Bacteria; kingdom Pseudomonadati; phylum Pseudomonadota; class Betaproteobacteria; order Burkholderiales; family Burkholderiaceae; genus Cupriavidus; species Cupriavidus sp. 10L43_2. The sequence goes on from NZ_JBFTJE010000013.1 coordinate 30,582, forward strand.
GCTACTTCATCACGGCGGAGCGGTTCGACGCCGCCGAGGCGCTGCGGCTCGGCTTCGTCCATGCCGTGGTGCCGGCCGCACAACTGGACACCAAGGTGGCCGAGGTGGCCGCCGCGCTGGTCGCCAACAGCCCCAACGCCGTGCGCGAGAGCAAGCGGCTGGTGCAGGAAGTGGCGGGGCGGGCCATCGACAACGACCTGCTGGCCGACACCGCGAACCGGATCGCGGCGATCCGCGCGTCCGAGGAAGGGCGCGAGGGCGTGCGGTCTTTCCTCGAAAAACGCGCGCCGGCATGGCGTCCGCAATGATTTTTCTGCCGATTTGTTTCGGGACGATGCCGGACGTTAGCGGCTGGAAGCCCGAATGGGGCGGCGCGCGCGTCACCGCATCCGCCAACATCGCGCAACCTCGGTCAAGTTGCCGCTAACGTGCCGGGGCAGCCCGGTTTGCCAAGTCCCCAAGGACCTTCCTACCATGAGCCTCCCCATTCCGTCCTGCTTGCCAGCGCGCCCCGGCCTCGTCCGGCGTGGCGCCGGCGTGGACGGACAACAAAGGAGGCTTCCCTTGGAACATCCGGAACACCTTTCTTCCCCAGCGGCTGACGGATCACTCGCCGCGCGCAGCCAGCGCGCCGTGTGGCACCCGTGCACGCGCCTGCGGCCCGACGCGGGCGCCAACGAGCCGCCGCTGGCCATCGCACGCGGCGAGGGCCCGTGGCTGATCGACAGCGACGGCCGCCGCTACTTCGACGCCATCAGTTCGTGGTGGGTCAACCTGTTCGGCCACGCCAACCCGGTCATCAACGCCGCGCTGGCGGACCAGATGCAGACGCTCGAACACGTGATGCTGGCCGGCTGCACGCACGCGCCGGCCGTGGCGCTGGCCGAGCGGCTGTCCGCGCTCACCGGCGGGGCGCTCGGCAACACCTTCTATGCGTCCGATGGCGCGTCGGCGGTGGAGATCGCGCTCAAGATGAGCTTCCACTACTGGCACAACACCGGCCTGCCGGCCAAGCGCGAGTTCGTGTGCCTGCGCCACGGCTACCACGGCGAGACGGTGGGCGCGCTGGCCGTGACCGATGTGGAGATCTTCCGCGACGCCTACGCCCCGCTCACGCGCCGCGCCCATGTGGCGATGTCGCCGGACGCCCGCCAGGCCAATCCCGGCGAGAGCGCCGCCGATGTCGCCACCCGCGCGCTGGCCGACCTGGAAGCGCTGCTGCGCGAACGCGCCGGCCAGATCGCCGCGCTGATCGTCGAGCCGCTGGTGCAGGGCGCCGCCGGCATGGCGATGTATGACCCGTCCTATCTGGAAGGCGCCCGGGCGCTGTGCGACCGCTATCGCGTGCACCTGATTGCCGACGAGATTGCCGTGGGCTGTGGCCGCACCGGCACCTTCTTCGCCTGGGAGCAGGCGCGCGAGCGTCAGGAGGGTGAAGCCTTGCCCGCCCACGCGTGGCCGGACTTCCTGTGCCTGTCGAAGGGCATCAGCGGCGGCTACCTGCCGCTCTCGCTGGTGCTGTCGCGGCCGGAGATCCAGCGCGCCTTCGTCGCCGACGACATCGCGCGCAGCTTCCTCCATTCGCACTCGTACACGGGCAACCCGCTGGCCTGCCGCGCCGCGCTGGCCACGCTCGACCTGTTCGACGCGGAAGACGTGCTCGCCCGCAACCGCGAGCGCGCCCGCTGGCTGGCCGACGCCATGGCGCCGCTGGCCGCCGACCCGCGCCTGGTCAACGTGCGCCAGCGCGGCATGATCTGGGCTGCCGATGTGGACCCGGAGGTCGCCGGCGCCGATTTCGCGTCGCGCTTCCATCTGGCCGCGCGCGAACAGGGCGTGCTGGCGCGCCCCATCGGCAACACCCTCTATCTGATGCCGCCGTACGTGTTCGACCAGCAACTCGCCGAATGGCTAGGCGAGCAGCTGCTCACCACGCTGCACGCGGTGGCGGGACCGATGCCGGAGGTGCGCCATGCTGCTTGAGCAACTGACCCGCGCCGCCGCCGACCGCGAAGCCCAGGCGCTCACGCGCCGGCGCCGCATCGCCCACACGGCCTGCGCGCCGCACCAGTCGGTCGGCGCCATCGACGCCAGGCCGGTGCCGCTGCTGACCTTCAGCAGCAACGACTACCTCGGGCTGGCCAACCATCCGGCGATTGCCGAGGCGCTGGCCGATGGCGCGCGTCGCTATGGCGCCGGCAGCGGGGCTTCCCACCTCGTCAGCGGCCATTCGATTGCGCACGCCCAACTCGAACAGGAACTGGCGCGGTGGCTGGCGCCGCATATCCCGCAGGCGCAGGCGCTGTACTTCTGCACTGGCTATATGGCGAACCTTGCCGTGCTGACCTCGCTCGGCACCGCCGGCGCGACGCTGTTCTGCGAGACGCTGAACCATGCCTCGCTGATCGACGGCGCTCGGCTGGCCCGTGCCGATGTGCAGCGTTATCCGCATGGCGATCTGGCCGCGTTGGACGCCCAGCTCGCCGCCCACACCGGCGGCCTGAAGCTGATCGTGACCGACAGCGTGTTCAGCATGGATGGCGATATCGCGCCGCTGGCTGGCCTGCTGGCGCTGGCCGAACGCCACGATGCGTGGATCATCGTCGACGATGCCCACGGCTTCGGCGCGTTGGGCGAGAACGGGCGGGGCGTGCTGGAGCACCTCGGCCTGCGCTCGGAACGGCTGATCTATATCGGCACGCTGGGCAAGGCCGCCGGCGTGGCCGGGGCGTTCGTGGCGGCGCACGCCACGATCATCGAGCATCTGGTGAACACCGCGCGCCCCTATATCTATACGACGGCGGCGCCGCCGGCCGTGGCGCACGCGCTGCTGACGAGCCTGGCGATCATCGCCGGTGAGGAAGGGCGCCAGCGCCGCGCGCAGCTTGGCGGGCTGATTGCCACGCTGCGCGACGGACTGGCCCGGCTGGCCGCGCAGGCCGGCTGGACGCTGGGCGAAAGCGACACGGCGATCCAGCCGCTGATCGTCGGTGACAACGCCGCCGCGCTGGCGCTGTCTGCCGCGCTGGAGGCCGAGGGCATCCGCGTGGGCGCCATCCGGCCGCCGACCGTGCCGGCCGGCACCGCGCGGCTGCGCATCACGCTGTCCGCCTCGCACACCGCGCAGGACGTGCAGCGGCTGCTCGATGCCATCGCGCGGGCCATCCCGCACCGGGAGGCCGCATGACGGATATCGACAAGGCGCAGAAGAAGCCCGGCCGCGTGGCCTGCTTCGTCACCGGCACCGATACGGGCGTCGGCAAGACCCACGCCACGGCCACGCTGCTGCACGCGCTGCACGCGGCGGGCTACACCACTGTCGGCATGAAGCCGGTGGCGAGTGGCGGCGAGTGGCTGGACGAGCGCTGGCAGAACGACGACGTGGAGCAGTTGCGCGCCGCCGGCTCGGTGATCGTGCCGCAGGAGGAGATGTGCCCGTTCCTGATGCGCACGCCGGTTTCTCCGCACCTGGCGGCGGCCATGGAAGGGCTGCGCATCACGCGCGAGCCGATCCAAGCCGCGTTCGCGTCGCTGCGCCATCGCGCCGAAGCCGTGGTGGTGGAGGGCGTGGGCGGCTTCCAGGTGCCGCTCGACGTGGGCGCCGCGCGCTGGAACACCGCCGACCTGGCCGAAATGCTCAACGTGCCCGTAGTGATGGTGGTGGGCGTCCGGCTTGGCTGCCTGAACCACGCGATGCTGACCGCCGACGCGGTGCGGGCGCGCGGGCTCACGCTGGCCGGCTGGATCGCCAACCGCATCGACCCCGACATGCTGCTGCCGCACGAGAACATCGCCACGCTGCACGACGCGCTCGGCGCGCCCTGCCTGGGCGAGCTGCCCTGGCAGGTGGCCCCCGCCGTGGCGGCGACGGAACTCGACCTCGCCCCGCTGCTGGCCAGCATGCCGCCGCATATCCGATACACCGCCGTGGCCCAGTCCGCTGACTGAGCCCCGACTACACAGAATCCGCAAAAGACCATGACCCAACAAGCCCAACAATCCCAACAGACCTCCGCCCAGACCGTCGCCACGATTTCCGCCGACGCCCTGCGCCAGTCCGCCCGCAACCTGCAAGCCGCCGCCGAGCGTGATGAAAACGCCGCATGGCGGGTCGATGACGTCGCCGCGCTGTTCGCGCTGCCGTTCAACGACCTGCTGTTCCGCGCGCAGCAGGTGCATCGGGAACACTTCGACGCCAACACGGTGCAGCTTTCCACGCTGCTGTCGATCAAGACCGGCGGCTGCGAGGAGGATTGCGGCTACTGCCCGCAGAGCGCGCACCACGACGCCGGCGTGAAGGCCGAGAAGCTGATGGAACTGGACGCCGTGCTGGAGGCCGCCCGCAACGCCAAGGCCAACGGCGCCACGCGCTTCTGCATGGGCGCCGCCTGGCGCAGCCCGAAGGACCGCCATCTGGAGCCGGTGATCGACATGGTGCGCGAGGTCAAGGCGATGGGCCTGGAGACCTGCGTGACGCTGGGCATGCTCAAGGCCGAGCAGGCGCAGCGCCTGGCTGACGCCGGCCTGGACTACTACAACCACAACCTCGATACCTCGCCCGAGTTCTACGGCAAGATCATCGGCACGCGCACCTACCAGGACCGCCTGGACACCATCGGCCACGTGCGCGGCGCCGGCATCAACGTCTGCTGCGGCGGCATCGTCGGCATGGGCGAGGCACGCGAGGCGCGCGCCGGCCTGATCGCCCAGCTCGCCAACCTGGACCCGTACCCCGAGTCGGTCCCCATCAACAACCTGGTGCAGGTGGAGGGCACGCCGCTGGCGGGCACCGAAGCGCTGGACCCGTTCGAGTTCGTCCGCACGATTGCCGTGGCACGCATCACCATGCCGCGCGCGATGGTGCGCCTGTCCGCCGGCCGCGAGGCCATGGACGAAGCGTTGCAGGCGCTGTGCTTCATGGCTGGCGCCAATTCGATTTTCTATGGCGAAAAGCTGCTGACCACCGGCAACCCGCAGGCCGAGCGCGACCGCGCGCTGCTGGCCCGGCTCGACATCCGCGCGGAAGGCTACGCGGGATGACGGCCCTGCCGTGAGGTAAGCAACTGGCCGCCCCCCGGATAACAAGGGAAACAAAGGAGGAGCCATGTTCAACAAGATCCTGATCGCCAACCGTGGCGAGATTGCCTGCCGTGTGGCGGCCACGTGCCGCCGGCTGGGCATCCGCACGGTGGCCGTCTACTCCGATGCGGACGCGAACGCGCGCCATGTGGCGTTCTGCGACGAAGCCGTGCATATCGGCGGCCCGGCCGCGCGCGACAGCTACCTGCGCGCGGACCACATCATCGAGATGGCGAAGGAGACCGGCGCCCAGGCCATCCACCCGGGCTACGGCTTCCTGTCCGAGAACGAGGCGTTCGCGCAGGCGTGCGCCGCCGAAGGGCTGGTCTTCATCGGCCCGCCGGCCTCGGCCATCCACGCCATGGGCAGCAAGAGCGCGGCCAAGCAGCTGATGGAAAGCGCGTCCGTGCCGCTGGTGCCCGGCTACCACGGCGAGGATCAGGACCCGGCGCTGCTGCGCCGCGAGGCGGACCGCATCGGCTACCCGGTGCTGATCAAGGCCAGCGCGGGCGGCGGCGGCAAGGGCATGCGCGTGGTGGAGGCGGGCGAGGGCTTCGAGGCCGCGCTGGCCTCGGTCAAGCGCGAGGCATCGGCCAGCTTCGGCGACGACAAGGTGCTGGTCGAGAAATACCTGACCCGCCCGCGCCATATCGAGATTCAGGTTTTTGCCGACACCCACGGCAACTGCGTCTACCTGTTCGAGCGCGACTGCTCGGTGCAGCGGCGCCATCAGAAGGTGCTGGAGGAGGCCCCCGCGCCCGGCATGACCGAGGAACGGCGCCGCGCGATGGGCGAGGCGGCGGTGGCGGCGGCCAAGGCCGTGGGCTACGTCGGCGCCGGCACGGTCGAGTTCATCGCCAATCAGGACGGCTCGTTCTACTTCATGGAGATGAACACCCGCCTCCAGGTGGAGCATCCGGTCACGGAGATGATTACCGGCCAGGATCTGGTGGAGTGGCAGTTGCGCGTGGCGGCCGGCGAGCCGCTGCCGCTGACGCAGGACCAGCTCCGCATCGACGGCCACGCGCTGGAAGCGCGCATCTACGCCGAGAACCCCGACAACCAGTTCCTGCCGTCCACGGGCACGCTGCGCTTCCTGCGCACGCCGCCGGCGGTGCAGTTCATGCTTGGCGGGGACTCCCACGGCCCGGCAGGCGTGCGGATCGATGCCGGCGTGCGCGAGGGCGACACCATCAGCCCGTTCTATGACCCGATGATCGCCAAGCTGATCGTCTGGGGCCCCAACCGCGACGCGGCGCTGGCGCGCATGGAGCAGGCGCTGGCCGGCTACCACGTGGTGGGGCTGCAAACCAACGTCGCCTTCCTGCAGCGGCTGGTCAAGTCCGAGGCGTTCCGCACGGCAGACCTCGACACCGGCCTGATCGAACGCAACCAGGCGGTGCTGTTCCCGCCGCCCAAGGCGGCCGGCATGGAGGCCATCGCGCTGGCCGTGGCTGCGCTGCTCGAGCGCGAGACCCGCACGCGCCGCATCGACGAGGCCGACCGGCACTCGCCGTGGACCCACGCCGGCCCGTGGCGCCTGAACGGCCGGGAGTCCCGTACGCTGTACTTCTCGCATCGCGGCAACAAGGTGGAAGTGGTGCTGCGCGCCGACCCGCGCCGCAGCACGCTGATCTATGCCGATCAGGCGGCGCCGTTCGCCTACGTGTTCAAGGCCGACGACATCCGCGTGGACCTGGGCACCCGCCGCACCCACGGCCAGGTGCACGTGGAGGGCGACATGTTCCACGTCTTCACCGCCGGCCGGCACACGGAACTGGCGTGGCTGGACCCGCTGGGCCACGCCGGCGAGGCCGAGAGCGAGGGCGGCAAGCTCACCGCCCCGATGCCGGGCAAGGTGATCGCCGTGATGGTGACGCCCGGCAGCACCGTCACGCGCGGCACCCCGCTGCTGGTGATGGAAGCCATGAAGATGGAACACACCATCAGCGCCCCCGCCGACGGCGTGGTCAGCGAGGTGCTCTACGGCGTGGGCGAGCAGGTAGCGGAAGGCGCGCAACTGCTGGCGTTCGCGGTGGCGGAGCCAACGGCTGCCTGACGGTTTGCTCCCTTCTCCCAGAGGGAGAGGGGAGCAAAGCAGGGTCTGCCGTGCCAAAATGCCCCCACAACACCCCCGAAAAGAACTGGAGTCGAGATGAAGTTGCAGTTGTACGTGCCGGATGGCCGCTATGAACCCTGGATCGAAGGCTTTGCCGAGGCGCTGCCCGAGGCGCAATGCCTGAAGTGGGAGGAAAGCCAGGGCGAGGCCGCCGACTACGCCGTGGTCTGGCGTCCGCCCGTGGCCATGCTGCGTGGCCGCCAGGACCTGCGCGCCGTGTTCAACCTCGGTGCCGGCGTGGACGGCATCCTGCGCCTGCGCGACGAAGACCCCGACGCGCTGCCGGCCGGCGTGCCCATCGTGCGCCTCGATGACGCCGGCATGGCCGCCCAGATGGCTGAATACGTCACCGCCGCCGTGCTGCGCTACTTCCGCAAGCTCGACGCCTACGACGCCCAGGAACGCGCCGGCACGTGGAAATTCCTCAAGCCCCATCGCCGCGCCGACTTCACCATCGGCGTGATGGGCATCGGCACGCTGGGCGCCCACATCGCCCGCACGCTGGCCGGCTTCGGTTTCCCGGTGCGCGGCTGGAGCCGCTCGGCCAAGGCCGTGGAAGGCGTGGAATCGTTCCATGGCGAGGACGGCCAGCGCGCCTTCCTCGACGGCCTGCGCGTGCTGGTGAACGTGCTGCCGCTGACCACCGAGACCGAGGACATCATCGACACCGGCCTGCTCTACCGCCTGGCCCGGGGCGCCTATGTGATCAACGTGGCGCGCGGCCCGCACCTGGTGGAAGACGACCTGCTGGCCGCCGTGCGCGAAGGGCAGATCGCCGGCGCCACGCTGGACGTATTCCGCACCGAACCGCTGCCGGCCGACCATCCGTTCTGGCAGGAGTCGCGCATCACCATCACGCCGCATATCTCGGCGCTGACGCTGCGCGAGGACAGCATCGCCCAGATCGCCGGCAAGATCCGCGCGCTGGCCGAAGGCAAGCCGATTGCCGGCGTGGTGGACCTGCAGCGCGGCTACTGAGCCGGGCCGGCACGTCCAGACAAGGAACCGAGGAGACAGCCATGACCATGCCCCAGTACGTGAAGATCGTCGAAGTGGGCCCGCGCGACGGGCTCCAGAACGAAAAAGCGATGGTGCCCGCCGACGTCAAGGTGACGCTGATCAACCAGCTCACCGACGCGGGCTTCGTCAATATCGAGGCCGCGTCGTTCGTCTCGCCCAAGTGGGTGCCCCAGATGGCGGACGGCGCCGAGGTCATGGCGCGCATCCAGCGCCGCCCCGGCACGCTGTATTCGGCCCTGACGCCGAACTTGCGCGGCTTCGAGGGCGCCGTGGCGGCCGGGGCCGACGAGGTGGTGATCTTCGGCGCGGCCAGCGAGGCGTTCTCGCAGAAGAACATCAACTGCTCGATCGCCGAGTCGATCGCCCGCTTCGAGCCGGTGGCGGCCGCCGCCAAGGAAGCCGGCGTGCGGCTGCGCGGCAGCATCTCCTGCACGCTGGGCTGCCCCTACCAGGGCGAGGTGTCCGTCCACGACGTGGTGGACGTGGTGCGCCGCATGCGCGACCTGGGCTGCGACGAGATCGACATCGCCGATACCATCGGCGTCGGCACGCCCGCGCGGGTGCAGGAAGTGATGCGCGCGGCGTCGATGGAGTTTGCGATCGACCGGCTCTCGGGTCATTTCCACGATACCTACGGGCAGGCGCTGTCCAACATCCTGGCCAGCCTGGAAGTGGGCATCGGCATCTTCCACGCGTCCGTGGCGGGGCTGGGCGGCTGCCCGTACGCCAAGGGCGCCACCGGCAACGTGGCCACCGAGGACGTGCTCTACATGCTCCACGGCATGGGGCTGCATACCGGCATCGACCTGGAGGCGGTGGTGCGCACCGGCGACTACATCTCGCAGGCCATCGGCCGCCCGAACAACTCGCGCGTGGGCCGCGCCCTGCTGACCAAGTGGGCGGCGGCGGACGACGCGGCGGTCTGCACCTGAGCTGCCCCCTATATAGATAGATAAGGAGAATCCACCCATGAGCGCGTCCCCCGCATCCAACGAGCCGAACGAACTCGGCGAATTGCCCGACGCCGCGCAGCGCGTGGCCGACCTGCTCGCCGGCATCGGCCATGACCGCCCGGTGGTGATGCTGCCGGCCACCGGCAAGACCTCGGCCGAAGCCGCCGCCGGGCTCGGTTGCAGCGTGGCGGAGATCGCCAAGTCGATCATTTTCCGGCGCGTGGCGGACGACGCCCCGGTGCTCGTCATCGCCAGCGGCAGCAACCGCGTGGACGAGGCCAAGGTGGCCGCCCGCGTGGGCCCGCTGGGCAAGGCCGATGCGAAGTTCGTGCGCGAGAAGACCGGCTATGCGATTGGCGGCGTCTGCCCCATCGGCCACGCCGTGCCGCCCGTGATGCTGCTCGACCAGGACCTGTTCCGCTACGAGAGCCTGTGGGCCGCCGCCGGCCATCCGCACGCGGTGTTCAACCTCACGCCGCACCAGCTCCAGGCCATGACCGGCGCCGAAGTTGCCGACGTGGCGGCGCAGGTGGCGCCGGTGGCTAACTGACCCGCGCGATGTCCGCCGTGCTCCCGCCCGCCGCGCGCCGCCTGCAAGCCGACCTCACGCGCGGCGCCGCTGCCGCGTTGGGGACGTCGCCGGTGSCGTCSCCGTGCCGCAACGTCTGCAAGATGGACCCGGTGACCGGCTATTGCGAAGGCTGCCTGCGCACCATCGAGGAAATCGCCGGCTGGTCCCAGGCCGATGATGCCGAGCGCCGGCGCGTCTGGGCGCTGCTGCCTGCGCGCGTGGCGTGGCTGGGCGGAGACGGGGCATGAACGCGCCGCTTTCCTTTTCCGCCTCTTTGCCGCCGTCCGTCCGCGTGTTCGAGCGCGGCTGGCTGTCGGCCAACAACGTGCTGCTGGTCGATGACGAGACTGGCGACACGGCGCTCGTCGATACCGGCTACCTGACCCACGCCGCCCAGACCGAGGCGCTGGTCGCATCGGCGCTCGATGGCCGGCCCCTGCGGCAGGTCATCAACACTCATCTCCATTCGGACCATTGCGGCGGCAACGCCGCGCTGCAGGCGCGCTGGCAGCCACGCACGTCGATCCCGGCCGCCGAGGCGGCGGCGGTGTCCGCGTGGGATGACGACGCCCTGAGCTTCGTGGCCACCGGCCAGCAGTGCCAGCGCTTCACCTTCGACGCGCTGCTGCACGACGGCGACCACCTGCGCCTGGGCGGGCTCGACTGGCACGTGGTGGCCGCGCCGGGCCACGACCCGCACGCAGTCATGCTGTTCGCCCCCGGGCCGCGCATCCTGATCTCGGGCGACGCGCTCTGGGAAAACGGCTTCGGCGTGATCTTTCCCGAACTCGACGGCGAAAGCGGCTTCGCGGAGCAGGCCGCCGTGCTGGCGCGCATCGCCGAACTCGACGCCCGCCTCGTCATCCCCGGCCATGGCCGCGTGTTCGGCGATGTGTCCGAGGCGGTGGCGCGCGCGCAGGGCCGGCTGGCCCACCTGCGCGGCGACCCGCTGCGCAACGCCAGCCACGCGGTAAAGGTGCTGGTGAAGTTCAAGCTGCTGGAGCAGCAGTCGATGTCGCGCACCGCGCTGCTGGCGTGGATGCACGGCACGCCGCTGATGCAGCGCATCCACGCGCGCTTCATGGCCGAGACGCCGTTCGAGACGGTCTTCGCCCAGACCCTGCGCGGGCTGGCGGCGGTGGGCGCGCTGGCGCTGGACGGCGAGACCGTCCACAACCGCGACTGAGGCGCCGGGCCATGATGCCGCCGCTGCGGGGCAAGGACTTCATGCTGCGGCCGTTCCGTGCGGCCGATGTGCTGCCGTTCGCGGCGGCGGTGCGGGAGTCGATGGCCACCGTCGGCGCCTGGATGCCGTGGGCGCGGCATGACTACAACACGCTGGACGCCCAGGAGTGGTTCGCGCGCTGCGACGCCAATATGGCGGATGGCTCCGCGTTCGACATCGGCGTGTTCTCGCCCGATGGCCGGGAGCTTTACGGCGGCGTGGCGATCAACCAGATCCGGCCGGAGGACAACCTCGGCAACCTGGGCTACTGGATTCGGGAGAGCCGCCAGCGGCAGGGGCTGGCGGCGGGCGCGGCAACGATGATGGCCTGCCATGGCTTCCACGGGCTCGGCCTGACCCGCATCGAGATCGTGGCGGCCGAAGCCAACGTGGCGAGCCGCGCCGTGGCGGTGAAGATCGGCGCCACGCTTGAATGCATCGCCCGCAACCGGCTGATCCTGCGCGGCAGGCCGGTTGCGGCGGCGGTGTACTCGCTGGTGCCGGAGTGGTTCTCGGGGGGCTGACCCTTAGAACGACGTCCGCATGCCGATCTTGACGCTGCGGCCCGGCAGCGGGGCGATGTCGCGCAGGATCGACGTGGCGCTGCGGGCTTCCTCGTTGGTGAGGTTGTCGCCGCGCACGTAGAACAGCGTCTGCACGCCCGATACCTTGAGCTTGTACGTCAGCGCCACGCCCAGCGTGGTGTACGCGTCGGTGGGCGTGTCGCCGCTCGGCACGCGGCTCTGGCGCGCGTTCCAGTTCACGTCCATGCGCGCGCCCCACGGGCCGGCGCCGTAGACCAGCGCGCCGCCCAGCCGCAGCGGGGACAGGCGCGGCAGGGCCTCGCCGGTGTTGCGGTTCTCGCCGTGGACGTAGTCGGCGCGGGCTTCGAAGTCCAGCGTGTCGCTGGTCGTCAGCATCTTCTGCAGCAGCCGCGTCTTGCCTTCGGCCTCGAAGCCATACAGCGTGGCCGGCACGCCGAGGTATTGCAGCTCCGGCAGCGCGCCGTCACTGCCGGCGGCCACCACATTGCCTTCCGCGTCGCGGAAGCTGCCCGAATTCACCAGCGCCAGGTAGTTCTGGAATCGGCTGTAGTAGCCCGAGAGCGAGCCGCTATGCGCGCCCTGCTTGAAGCGCACGCCCAGGTCCAGCGAGGTGGCGCGCTCCTTGTTCGCGTTGGGGTCGCCTACCTCGTAAGAGCCGGTGGCCAGGTGGGGGCCGTTGGCGTACAGCTCGTAGAACGTGGGCGCGCGCTCGGTGTAGGACAGGTTCGTGGTCACCGACCACACCGGGTCCAGCTTCCACAGCAGCCCGGCCGAAGCGCTGCCCGCGTTGAAGCTGCGGTTCGCATCGGTAAAGCGGTCGTTGCCGTTGGCGCTGGCCTTGACGCTGCTGTGATCCAGCCGGCCGCCGAGGTTCAGCTTCAGGTCGCCCGAGGCCACCAGCGGCATTTCCTCGAACACGAAGATGGCGGCGTTGTCCGTGGCGGTGCTCGGCACGAACGCCTCCTCGCCCAGCGCGGAGAAGTTGGTGTGGCCGAACTGCGTGCCGATCACCCCGGTCATGTTGCCGATCTTGCCGTGCGTGGCTTCCAGGCGGGCGTCCCAGCCGTGGTTCTTGAAGATCGTGCCGGTCTCGCCGTCCTCGATCTCGCGGTGTTCGTAGTCGGTGTAGCTGAACTTGCCCTTCACCGCCTCGATAAAGCCGCCGGTGTTGTTCGACAAATTGCGCGCCTCGCCCTCCACCGCGTAGCGGTCCTGGCGCATCTTGATGCGCGCGTCGGCTTCGGCCGGGGTGCCGTAGTCGTTGCGATAGGTCGAGAAGTTGGCGCCGACGAAGCCGTCGCTCCAGGTGTAGGCGCCGCCCATCGCGCCGCCTTCCTGGTGCGCGTTGGTGTTCGGGATCTTGCCGTAGGCCTCGCTCTCGCCCTCGGGCAGCGGCTGGGTGGCGCGCAGGTTGCCGCTGCGTGCGTAGCCGGGGATCTTCAGGTCGCTGGTCTGGCGCACGAAGGCGTCGGCGTGCACGGCGAACTGGCCATTGCCGGCCTCGATCAGGCCGCTGGCGTTGCGGCCCTTGTCGCCGCCGATGGTGCCGCTTACGTCCGCCGCGCCGCTCACGCCGGTAATCGGGTCGCGCGGGATGCGGTTATCGATCACATTCACCACGCCGCCGATGGCGCTGCCGCCGTACATCAGCGCGGCCGGGCCGCGTACCACTTCGATCTTCTCGGCCACCAGCGGGTCGATGGGCACCGCGTGGTCATAGGAGAGCGTGGAGGCGTCCAGCGTGGAACCGCCGTTCTGGAGCACCTTGATACGGTCGCCATCGAGCCCCCGGATGATCGGCCGGCTCGAGTTCGGGCCGAAATAGGTCGAGGTCACACCGGGCAGGCTGTTCAGCGTCTCGCCGAGTGTGCTGGCCTGGCGCACGGCCAAGGCGTCCCCGCCGAGCGAGGAGACCGGCGCGACCATGTCGTTGAGGTCGCTGCCGAGCGGATTGGCAGTGACCACCACTTCCTTGAGGGTTTGCGGGGCGGCCTGAGGGGCAACCGGAGTCGCGGCTTCCTGAGCCGAGGCGCCAGCGGTGAAGCCGGCGGTGACGAGAAAGGCGGCAACGGCCGCCAGCGGGGTGCGGCGCACCGCCGAGGAGAAATGAATAGGGGAGGACATGGCTCGCGATTCGAATTCGATGACGAAGCGCGGGCGGCGGTTCACACCGCAGCCGCGCGATCAGGCGAAGACGGGCGAGGCAGGCGGGGCGCGAGAGTGGAAGGGCCGGGCGGCGGGCAGGTCGGGCCAACGCCAGGCGAGGCTGGCCGGCTTGACTGGCTTGCCGAAGACCAGCACCGGCAGGTCGACGCTGCCGTGGTGGCTGTCAGCCAGCGTCGCGCCATCGAACAGCACGCACGAGTGCAGGCCGAGCTTGAGCGCGAAGGTGTCGGTATGGGTGTCGGTGCTGTCAGTGGCGGCTTCAGCCGTCACCGGGGCCGTCATGCCCGGCAGGCCGCCGTGCATCACGCGGTGGATCAGGCCCGCGTGCTGGGCCAGCAGCAGGCACAGCACGAGGCACAGCGCGGTCCAGAGGCCGGGGCCGTGGGCGCGCCAGCGGGCCATCCGGCCGCCGATGCGGTCGGCGAGAAAGGTGGCTTCAGTGCGCATGGCCGCAATCGCACGCGTCATCGCCATGATCGTGGTCATGGTCATGCGCGTGGTCATGATCGTGATCGTCACCGAAGGCGTCGCCCCAGTCGGGGAACGGGTCGGGGTAGGCCGCCCATGCTTCGGGGCCCGCCGCGAGTTCGGCGTCGGTCAGCAGGCAGGTGTCCAGCCGGGCTTCTAGCCCCGGGGCGTCGAGGTTCTCGCCGATCAGCACGAGTTCCTGGCGGCGGTCGCCGTACTCGGCGGGCAGGCCGTCATCGACCATATCGGCCTCGATGCCGGCGCGCGAGGCGGCGTCAGCCGGCCATTCCTCGGCGTCGATCGCGGCCCACCAGGCGCCGGCGGCACCGGGGCGGCACACGCCGCCTGCCTGATGCCAGTCGCCGGCAATGTCCATGCGGCTGGCCAGCCAGAAGATGCCCCGGGAGCGCAGCACGTCGCCATGCTCGCGCATCCATTCGGTATGAATCAGGTCCGCGAAACGCTGCGGATGGAACGGGCGGCGCCGGCGGTACAGCAGGGCCCCCATGCCAGCGGCGGCCGGCACCGGCTCGCCCTGCAGCGCCACCTGCCAGCCGGCGGCATTCGGGGTGGCGTCCGGGTCGAAACGGCCCGTGCCGAGCACGCGCCCGGCCGGCACCTTGCCGTGGCTTGCATCGACGAGGTCCGCGCGCGGGTTCAGCGCGTGCAGTACCGCGTGCAGGCGGCCGAGCTGGCCGGCATCGACCAGGTCGATCTTGTTGATGACGATGACGTCGGCGACTTCGATCTGGTCGATCAGCACGTCCACGACGGTACGGTCGTCGTCGTCATGGGCGGCCAGTCCGCGCTCGGACAGGAAATGGGCGTCGTGATAGTCGCGCAGGAAGCGCTCGGCATCGACCACCGTCACCAGGGTGTCCAGGTGCGCCACGCCTGCCGGGGCGTCGCCGTGGGCGTCCTCGAAGGCGAAGCCCTCGGCAATGCCGAGCGGCTCTTCGGTGGCCTGGGCTTCCACCACCACGTAGTCGTGCTGGCCGGCTTGCGCCAGACGGTCCACCTCGGCCAGCAGGTCGCCCTGGCTCGCGGCCACGGCCACGCGCGTGCCGCCCTGCGCGAGCAGGTGTTGCAGCACGGTGGTCTTGCCGGCGCCGGAGAAGCCGGACAGTACGGTGACGGGCAGACGAGGAGCCATGGAACGGGCGATTTCGGCGATGGGCGCGCCAAAGCGGCGCGCAAGGTGTTATTGCAACAAGGTTGCGACTGTAGCAGAAAGCCGCGCCGGACGACAGCCCGGCCACGTGGGTAGGTGTCCTGCCAATGGTAGTGCCGTGGCCGCCGTGAGACAAACCGCCCGGCACCGGCGCGTCATCAATGTGTCACCAAACAAAACGGCCCGGATGACCGGGCCGTGTCTGTCGGAGCGGGCGGGAGATCAGTCCCCGAACAGCTTCTGGCGCAGTTCGCGGCGCTGCTGGGCTTCCAGCGACAGCGTGGCCGTGGGGCGGGCCAGCAGGCGCGGCACGCCGATCGGCTCGCCGGTTTCCTCGCACCAGCCGTAGTCGCCGGACTCGATGCGCTGGAGCGACTGCTCCACCTTCTTCAGCAGCTTGCGCTCGCGGTCGCGGGTGCGCAGCTCGAGGGCGTGTTCTTCCTCGATGGTGGCGCGGTCGGCCGGGTCCGGCACGATCACCGTCTCGCGCAGGTGTTCCGTGGTCTGGTCCGCATTCTTGAGGATTTCGTCGCGAAGCTGCTCAAGGCGATTCTTGAAGAAGGCCAGTTGCGCCTCGTTCATGTAATCCTTGTCGCTCATCTTCAGGATTTCAGCTTCAGTCAGAAGTTTGTTGCTGCTCATGGTTGCTGCTGATTCTCTTGTTGATGCGACCGGCGGCGTCTTGGTCCGCTCGGGTGCAGTGGCCGCCCGCTTGCGCGGTGCGGTCGGTTCACTCTGGCTGGCTGCAGTCTTGCTGCTTCGCGTGCCTCCCTTGGCCTCGCCCGCATCGGCGTGCGCCGTACTGCCGCGGGGAGCTGGCGCTGCCTTCACTGCTGGCTGCGCGTCTGGCGTCTCCGCCGCAGCGGTGCCTGTCTTGCTGCGGCTTTCTTTGGTCTTCGTTGCGGCTGTCATGGGGACACCTCTCTCTACGCGTCGACGAGTGACGGCGCTGTTGCCAAGGTACCCCAAGCGGAGGGCGGTCTCCGCATGAAGCACTGCGACCGCGCCTGCCGGCGGCCCGCCTCATGCTGACGACGACCGCCGCCCTGCCAATACCGGCGCCGCTCAAACGTGCGTCGCCCGTATCAAATCCGGCCTATTGTACTTGAACAAGTTTTTCGTAGATATGGGAGAAAGCCGGACAAGAGACAGGAGTTTTCCCGGTACCCCGCCCAAAGGAGGGGAAGGGTGGGCGGAAAACCGGTCCGGCGGCAACCGCCACAGGATGCGGCGGTTGCTTCACATCGGGTGGGAGGGGCTCAGGCCAGGCAGGCAGCCAGTCCCTTGAGGATGGCATCGCGCGGCAGGTCCACGCCGATGAAGACCATCTTGGTGCCCGGGGTCTCGTCTTCCCACTTGGCGCCGATGTCGCTGCCCATCAGCTGGTGCACGCCCTGGAACACCACCTTGCGGTCCACGCCTTCCATATAGAGCACGCCCTTGTAGCGCAGCAGCTTCTCGCCATAGACCGACAGGATGCCCGACAGGAATTCCTCGAGCTTGCCGTAGTGGAACGGCTTGTCGCTGCGGAAGACGAACGAGGCGATGTGGTCCGTGTGGTGGTGATGGTGGTGGTGGTCGTGCACGCCATGCCCGTGACCGTGGTCGTGGTCATCGTGGTCGTGGCCGCAGTGCTCGTCGTGCACGTGGCCATGATCGTGCTCATCGTGCTCATGGGCCTCGGCGCGCAGGAAATCGGGGTCGATCTCGAGCTTCTCGTTCAGGTTGAAGCCGCGCAGGTCGAAAATCGTGTCGATCGGGGTCTCGCCGAAGTTGGCGGTGCGGATCGGCGCGCGCGGGTTCATGTGCAGCAGGCGATGGCGCAGGTCGGCCACCTCGGCCTCGGGCACCAGGTCGGACTTGGTGATGAAGATGGCGTCGGCAAAGCCTACCTGGCGCTGCGCTTCCTCCTGCTTGTCCAGCTGGAGGTTGCCGTGCTTGGCGTCCACCAGCGTGATCACGGCGTCCAGCAGGTAGCGCGCGGCGATTTCCTCGTCCATGAAGAAGGTCTGCGCCACCGGGCCCGGGTTGGCCACGCCGGTGGTCTCGATCACCACGCGGTCGAAATCGAGCTTGCCTTCGTCGCGCTGGGTGATCAGGTCGGACAGCGCCTGCACCAGGTCGCCCCGGATCGTGCAGCAGATGCAGCCGTTGCTCATCTGGACGATCTGCTCGCGGCCGTCCTGCACCAGGATCTCGTTGTCGATGTTCTCCTCGCCGAACTCGTTCTCGATGACGGCGATCTTCATGCCGTGCTGCTCGGTGAGGATGCGCTTGAGCAGCGTGGTCTTGCCGCTG
This sequence comes from Cupriavidus sp. 10L43_2, assembly GCF_056395265.1. Classification (NCBI taxonomy): domain Bacteria; kingdom Pseudomonadati; phylum Pseudomonadota; class Betaproteobacteria; order Burkholderiales; family Burkholderiaceae; genus Cupriavidus; species Cupriavidus sp. 10L43_2. Next base: position 48,197 of record NZ_JBFTJE010000013.1, read on the forward strand.
CCGAGGAAGCCCGTCAGGATCGTGACCGGGATCAGTTTGGACATGTCTTGGAACTCCGGGAAAGGTTTGCGGCGCCTAGTGGGCGTCGCCGGCGCCGCGCGTGCGGCCGCATTCGGCGCACACGCCGTTGACGGTCAGCTCCACGTGCTCGACGGCAAAGCCGCGCGGCACCTTGGGCGCTACCGACGGCGCGGGCACGCCGGCCGCCTCGAGGCAGAACGTGCGGTCGCAGCGGGTGCAGTGGAAATGGCTGTGCTGGCGATGGACTTCGGCGCGCGCGGCCTCGTGCTCCACCAGCGTGAAGCGGAACACGCGGTCATGGCCCGCGCGCTTCTGCGCCAGCCCCTGCTCGACCAGCCAGTCGAGCACGCGGTAGACCGTGACGCGGTCCACGTCGCCATCGGCCGGCAGGCGGTCGATCACGGCCTGGTGCGTGAGCGGGTCCTCGGCGTCGATCAGGCAGGCGAGGATGGCCACGCGCGGCTGCGTCACGCGCGCGCCAAGCTGGCGCAGGCGCGCCTGCGCAGCGTCCAGCGTGGCGTCGGGGAGCGGCCCGGCTGCCTGGGCGGCCGGATGCGGGATGGTGCGTGTCATGCGGGCCATTTAACCATAGCGCCCGGGTCGATGCAATTCAGTTGCGTAAGCGGCTGCGCGGCACAAGCGCGGCGCAAGCGTGGCGAATCCGCCGAAAACGCCGCTTTCTCGCGGGTTAGCCCCTATACCTCGCTAATCTTTCAGGTTGCTAACATCCACCTCCGGCTCCGCCTGTCAGCGGGGTCAGTTGCTGTTCGCTTCCCATACATTGAGCCGATGGTCACCGCGTGTTTCCAATATGGACCGCGACCGGCGGCGCCGCCTCCCGGGCGGCCCGGCCGGCGGCAAGGGGTGTAAAGAGGAGGAGGCAAGGCGGATGGTGAGAACGGGAAAAGCAGGGTATCCAGGAGAGACAGTAATGAAACGAGTTGCAATGCATTTCGCGGCCGCGCTGGCTGTTGCCGGCGTGGGCGTTTTCACGGGGGCGCAGGCTCAGGAATATCCGGGCAACAAGCCGGTCCAGGCCGTGGTGCCGTTCGCGGCTGGCGGCCCGACCGACAAGGTGGCGCGCGAGCTGACCATGGTCATGTCCAAGCACCTGGGCACCACCATCGTGATCGAGAACCTCGGCGGTGCCGGCGGCACCATCGGTGCCAAGAAGGTGGCCCAGTCCAAGGGCGATGGCTACACCATCCTGATCCACCACATCGGCATGTCCACGGCACCGGCGCTGTACCGGAACCTGGGCTTCGACCCGCTGAAGGACTTCGAGATGGTCGGTGAAGTGGCCGACGTGCCGATGGTGCTGGTCGGCAACAAGCAACTGCCGCCGGCTACCTTCAAGGACCTGCTGCCGTACATCAAGGCCAATGCCAGCAAGCTGTCGATGGCCAACGCCGGCATCGGCTCGGCCTCGCACCTGTGCGGCCTGCTGTTCCAGAGCGCGATCCAGACCGAGCTGACCACCGTGCCGTACAAGGGCACGGCGCCGGCGCTGACGGACATCCTGGGCGGCCAGGTCAACCTGATGTGCGACCAGACCACCAACATCGCCGGCCAGCTGAAGGCTGGCGCGCTGAAGCCGTACGCGGCCATGCAGTCGCGCCGCGTGGAGGCGTTCAAGGACATCCCGACTGCGGCCGAGCAGGGCCTGCCGGGCGTGGAAGTGAAGATCTGGCACGCCATGTACGCGCCGAAGGGCACGCCGAAGCCGGTGATCGACAAGCTCTCCGCCGCGCTGCAGAAGGCCGTGGCTGACCCGACGTTCCGCGCCAAGATGGCGGAACTCGGCGCCGAGGCCGTGCCGGCCCAGCGCGCCACGCCGGAGTCGCTGCGCACGTTCCTGACGGCGGAAATCAACAAGTGGACGCCGGTGATCAAGAAGGCCGGGGTGTACGCGGACTAAGCACGGACTAACCCCCGCGCCAGCCCGGAAGGCAGAAGGCCACGCAGCGATGCGTGGCCTTTTTGTTTTGGCGCCCGCCCGGCGCCTTCTATATTGTGGGGATTGCCCGTGGCGGGCGCCTGTGATGCGTGCGGCTCTTGAAAGCGCGCTGCGTGTCGCCACCTACCCCCTGACACACTCCACAGATCACAGAAGGACCACGAAGGCACCATGGAACAGTATCACGGCACTACCATCGTCAGCGTCCGACGCGGCAACCAGGTTGCGCTCGGCGGTGACGGCCAGGTCACTCTCGGCAATATCGTGATGAAGGGTACGGCGCGCAAGGTGCGCCGCATCTACAACGGCAAGGTGCTGGTCGGGTTTGCCGGCAGCACGGCCGACGCCTTCTCGCTGCTCGACCGCTTCGAGGCCAAGCTCGAGAAGTACCAGGGCAACCTGACCCGCGCCGCGGTGGACCTGGCCAAGGACTGGCGCTCGGACCGCGCGCTGCGCCGGCTCGAGGCCATGCTGATCACGGCCGACCGCGACACCACGCTGGTCATTACCGGCAACGGCGACGTGCTGGACCCCGAGGGCGGCATCGCGGCCATCGGCTCGGGCGGTGCGTACGCGCAGTCGGCGGCCAAGGCGCTGATCGAGAACACCGAACTGGCTCCCCAGGACGTGGTCGAGAAGGCGCTGACCATCGCCGGCGAGCTCTGCATCTACACGAACACGAACTTCGTCATCGAGACGCTGGAATAAGCGTCGCCCGCTGGCGCTGCACCGCACCGCACTGAACCCCCGGATACCATGTCGCAAACCATGACCCCGTCGGAAATCGTTTCCGAACTCGACAAGCACATCATCGGCCAGAACAAGGCCAAGAAGGCCGTGGCCGTGGCGCTGCGCAACCGCTGGCGCCGCCAGCAGGTGGAAGACCCGCTGCGCCAGGAAATCACCCCGAAGAACATCCTGATGATCGGGCCCACCGGCGTGGGCAAGACCGAGATCGCGCGCCGGCTGGCCAAGCTGGCCGATGCGCCGTTCATCAAGATCGAGGCCACCAAGTTCACCGAAGTGGGCTACGTGGGCCGCGACGTGGACACCATCGTGCGCGACCTGGCCGAGATGGCCATCAAGCAGACGCGCGAATCGGAAATGAAGAAGGTGCGCACCAAGGCCGAGGACGCCGCCGAGGACCGCATGCTGGACGTGCTGCTGCCGCCGCCGCGCGACATCGGCTTCGCCCAGACCGAGGACAAGGACTCGAACACGCGCCAGGCCTTCCGCAAGAAGCTGCGCGAGGGCCAGCTCGATGACAAGGATATCGAGCTGGAAGTGGCCGCCGGCCAGCCGAGCATGGACATCATGGGCCCGCCGGGCATGGAGGACATGACCGAGCAGATCCGCACGATGTTCGCCGGGCTGGGCCAGGGCAAGAAGCATCGCCGCAAGATGAAGGTCAAGGAAGCGTTCAAGCTGCTGATCGACGAAGAGGCCGCCAAGCTCGTCAACGAGGAGGAGCTGAAGCACAAGGCCATCGCCAACGTCGAGCAGAACGGCATCGTGTTCCTGGACGAGATCGACAAGATCGCCAGCCGCAGCGATGTGGGCGGCGGCGAGGTGTCGCGCCAGGGCGTGCAGCGCGACCTGCTGCCGCTGGTGGAAGGCACCACGGTGAACACCAAGTACGGGATGATCAAGACCGACCACATCCTGTTCATCGCCTCGGGCGCGTTCCACCTGAGCAAGCCGAGCGACCTGATTCCGGAACTGCAGGGCCGTTTCCCGATCCGCGTGGAACTGGAGTCGCTGTCCGTGCAGGACTTCGAGGCCATCCTCACCCAGACCGACGCCAGCCTGACCAAGCAGTACCAGGCGCTGCTGAAGACGGAAGAGGTGGACCTGCAGTTCGCGCAGGACGGCATCCGCCGGCTGGCCGAGATCGCGTTCTCGGTGAACGAGAAGGTCGAGAACATCGGCGCGCGCCGGCTGTACACGGTGATGGAGCGGCTGCTGGAAGACCTGTCGTTCCACGCCACCCGCTCTTCGGGCGAGACGGTGACCATCGACGGCAAGTATGTCGATGAGCGCCTGGCCGACCTGGCCGGCAACGAGGACCTGTCGCGCTACGTGCTGTAAGCCGCCCCGGCGGGTTTGAAGGAACAACGAGCCAGACCGATGTCTGGCTCGTTTTGTTTTGGGGTCTTGACCGGCATGTGTCAGCGTCCCGCGCGGATGCCTCCCGCCAGTAACGACCGTAAGCATTGGTAAGCATGCTGGCGCCAGACCTCGTCGAAATGCGACCCTTGCGCACCTTGCTGGTCGATGGACCGGAGCGGGAGCCACCGCATTTCACTTCAAACACCTGCCGGGAGTCTGCCTATGTCGCGCCAACCTTCGCGCACGCTTTTTTTCAAACGCAACCAGGTGCGCAAGCGCCGCGTTGCCATCGCCACCGCGAGCGTGGTGGCGAGCATCACCGCCGCCACCGTCTTCCTGTGCGTCCGGCCCGCCGTGACCCCGGCCGCCGCCGCCGCGCTGCCGATCCCGGCTTCGGCCTCGGTCCACGCGGACCAGCCCGAGCGGCAGGCCGCGCACGGTGGCCAGGCTGCCGCCACGGCGCTGGCCATCGCCTCGGGCGAGCTGGTCACCCTGGCCGACCGCCACGCCAATGACGCCGTGCGCATGGCCGGCGTGGACCATGAATCGTCCGCCGATGATCTCGGCTGGGACTACGTCCAGCTTCGTCTGTAAGTTATTTCGCTTCGCCCGACGCGCCTAGCGCGACTATCGCGACACCGGCCGCTTGCCGAGCTTGCGCTGCAAGGTGCGCCGATGCATGTTCAGCGCCCGTGCCGTGGCCGAGATATTGCCGCCGTGCTCGGTGAGCACGCGCTGGATATGCTCCCATTCGAGTCGCGCCACCGATAGCGGCGTCGGCTCCTCCAGCGCCGCCTCGGCCGCCTCTTCCGAAATCCCCGCCATCAGTGCCGTCAGGATCGAATCGACATTGGCCGGCTTGGCCAGGTATTCGTCCGCCCCCTGCTTGACCGCCGCCACGGCTGTGGCAATGCTCGCGTAGCCGGTCAGCACGAGGATGCGCGCGTCCGGCAGCGCGGCGCGCAGCGGCGCCACCAGATGCAGGCCCGATTCCGCCTGCGCCGTGCCGCTGGCCTCGGCGGGCGGCCCCAGATGCAGATCCAGCGTGACGTAGGCAAACGGCGTGCGCGCGGCCAGCGCCAGCGCCGCGCTGCCGTGGTGGGCCACCTGCACCGCATAGCCGCGCCGCGTCAGCGCCCGCGCGAGCGTGCCCGAGAAGACCTCGTCGTCATCGATCACCAGGAAGGGCGTTGCGTCGGTGGGCGCGGAGGCGTCTGTCATCACGGTTGGAAGTCGGAGGAAGTGAGGTTGAGCGGGGTGGCGCCGGCCAGCGGCAGGCGCAGCACGGCCACGGTGCCACCGCCGCGGTGGTCCTGCCAGGACAGGCTGCCGCCAAGCTGGCGCGCGGCGCTTTGCGCGAGGTAGAGGCCGATGCCCTGGCCGCCGTGCGTGCTGGCGACGGGCGCCTCGCCCAGTTGCGCGCGCAGCGCCGGGGGGATGCCGCCGCCGTGGTCGGTGACGGCGAAGCGCAGCGCGTGGCCATCGCCGGTGATATCCAGCCGCAGCGGCGGCGTCTGGCGCATCGCATGGCCCATGGCCTGCTGGCTGCGCGCGGCGTTGTCCAGCAGGATGGTCAGGATCTGGCTCACGCGGGCGGCGTCCACGGGGTGCGTGGCCGCCTCCGGTGCGAGCGTGGATTGCAGGCTGGCCTGCGGATGGCGCAACTGCCACCGTTCGACGAACGGCGCGAGCCAGGTGTCGAGCGGCTGCGGCGCCAGCGGTTCGCGGTCCGCGCGCAGCCGGGCCAGGATCGAGCGGCACAGGTCCAGCTGCTGCTCCATCGTGCGGAAATCGGGGAGGTACTCGGCGAGTGGCGTGTTCGCACGCGCTGCGTCGGAGGCATCCCCACGCAACTCGCCGGCGATCACCGCCAGCGTGGCCAGCGGCGTGCCGATCTCATGCGCGACAGCCGCCGCCTGATCGTTCAGCGCCTCGGCACGCGACTCCCGCAGCAGCTGCTCGCGGGCGAGGTTCAACTGGGCATCGCGCTGGCGCAGCACGCCCGACAGCCGCGCCACGAAGAAGGCGATCATCACCGCGCTGGCCACGAAGTTCAGCCACATGCCGGCCAGGTGGTAGTTCACCGCGTTGTCCGGGTTGTGCAGGTGCAGCGGCACGTATTCGAGCAGCAGCAGCGAATAGCACGCCAGCGCATAGAGCGCGAGCGCCGAGACGAAGCGCCACGGCAGGATGGCCGATGCGATGGCCAGCCCGGGCAGGTAGAACGAGACGAACGGATTGGTGGCGCCGCCGGTGTAGAACAGGATGGCCGACAGCGCGGTCAGGTCCACGATCATCTGGGCCATCAGCTCGGCGTCCGACGGCACCGTGTTCTGCTGCCCGTGCCAGTGCAGGCGGACCACCGTCAGCACATTGAAGATGGCCTGCGCGGCGAACAGGTAAAGCAGCGGCTTGTAGGGCAGGTGGATGCCGGCCACCGACTCGCACGACACCAGCAGCAGCGCCTGCCCCGCCAGCAGCGCCCAGCGCAGCCAGCACAGGCGGCGCAGGCTCACCAGGCCGTGGCGCTGGGGCGCCCCGCCCGGCATGGCTGGGGCGGGAGCCGGCGCGACGGAGGCAGCGGGAGTCGGCGGTGCGGTAAGGGGCGGGGAGGGCGGCATGCCGGCAGTGTAGCAATGCCGCCATGCCGCGCGGCGGCGGCGACCCGGCGTGCGACACCTTGCCGCATTCAGGCCGGCCCGCGGCGCTGCCAGACTACGCGGTTGCCATGCCCGGCAGGTTCGGGGGCGCCATGGTCTAATAGCCGCCTTTCGTTGAATTTCGTTGATCCCGTCGATTCCGTCGACTTCGTGGAGATGTTACCGATGCAAGCCCGTTTTCGCGCGCCGCGCGCCGCCTCGATCGTCACCCTGGCCCTGGCCGGCCTGCTGGGCAGCGCACACGCGTTGGCGCAGGTCGACGTGAGCAATGCCTGGGTGCGCGGCACGGTGCCGGCGCAGTCGGCGTCCGGCGCGTTCATGACGCTGCACGCGCATGCGTCCGCAAAGCTGGTGGGCGTGTCGTCGCCCGTGGCTGCTGCCGAGCTGCATGAGATGAAGATGGAGAACAACGTGATGCGCATGCGCCAGGTGCCGTCGCTGGACCTGCCGCAGATGCAGGACGTGGAACTCAAGCCGGGCGGCTATCACATCATGCTGATGGGGCTGAAGTCCCAGCTCAAGGCCGGGGATACCGTGCCGCTGACGCTGAAGATCGAGCAGAACGGCAAGATCGTCGAGCAGCAGGTCAAGGCGCAGGTGCGCGACCTGACCGCCGGCGCGCCGACGGCAGGCGCCGCCGGCCACGGCGATCACAAGCACTAAGACGCGGATCAGCCGCGCAGGCTGATCGCCGCCTCCGCTTCCGATTCCGGCGCTGCCGCCGCCTGCAGCACCCGCTCACGCAGCCAGGTGTGGCCCGGATCGGCCTCGGCCCGCTCGGGCCAGATCATGCTGTAGCTGAAGCCGGGAATCGAGAACGGCGCCTCGAAAATGGTCAGGCGCGGATCTTCCAGCGTCGCCAGCGTACGCCGCGCCGCCGTCAGGACCATATTGGTCCCGGCGATCAGTGCCGGCGCCACGCTCCAGTGCGGTACCGTGCACGCAATCTTGCGGCGACCGCCCAGGCGCGCCACGGTAGCGTCGATCAGCTCCCCGCGCTCGCTCGCCGCGCTTACCAGCACGTGGGAGCGCGCCAGATAGGCCACGTGATCGAGCCGGCCGGTGTCGCGCACCGTGGCCGCATCCACCGCACACGCAAAGTCATCGTCGAACAGCACCGCCGTGCGCACGCCTTCCGGCTGGTAGGTGAAGGCGCCCAAAGCAATGTCGAGTTCGCCGTCGGCCACCTGCGCCGTCATGGTCTCGCGGCTGGCTTGCGTGACCACGAGGTCGATGTTCGGCGCGGCCTTGCGCACCGTGCGCAGCAGCCGGGGCAGCACCACCAGTGCGCCGTAATCGGACATCGCCACGCGGAAGGTGCGGCGCGCCATGGACGGCTGAAAGCCGCCCGGGCCGAGCAGGATACGCACCTGCGCCAGCGCCTCGGCCAGCGGGGCAGTCAGTTCATGCGCGCGGGGCGTCAGCACGAGCCCGCCCTGGCCGCGCACGAGCAGGGGGTCGTCGAGCAGTTGCCGCAGCCGCGCCAGCGAATGGCTGACCGCCGGCTGGCTCAGTTGCAGCCGCAGTGCGGCGCGCGAGATATGGCGCTCGGCAAACAGTGCTTCGAGCACCACGAGCAGATTGAGGTCGATTCCGCGTAGGCTATTCATGTGGCGAATATTAAACCGGATGGGTCCGGTTATGCCATTCGTCGAGCGGAATTTTTAGGGCTTCAAGTGTTTTGCGAGGCGTCCCGCCGGGCCTTCAGGCAATCCGGGCACAGGCAGTGCTGGCCTGCCACGATCTGCCGCGCCGGCAGCAGTGGCTGGCTGGCGCACCAGCATTCGGGCAGTCCGGCCACGTAGCCGCAGACGAAGGCCGCGCCGCAGCGGCTGCACCGCTCCACGGGGCGTAGCTGGCCGGTCTGGATGGTCGATGGATCGGTCATGGCCTCGGGCCGGGTCCGTCGCCACCATCCTGCCCAAGCCGCCGCATCGCCTCGCGCATCATCCGCATCTGCCCGCTGAAGTGGGTACACGTGGCGCAGATGGCCAGATGGCCGCGCAGGCGCAGCCGCTCCCCCCACGTCAGGGGCTGGTCCATGCCCTTCATGGTCAGGTGATGGATTTCCTCGCAGTTCGGCAGCAGGCGGCGGCGGGGTTCGGACATGAGACGAATTCGGCCTATCTATATAGAGGGGTGGGGTGAGCGCGACGGCGCGGCGGGGGCGGCTGTTGTATTCGCACCACGGTTGCCGAACCATTTCACTTCCAGGCATTCGCGCAGCCGCATGCGGGCGCGGTACAGCATCACCCATGCGTTGGTCGCGCTGATCTGCAAGGCCTGACAGATTTCTTCGGTCTCCAGTTCGAGCCATTCCCGCATCATGAAAATCCGCGCGGACTTGGCGGGCAGTCGGTCGACGCAGGTTTGCAGCACTTCGAAGAACTCGCGGCGCTCGAAAGTGCGGTCGGGGTCGCCCCAGTCGGAGGGCGGATGCTGGTAGTGGCCGTTGCGCGTGAACAGCGCGTCGAAGGCGTCCTGCTCCGATTGCGGCTCGCCATCGTCGCCGGTGGCCAGCGCCAGGCGCACCTCGCGCTTGCCGCTGCGCAGGATATCGACGATCTTGTGCTTGAGAATGCCGACCAGCCACGTGCGCAGCGCTGACTGGCCTGCAAAGCGCTCCGGGTGTTCCAGCGCGGCCAAAAGGGTCTCGGAAACGGCGTCTTCGGCGAGCGCTTCGTCGCGCAGCTGCAACCGGGCAAAGCGCAGCAGATAGGGCCGCACGGCCTGCAATTCGGCGGGATCGAGGCTCATTGCGGGGGCGGCATCGGGCGTGCCGGGGATCAGGTTCTTGTCGTCTTCGCGCGTGCCGCGCGGTTTCTTGTAAAATCGGCGCCTGCCCGTCAAAGCCAGTCCGGCGGACGGATTCGCCATGATACCTGCTGATTCCAACGGATGTCCCTTGCCATGAACGCCGACAATCCTGGGCCGGCCACCACCACGGTTGCCGCCATCGCCCCCTCCCTCAAGGCCGAGATCCTCGCCGAGGCGCTCCCCTATATCCGCAAGTTCCACGGCAAGACCATCGTGGTCAAGTACGGCGGCAATGCGATGACGGAGGAGAAGCTCAAGCACGGCTTCGCGCGCGACGTGATCCTGCTGAAGCTGGTGGGCATGAACCCGGTGGTGGTGCACGGCGGCGGGCCGCAGATCGACGAAGCCCTGAAGAAGGTGGGCAAGGTCGGCACGTTCATCCAGGGCATGCGCGTCACCGACGAAGAAACCATGGAAGTGGTGGAGTGGGTGCTCGGCGGCGAGGTGCAGCAGGACATCGTCATGCTGATCAACCAGTACGGCGGCCAGGCTGTGGGCCTGACCGGCAAGGACGGCGGCCTGATCCGCGCCAAGCGCCTGCAGATGCCGGACCGCGAAAAGCCCGGCACCTTCATCGACATCGGCTACGTGGGCGATATCGAGGCGATCAACCCGGCCGTGGTCAAGGCGCTGCAGGATGACGCGTTCATCCCGGTGATCTCCCCGATCGGCTTCTCCGACGACGGCCAGGCGTACAACATCAACGCCGACGTGGTTGCCGGCAAGATGGCCGAGATCCTCAAGGCCGAGAAGCTGGTGATGATGACCAACATCCCGGGCGTGATGGACAAGAAGGGCAACCTGCTGACCGACCTGTCCGCGCGCGAGATCGAGGAACTGTTCGCCGATGGCACGATCTCGGGCGGCATGCTGCCCAAGATCTCGTCCGCGCTGGATGCCGCCAAGAGCGGCGTGCACTCGGTCCACATCATCGACGGCCGTATCGAGCACTCGCTGCTGCTGGAAATCCTGACCGAGCAGGCGTTCGGCACGATGATCCGCTCGCACTGAGCCGGATTTGCGGGCGCAGGGGCGGATTGACGCCGCCGCGCCCGCACCCCTCCCACCAGTCATCCCCCTGCAGCCCGGCGTGTTCCTCAGACAACCTCACCAGCGCCGCGGCGTGGCACACGCGCGCCCGTCGGAGGCATCGACTCCCGCCGCGCGGCAACGCCCCCGGCATCCTCGGGTGCGCCGGCCAGCGGGCGACCAGTCGGGCGATATCGTCTGGCTGTTCGATCTCGACAACACCCTGCACGACGCCTCCCACGCGATCTTCCCGGCCATCAACCGGCGCATGACCGCCTATGTGGCGCGCGTGCTCGGGTCCGACGAGGCCACCGCCAGCCGCGTGCGGGTGGAGTACTGGCAGCGCTACGGCGCCACCCTGCTCGGCATGATCCGCCACCATGGCGTGGATGCGGCCGATTTCCTGCACGAAGCCCACGACTTCCCGGCCCTGGCCGAGATGGTGCGCGTGCGGCGCGGGCTGGCCGCCGCGCTGCGCCGGCTGCCCGGGCGCAAAATCCTGGTCACCAACGCGCCGCGCGACTACGCCCGGGCGGTCATGGCGATTGCCGGCATCGAACGCTGCTTCGAGCGCGTGGTGGCCATCGAGGATATGTGGGTGCACGGCCATCTGCGGCCCAAGCCTGACCGCCGCATGCTGCGCCGGCTGCTGGCGCGCACCGGCGTGGCGCCCCATCGCGCGGTGCTGGTGGAAGACACGCTGTCGCATCTGAAACACTATGCGGGCACGGGGATCCGCACCGCCTGGGTGACGGGCTACCTGCGCACGCTGGCGCCGTCGCGGCCCCAGCCGGTGCCGGCGGCCGCGCCAGTCCCGGTCGATGCCGCCGTGCCGGGCGCGGTGGCCGATGCTGCCACGCGCACCGCGCTGGCCGCCGAGGACCGCCAGCACGTGGGCCACGGCGCCCAGGAAAGATCGGTCACGATGATGGCCGCCGAAGCGCAGCTTCCGCCACCTGGCGTGGATGGCGCACAATACGGCACGGCGCCGCAGCAGTTGCCCGACCATGCCCCGCGCGTACGGGCGCGCGTGGTGAATCGGCCCGGCTATGTGGACATAAAAGTACAATCGATGCATCAACTCCTACGACGAATACGGAGAACCGGGTCATGACGCAAACCATTGAAAGCCAGCCGGAGGCGCCGCCGCTGATGGCCGCCACCGCCATCCAGACCGCCGAAGGGCCCGCGCGCAAGCGCCCGCGCCCTGGCGAGCGGCGCATCCAGATCCTCCAGACCCTGGCCGGCATGCTCGAGCATCCGCGCGGGGAAAAGATCACCACGGCGGCGCTGGCCGCCAGGCTGTCGGTCTCGGAAGCCGCGCTGTATCGCCATTTCGCCAGCAAGGCGCAGATGTTCGAGGGCCTGATCGGCTTTATCGAGCAGACCGTGTTCGGGCTGATCAACCAGATCACCACGCAGGAGGAGCATGGCCTGCGCCAGGTGCAGGCCATCGTGCGGATGCTGCTGTCGTTTGCCGAGAAGAACCCCGGCATGACGCGCGTGCTGACCGGCGAGGCGCTGGTGGGCGAGCACGAACGGCTGCAGGAACGCATCAACCAGATGGTGGACCGGATCGAGGCGTCGCTGCGCCAGTGCCTGAAGGTGGCCGTCACGCAGGCCGCCTTCCCGGCCGACGCCGACATCCCGGTGCGCGTGGCGCTGATCACGGCGGCTGTGCAGGGCCAGTGGCACCGCTACGTGAAGAGCGGCTTCCGCAAGGCGCCGGGCGAGAACATCGACGCCCAGTTGCGGATCCTGCTGGGCTGAACCAGCGGGAGGACCGGGGGCGCGTCACACGCGGCCAGCAGCGCACCCGGGAACTGCACTATAATGGCCGCGTCGCGCCGATTTGATGACTGGCTTGCGGGCGCGCGGCAGCCAACGGGGATCTCAGGATGACCGCCGGCTGCCACTATAAATGCGGCTAAAGAGGTTGGGTCGGTGCCTCGCGGGAGCAATCCACGATATGGCGCCGACGCGCGGGACACCGCGACATGCCCGACTTGGCTGCGACACACGCAACTGCCAGTCGGGTTTTTTTATGCCCGCTCGCCGCGGGCCCCCTCCATGACAGATGTTGCTATTCCTGCCGCCGTACCGGAGGCCGACCTCGCCGCCGGCTCCGTCGGCGTTGTCACGCCCCGGCGCATGCACTTCGCCGAGCCGCTCCCGCTGCGCAACGGCAGCCAGCTGGCCGGCTATGACCTGATGGTGGAAACCTACGGCACGCTCAACGCGGCGGCATCGAATGCCGTGCTGGTGTGCCACGCGCTCAACGCCTCGCACCACGTGGCCGGCATCGCGGCGGACAATCCGCGCGACATCGGCTGGTGGGACAACATGGTCGGCCCCGGCAAGCCGCTCGATACCGACCGCTTCTTCGTCATCGGCGTGAACAACCTTGGTTCCTGCTTCGGCTCGACCGGGCCGATGAGCACCAACCCGGCCACCGGCCAGCCCTACGGCGCGCTGTTCCCGGTGATGACGGTGGAGGACTGGGTCAACGCCCAGGCGCGCGTGGCCGACGCGTTCGGCATCACGCAGTTCGCCGCGGTGATGGGCGGCAGCCTCGGCGGCATGCAGGCGCTGGCCTGGAGCCTGATGTACCCGGACCGGCTGCGCCACTGCATCGTGGTGGCGTCCACGCCCAAGCTGTCGGCGCAGAACATCGCCTTCAACGAGGTGGCGCGCAGCGCCATCCTGTCGGACCCGGACTTCCACGGCGGCAACTACTACGCGCACAACGTCAAGCCGAAGCGCGGCCTGCGCGTGGCGCGCATGATCGGCCATATCACTTACCTGTCCGACGAGGACATGGCCGAGAAATTCGGCCGCTCGCTGAAGTCCGAGGACATCCGCTTCTCGTTCGACGTCGAGTTCCAGGTGGAAAGCTACCTGCGCTACCAGGGCGACAAGTTCGCGGAGTACTTCGACGCCAACACCTACCTGCTGATCACCCGCGCGCTCGATTACTTCGACCCGGCGCTGGCCTACGGCGGCGACCTGAAGCGCGCGATCTCCCACACCCAGGCCAGCTTCCTGGTAGCGAGCTTCACGACCGACTGGCGCTTCGCGCCGAACCGCAGCCGGGAGCTGGTCAAGGCGCTGCTCGACAACAAGCGGCCGGTTTCGTACGCCGAGATCGACGCCCCGCACGGCCACGACGCCTTCCTGCTCGACGATCCGCGCTACCACAACCTGATGCGCGCCTACTACGAACGCATTGCCGAGGAGATCGGCGCATGAACGCCTCCGCCAACCCCAATATCCTCGCGCTGCGGCCCGACTTCCGCGCGATTGCGCGCTGGATCGAGCCCAACTCCACGGTGCTGGACGCCGGCTGCGGCGATGGCAGCCTGCTGCGCGTGCTCCAGGACGAACTGGACGTGCAGGCGTATGGCATCGAAATCCGCGACGAAGGCGTGCTGGCCTGCGCCCAGAAGGGCGTGCACGTGATTCAGCAGGACCTGGAGGGCGGGCTGGCGCTGTTCGAGGACCGGAGCTTCGACACGGTGATCCTGTCCCAGACGCTCCAGACCATCCACAACACGGCCCAGGTGCTGCGCGACACCCTGCGGGTGGGACGCGAGTGCATCGTCTCGTTCCCGAACTTCGGCTACTGGCCGCACCGGCTGTCGGTGTTCCGGGGCCGCATGCCGGTGTCGGAAGCGCTGCCGTACCAGTGGTACAACACGCCGAACGTGCGTGTGCTGACCATCAGCGACTTCGAGGGGCTGGCGCCCAAGGTGGGCCTGCGCGTGCTGGACCGCGTGGTGATGCACGAGGGCGTGACCGTGAACTGGGGCGAGAACTGGCGCGGCAGCCTGGCGGTGTACCGGGTTTGCGCGGTGTGAACCCGGCTTGACGCGGGGGCCGGGTGGGCATACCGTACGACGATTACCGAACGATCGTACTATTTTCTGCCATGACCCAAGCGCCCCACACCGACTCGCAACATCCGTTCGACCTCGCCCTGGCGCTGGAGCCAGCCGGCGAGCACCGCTTCCTGGGTCATACCAGCCAGGCCTACTGGAACATGATTGGCCCGTTCGGCGGGATGACGGCGGCCACGCTCCTCCAGGCGGCGTTGAGCCATCCCGAGCGGCTGGGCGATCCGATTGCGCTGACGGTGAACTTCGCCGGGCCGATTGCCGAGGGGCCGTTCGAGATCGAGGCGCGTCCGTCGCGGACCAACCGGTCCACCCAGCACTGGCATCTGGAATTGCGCCAGAACGGCGAGGTGACGACCACCGGCAGCGCGGTCTTCGCCGTGCGGCGCGAGACCTGGGGCAGCGGCGAAGCCGTCATGCCCGATGTGCCGCCCGCTGACACCCTGCCCGGCATGGGCGGTTTCGCGCCGGTGCGCTGGATCGGCAGCTACGACATGCGCGCGGTGCGCGGCGCCAAGCCCTCAACCGCCGTCGGCACCGAGCATCCGGACAGCCTGACCCAGTTCTGGCTGCGTGACGAACCGGCCCGCACGCCCGACTACGCCGCCGTGGCGGCCTGGTGCGACGCCTTCTATCCGCGCATTTTCCTCAAGCGCGCCGGCTTTGTGCCGGCCGGCACGGTGTCGATCACGACCTATTTCCATGCCGATGCGGCCACGCTGGCCGAGTTGGGCGACAGCCACGTGCTCGGCAGCGCGCGGGCGCAGGTGTTCCGCCAGGGCTTCTTCGACCAGAGCGCGCAGATCTGGAGCGCCAGCGGCGTGCTGCTGGCCTCGTCGCACCAGATCGTTTACTACAAGGAATAAGGCCGATCAGGCCGGACGAGGGACGCCCGGCTCCTTGGCCGGCTCGCGCGCCTGGGCTTCGTAGCGGTGGACCGTGCCGCGCATCGCCCAGAGCAGGGCCACGCCGGGCACGGCCGCCACCACGGTGCCGAGGTAGAAGGGCGCCCAGCCCCAGGCTTCGACCATATAGCCCGAGGTCGGCCCCACGTAGACCCGGCCGATCGACGCCAGCGCGGACAGCAGCGCGTACTGCGTGGCCGAGAACGAGCGGTTGCAGAGCGTCATCAGCAGCGCCACGAAGGCCGCCGTGCCCATGCCGCCGCAGATATTCTCGATGGCGATGGTCGCACCCATGCTCCAGATATGGGGCGGCGTGACCGAGAGCACCCAGTAGCCGAGGTTCGACACCGCCTGCAGGATGCCGAACAGCATCAGCGACCGGTACAGCCCGAGCCGCACCATCAGCGACCCACCGAACAGCGCGCCGATGATCGTGGCCGCGAGACCCAGCGTCTTGTTGACGATGCCCACCTCGCCCGGATCGAAGCCCAGGCCCCGGATCAGGAACGTGGTGGACAGGCTGCCGGCGAAGGCATCGCCCAGCTTGTAGAGCACGATCAGCAGCAGCAGCCACCACGCGCCCTGGCGCCCGAAAAAGTCGCGCAGCGGGCCGACCACGGCCTCCTCCAGCGTGCGCGGCTGGCGCGCCGGCACGTCCGGTTCGGGCGCCCAGAGCAGCGTCAGCAGCCCTACCGACATCAGCGCCGCCATCAGCAGGTACATGCTGGACCAGCCCAGCACGCGGTCCGCCAGGTACAGCGCCAGCCCGCCCGAGACCAGCATCGCCAGCCGGTAGCCGAGCACCTTGACCGCTGCGCCGGCGCCGCGCTCGGCCGGGCGCAGCACGTCGGTGCTGTAGGCATCGAACACAATGTCCTGCGACGCCGACAGGAACGCCACCAGCGTGGCCAGCGCCGCCAGCGCCCAGAGCGCCTCGCGCGGCGGGCAGAACGCCATGGCGGCGATGCTGGCCACCAGCCCGAGCTGCGTCACCAGCAGCCAGCCGCGCCGCCGGCCCAGCAGGGGCGGCGTGTAGCGGTCCATCAGCGGCGCCCACAGGAACTTGAAGATGTACGCCTGCCCGACCAGCGAGAAGAAGCCGATGGTCTTGATGTCGAGCCCCTCCACGGTCATCCAGGCCTGGAGCGTGCCCGAGGTCAGCGCGAGCGGCAGCCCGGACGCGAAGCCCAGCGTCAGCATGGCGCCGATGCGGCGATTGCGGAAAATGTCGAGGTAGTCTTGGAACGTCATGGATGTATTATTGCATCACCGTTTGCGTCCCCACTCATCGATTCGACGCCGTTTGTCGACCCTTATCGCGCCGAGCCCTGCCGTGACCCTGATCGCGTCGAACGAATCGCCGTTGCCACCGTGCCGCACGCCCCGGCGCCCGGGATGGCTGACCTGGCTGGCTTGGTCCTGCGCCGCGTGCGCAACCGTGCCGGCCATCGCGCAGGAAGTGGCCCTGGTAGCCGCGCCCGACGACGGCGTGCGCGTGGAGCGCCGCTACTCGCGCGTGCGCACGATCGTGCCGATGGAAGTCATCGACCAGCAAGCTGCCCGCGAGTACGAACAGATCAAGCAGGAAGCCATCGCCAAGCACACGCTGGCCGGCGACGACAACCCGCAGGTGAAGCGCCTGCGCGAGATCGGCATCCGGCTGCTGCCCGAGACCGTGCTGTGGAACCCACGCGCCGGCCGCTGGGCGTGGGAGATCAACCTGATCGAGTCGAAGCTGGTCAACGCGTTCTGCATGCCCGGCGGCAAAATGGCGGTCTACTCCGGCCTGCTCGACCAGCTCAAGCTCACCGACGACGAAGTGGCCATGGTGATGGGCCACGAGATCGCCCACGCGTTGGAGGAACACGCCCGGCAGCGCGCGGCGCAGTCCGAGATCTCGAATCTTGGCGCCAACGTGGTGTCCCAGCTGACCGGCTTCGGCAATCTCGGCAATTTCGATATCGGCAACAATGCCCGGCTCGTGTCGCTGCGGTTTTCGCGGCTCGAGGAAACCGAGGCGGACCTGATTGGCATGGACATCGCCGCCCGCGCCGGCTACGACCCGCGCGCCGCCGTCACACTGTGGCGCAAGATGGGCACGGTGCTGGAGATGGGCGACGAGTTCAAGTCCACGCACCCGTCCGGCCGCAGCCGCATCGCGGTGCTTGAGGCGCACATGGGCGAGGTGATGCCGCTCTACGCCCGCGCCATGAACATGCCGATGGAGAAGCTGCCCGCCCACACGCCCAATATGGCTAACCTGGGCGGTGCCCCGGTCGATGCCGGCGACGACGACAGCCAGCGTCCACTAAAAAAGTAAAGACGGCCGTCGACTCAGGTTATCGGCGATTCCTGTAGGATGGAAAAGTGGCGTCAACGCCCCTGCAACAGGCTTTGGCGCGCTGAGATTCTCAACCTTGATCAGGGAGAAAGACCATGAGGACTGGATTGCGCTGCGGCCTGGTAGCGGCCGCGCTGGTGGCTGCGGGCGCGTCGGGCGTGGCCAGCGCCGCCGACACGCTGCTGACGATGCCGATCGACCAGGCACTGGCTAGCCAGGCCGCCAAGGAACGCATCGACCCGAACACGAAGCTGCTGTTCGGCTTCAACCGGCTTGAGGGCGCCACGGATCCCACCTTGTACAAGACGGTGAAGCGCGTGCGCCGGCCGGTGAACAAGGTGCAGGAGGGCCCGGTGCTGACGGATGCCCAGCTGTGCGAAACGGTGTTCGTGCAGGCTGTGCAGGACCTCCAGCAGCGCGCGGCCCAGGGCGGCAGCAATGCGGTGATGGAGATCCGCAGCAACTGGAAGGACGACGAGACCTCCAGCGATACCACCTACGTCTGCGCCAAGGGCGCGGCGTATATCGGCGTGGCGCTGAAGGCGACGCTGGTCAAGACCGGCAGCTAGGCCAGCCGGATCCCAGGAAAGCGAAAAGCCGGCGCGAAGCCGGCTTTTCTTATTGTGCGACGGGTTGGTGACGCGTCAGGCGGTCAGCCCGGTCGCCTCGTCGGCGCCCACATGCACGTTCATGCATTGCACGGCCGCGCCGGCGGCGCCCTTGCCGAGGTTGTCCAGGCGTGCGACCAGATTCAGGCGCTCGCCATTGCCGAACACGAACAGGTCCACGCGATTGGTGTCGTTGCTGGCCTGGACGTCGAAGAAGCCGCCGTCGAGGTTGGCATCGCTATTGAACGGATGCACGCGCACGAACTGCTCGCCCTCGTAATGCTTGCGGTAGATGTCGAGGATGGCCTCGGCATCGGCCTTGCGCGACAGCAGCGCCGGGAACACCGGCACCGTCACGGCCAGACCCTTCAGGAAGTTGCCGACGATCGGGTTGAAGATCGGCGCCTGGGCCAGGCCGGCCTGCACGCGCATCTCGGGCAGGTGCTTGTGCTCGAGGCTCAGCGCGTAGGGGCGCGGGCTATCGAGACGCGGATTCCCGCCCGCCTCGAACTCGGCAATCATCTTCTTGCCGCCGCCGCTGTAGCCGGTCAGCGAGAACGCCGACACCGGGTAGTCGGCCGGCATCAGGCCCGCTTCCACGAGCGGACGCACGGCCAGCACGAAGGCGCTGGCGTGGCAGCCCGGCACCGCGATGCGCTTGCTGGCGCGCACCTTCTCGCGCTGGCCACGGGTCAGCTCGGGCAGGCCATAGGCCCACGAGTCGGTGGTGCGGAACGCCGTGCTGGCGTCGATCACGCAGGTATTGGGATTGGTCACCAGCGACACGGCCTCACGCGAGGCCACGTCCGGCAGGCACAGGAACGAGACATCCGAGGCATTCAGGAAGCGTGCTCGCTCTTGCGGGTCCTTGCGCTTGTCATCGGCAATGCGCAGCAGCTCCACATCGGAGCGACCCGAGAGGTAGTCCAGCAGCCGGAGACCGGTGGTGCCTTCCTGACCATCGACGAACACTTTGAAAACCATGGCTGACTCACTCTGAAAATGCGAAAAGTCGCCTGCCCAACGGGGCAGCGAACCTGCATTGTAGCGAGGTTAGGGGGCGGGCGCAGGGTTTACGCGAGAGAGGCGGTTGCGGTCCGACACATTCCGGGGCTTGCAGGTAATAACCAAGTAGGTTAATTTTGCATGGAGAAATCGTCAGCGCATTACAAGCTCTCTGTGGTGAGGGCGTTGGTGACGGAGGGGAGGTTGCGGTTCACCACCTCAGCTTCCCGGAGCTATCGGGCAATGGGGTTGAGTCGGAGGGAGGTGATTGACATCCTGGCGCGGTTTGAGCGAAGCGACTTGTATAAGAGCATGACAACGCACGCGGATCATCGAGTCTGGCAGGACGTCTACCACCCCGTCACCCCCTATGGGTCGCTCTACCTGAAGCTCAGCGTGATCGAGCAACTGGTGATTGTGTCATTCAAGGTGCTGTAAAGAGCACCACCTCGAAAAAGGAGTCGGGATATGAGATGCCCGGAATGCGGAGGATCCGAACTGGTCAGGGAGCGGCAGGACATGCCCTACGACTATCGCGGCGAAACCATGGTGATCGAAGGCGTGCTGGCGGACTGGTGTCCCGCCTGCGGTGAAGGGGTTCTTGATCTCGATGAAGATGAGCGGATCGGCCAGTTGATGGTTGCCTTCAACAAGCAGGTCAACGCCGCTATCGTCGATCCGGCGTTCATCGTGTCGGTGCGCCGCAAGCTGGAACTCGACCAGCGGGAGGCTGGCGAGATCTTCGGCGGCGGGGTCAATGCGTTCTCGCGCTACGAGACCGGCCGGACCAAGCCGCCGCTGGCGCTGGTAAAGCTGCTCAAGTTGCTGGATCGCCACCCGAACCTGCTGGAAGAAATCCGCGCCAACTGAGCGCGCCGGCCCCGGCATCCCGCCCGGGCGCCCGTCTCACAGCGGAAAATCGTAGTCGATCGACAGCGGGGCGTGGTCGCTGAACTTCTCGTCCTTGTAGATGGCGCAGGCGCGGGCCGTGGCGGCGATCTTGTCGGTGGTCAGGTGGTAGTCGATGCGCCAGCCGACGTTCTTCGCGTAGGCCTGGCCGCGGTTGCTCCACCAGGTGTACTGGTCCGGGCGTTGGTCGAGCTGGCGGAAGACGTCCACATAGCCGTGGTTATCGAACAGTTCACCAATCCAGGCGCGCTCCTCGGGCAGGAAACCGGAGTTCTTGAGATTGCCCTTCCAGTTCTTGATGTCGATTTCCTTGTGGGCGATGTTGACGTCACCGCACAAGACGATCTCGCGCCCGCTGGCCTTCAGTTGCAGCAGGTGGGGCAGGAACGCCTCCATGAAGCGGAACTTGGCCTGCTGGCGTTCTTCGCCGCTGGAGCCGGACGGCACGTAGACGGAGATCACCGCAAGGTGCGGATACTGCACTTCCACGTAGCGACCCTCGGCGTCGAACTCGGGCACACCGAAGCCGGTGACCACCCGCTCGGGCTTGTGGCGCGTGTACAGGCCCACGCCGCTGTAACCTTTCTTCTCGGCATAGTGGAAAAAGCCGTGGTAGCCATGTGGCGCCAGGAACGCCTCGGTCATGTCGGCTTCCTGGGCTTTCAGTTCCTGCACGCAGATCATGTCCGCGTCCTGCTTGCCCATCCACTCGAAAAAGCCCTTCTTGGCCGCGGAGCGGATGCCGTTGAGGTTGGCGCTGATAATCCGTAACATCTCGGGAAATTTTGAAATTCAGAGAGAAAAGATGACGCAGCAGACCACGCCGGACGACCTCAGCCAGACCTTTATCCGCTTCGCGCTCGATGCGGGCGTGCTGTCCTTTGGCGAGTTCGTGACCAAGGCGGGCCGCAAGTCGCCTTACTTCTTCAACGCCGGCCTGTTCAATCAGGGCGCGATGCTGGGTCAGGTGGCGCAATTCTATGCGAAAACCCTGCTCAACTCGGGCCTCGAGTTCGACGTGCTGTTCGGGCCGGCCTACAAGGGCATCACGCTGGCCTCGGCCACGGCGGTGGCGCTGGCCGGCATGGGCCGGGACGTGGGGTTTGCCTACAACCGCAAGGAAGCCAAGGACCATGGCGAAGGCGGCACGCTGGTCGGCGCCAAGCTGCAGGGCAAGGTGGTGATCATCGATGACGTGATCTCGGCCGGCACCTCCGTGCGGGAGTCGATGCAGCTGATTCGCGCCGCCGGCGCCGAGCCGGCCGCCGTGCTGATCGCGTTGGACCGCATGGAAAAGAGCGGCACCGCCGACAACATCGGCACGCATTCGGCCGTGCAGGACGTGCAGCGCGAATACGGCGTGCCCGTGATCTCGATCGCCAGCCTCAAGGACCTGCTGGCCTACCTCGACGCGTCGAACGACCCCGCGCTCGGGAACTCCCGGGCGGCCGTGGCGGCCTATCGTCAGACGTACGGCGTCTGACGCGCCGGAGCGGGCGCCATGGGGCGCCCCGGCTCAACTTCGAGGGAGCATGGCGTGGCGGACAAGCGGCAACAGCAGGTAAAACAGGCGACCAAGCAGGCAATCGGGCGCGAACTGGGCGAACAGGGCGCGCCACCGCAGGATTCCGCATCGACGGCCACGCCGGCCCGGGCGAAGCGCACCAAGGCGCCCAAGCGCGCCGCAGTGAGCGACCACTGCGCCCCTGATGCGCTGCCGGGCGACGGCCCCGCCCACGAAGCCTATGCGATCCGCGCGCTGGTGCTGCAAGGCGGCGGCGCGCTCGGTGCCTACCAGGCCGGTGTCTACCAGGGCCTGGCCGAAGGCGGYATTCATCCGAACTGGATCGCCGGTATCTCGATCGGCGCGCTCAACGCGGCGGTCATCGCCGGCAATCCGCCTGAAACCCGCGTGACGCAGTTGCGCGCGTTCTGGGAATACATCTGCGCCCAGCCGTGGCTGCCCGGCCTGCCGCTGGAGCTGCTGACGGAGACCGCACCCACGTGGCCGGAGCCGATGCGGATCTGGTTCGACAGCCTCAACGCCGCCCGCGCGATGATCGAAGGCCAGCGCGGCTTCTTCTCGCCACGCGGCATCGCCGATCTCTGGGGCCGTGGCGAAGACCCGGGCCGTGCCAGCTACTACGACACCGCCCCGCTGAAGGCCACGCTGGAGCGTTTTGCCGATTTCGACCGCATCAACCATCCGAAGGAGATGCGCGTCTCGGTGGGTGCCGTGAACGTGCGCACGGGTAATTTCGCGTATTTCGACAACACGCGCCAGCGGCTGCGCGCCGAGCACTTCATGGCGTCCGGCGCGCTGCCGCCCGGGTTCCCGGCCGTGGAGATCGATGGCGAGTATTACTGGGATGGCGGCCTGGTCTCGAACACGCCGCTCCAGGAGGTGCTGACCGCCCAGCCGCGCCGGGACGCCCTGATCTTCCAGGTGGACCTCTGGAGCGCGCGCGGCAAGCTGCCGCACAATCTGCTCGACGTGGCCGAGCGCCAGAAGGACATCCAGTATTCCAGCCGCACGCGCGCCATCACGGACGTGATGCGCGAGCAGCAGAACTATCGCCGCATGCTGAGTGAGCTGATGGCACTGGTGCCGGCTTCCAAGCGCGACGACCCCTGGTACAAGCGCGCCGCCGACCATGCCTGCGACGCGCGCCGTAACGTGATCCAGCTGATCTACCGCGACAAGTCGTTCGAGGGCAGCGCCAAGGACTACCAGTTCGGCCTGCTGACGATGCACGAGCACTGGGCGAGCGGGCTCGACGATATCCGCGACACGCTCAAGCACCCCAAATGGCTGGCGATGCCCGGCCCCGAGCGGCCGTTCGTCACCCACGATGTGCATCGCGGCAACGGCAGCGACTGACCCCCGGCGCCTACTCCACCTTTAGCTTCGCCAGTTCCGGCTTCGGCGGCGGGTATGCCGGCTTGAGCTGCCGGAACACGGCCGCCACAATCTCGCCCACCATCAGGTTGCGGTGGGTCTTCGAGTCGGCCGGCACGACATACCAGGGGCAACTCGGCGTGGCCGTGGCCGCGATGGCAGCGGCGTAGGCGTCCTGGTATTCCTTCCAGAACTTGCGCTCGGCCAGGTCCTGCGTGTCGAACTTCCAGTGTTTCTGCGGATCGGCGATACGCGCCTCGAGCCGTTCCTTCTGCTCGTCCTTCGAAATATGGAGGAAGCACTTCACGATGGTCGTGCCGGTATCGGTCAGCAGGGACTCGAACGCGCGGATCTGCTTGTAGCGGCGCTCGCACTCGGCCTCATCGATCCAGCCATGCACGCGCGTGATCAGCACGTCCTCGTAGTGGCTGCGATTGAACAGCGCGATCTCGCCGGCGCGGGGCACCTGCGCGTGCACGCGCCACAGGTAGTCGCGCGCCAGTTCCTCGGCGGTAGGGGCCTTGAAGCTCACCACGCGGATGCCAAGCGGATCGAAGCTGCGGAAGACCGAGCGCACGGTGCCGTCCTTGCCGCTGGTATCCATGCCCTGCAGGATGACCAGCACCTTGCGGCGGTGCTCGGCGTAGAAGATGTCCTGGAGCGCGTCGAGTTCGCCCGAGAGGGCCTCCAGCCGCGCGAGGTCGGCGGCCTTGTCGCCCTGCGACAGCGGTTTGCTGTGCGGGTCGAAATCGGCCAGATTGAATTTTTTACTACTGGTGATGCGGAAATCGTCCAGCGTCATGGGGTCTCCGGTGGCGTGGCCTGCGGAGCCCCCATAGTCACGCGTTCAGTGCGGCGAGGTCAATAGTGCCTTCGAACACGGTGGTCGCCGGGCCGGTCATCTGCACGGGCTGGCCCGCGCCGTTCCAGGCGATGGTCAGGTCGCCGCCATGGGTGTGGACCTTGACCGGCGAGTCCAGCAGACCGCGCCGGATGCCGGCCACCACGGCCGCGCAGGCGCCCGTGCCGCAGGCCAGCGTCTCGCCGGCGCCGCGCTCGAACACGCGCAGCCGCACGGTGCTGCGGTCCACGATCTGCATGAAGCCGGCGTTCACCCGCTTCGGAAACGTCTGATGGTGTTCGATCACCGGGCCGTCCTGGAGCACCGGGAACTGCTCGGTATCGTCCACGACCTGCACCGCGTGCGGATTGCCCATCGACACCGGCGTGATCCACGCCGTGCGGCCGTTCACTTCGAGGCCATAGAGCGTGTCGTCGCCCTCGCGGCGTGTCGGCAGGCCCTCGGCGAGGAACGGCACGCGCGCCGGCGTCAGCTCGGGCGCGCCCATGTCCACCGTGACCTGGCCGTCGTCCTGCAGGGTCAGCGTGATCACGCCGTTCATCACCTCCACGCGCACCGAGCGCTTGTCGGTCATGCCCTTGTCCGTGACAAAGCGCACGAAACAGCGCGCGCCGTTGCCGCAATGCTCCACCTCGCCGCCATCGGCATTGAAGATCCGGTAGCGGAAGTCCACGTCCGGGCGCGTCGATTTCTCGACGATCAGGATCTGGTCCGCGCCCACGCCAAAGTGCCGGCTGGCGAGCGCGCGCCACTGGGCCTCGGTCAGGTCGAGCGTCTGGTGGATGCCGTCCAGCACGACGAAGTCGTTGCCGGCGCCGTGCATCTTGGTGAACTGGAGTTTCATGGCTCGGATTGTAGCTAGTAAATCTCTGGCTCGCCGGGTGGCCGATGCTTGAAGCGCTTGTGCACCCAGTAGTACTCGGTCACGCGCGGGCGGATGGCGTCCTCGAAGAAGGCGTTCATGCGCCGCGTGTCGTCGGTCACGCTGTCGCCGGGGTAGTCGTCCCAGGCGGGCAGGATGTGCAGCACATAGCCCTTGTAGTCGGGCAGCATCTCGGTATAGATCGGCACGACCTTGGCGCCGGTCAGCCGCGCCAGCCGCGACACGGAGGTCAGCGTGAGCGCCTCCACGCCGAAAAACGGCACGAATTCCGAGTCGCGCTCGCCGAAGTCCATGTCGGCGATCAGTTGCAGCGCCTCGCCCTTCTTCAGGCAGCGCAGGATGTTCCGCGCGCTGTCGTTGCGCGAGATCATGTTGGCGCCGAAGCGGCCACGCGCGTGCTTCAGGAAATCGTCGAACAGCGCGTTCTTCTGCTTTGTATACAGCGAAGCCCCGGAGCGGCCCACGTGGTCGCGCAGGTGGATGGTCAGCCGGATCGCGCCCGCCTCCACGCCCGAGAGGTGCATGGTCACGAGGATATGGGGCTTGCCGTCCAGCGCCACAAGGTTGGCCTGGTCGTCGATCTGCACCCAGCGGCGCATCTGCGCCTCGCTGCCGGTCCAGAAGATGCCGCGCTCGGCAAAGCTGCGGAAGATGTGGCGGAAGGTCTCGCGCGACATCTCGTCGATCTCGGCCTCGGATTTTTCCGGGAAACAGAGCCGCAGGTTGGCGCGCACCACCTCGCGGCGGCCGTTCGGAATCCGGTAAAGCAGGCCGCCCAGCCCTTCGCCGAAGCGCGCGACGAACGGATACGGCAACTTGCCCAGCACGGTCAGCAGGCCGATGCCGAGCCAGGTAAAGATTCGGCTCATTGGATGATGTCTTGGGGGGCCGCCTGCGGCTGGCTGGTCAGGTCGGGGGGCGGCGGGGCGCCGGTGGGCTGCTTGTAGCGGTTGTAGCCCCAGAGGTACTGGGTGGGCACCATCGCAATCGACTCCTCGACCGCGCGGTTGATCTGGGCGGCGGCGGCCTCCACCTCGGCGGCCAGCACGCCGCCACAGCCCACCAGGCGCATATGGCCGACATAGCCGGCGCCCTTGGGCAGGCGCTCGGCGAACATCATCACCACCGGCGCGTTGGTCAGGCGGTGCAGGCGGTGCACCAGCGTCATCGAATAGGCCGGCTTGCCGAAGAACGGCGCCCAGGCGCCGTCTCCGGCACTCGGCACCTGATCGGGCAGGATGCCGACGGCCTCGCCGCGCTTGAGCGCCTTGACCAGCATCCGCACACCGCGCGGCGTGGCAGGCGCCATCGAGATGCCCGGCCGGCTTCGCATCCGTTCGACGAAGTCGCGCAGCCACTGCTGGTGCGGCGGCTTGAACAGCACGGTTACGGGCCGATGCACCGCATGCGACTGCGGCAGCACTTCGAAGCAGCCCAGGTGCGGGGTCAGGATGATGATGCCGTTGGCCTGCATCTGGAGCCGGTTCAGCGTGGGCCAGAGCGAGTCGTCGAAGTTGTAGAGCGCGGCGTCCAGCGTCTTGCGGCTCCAGAAGTACGGCATTTCCAGGATCAGGCGGCCCGTGGCGCGCGCGGCCTCGGCCAGCATGGCGTCGGTGACGTCCGGGTAGGCGTGGCGGAAGTTCTCGGTCAGGCGCTGGCCGTAGCGGCCCGGTAGCCGCGCCGCGAGCAGGCCCAGCGCGCCGCCGATGGCGTGCAGCACGCGCAGGGGCAGGAGGGAGATGAGCCAGAAGATAAAGGTCATGGGGCCAAACGTGGAAATACGGGCAAAAAAGGCTTGTCGACGGGGAATCGCGCGCGAGGCAGGCACGGTATCGTACCGGCTACACGTCCTGCTGCCTCCGTGCGCGCGGTGCACTGTGCGGCGCGCCGCGCCGGAGTACTGCAGCGCACGCGGCAGGCGCGTATAATAGCCTGTATCGCCGAGTTAACTGACAACTTGCGGGGCGATGCCGCTCTCTCCAGAGCGGTCTGAAAATACCGCTAAAGCGTCGCCGCATCGTTTCCCGAGGGTGGCACGCAATAGCCGACTCACAGCCAATCTTGGCTAACCTTGGAGAAACAAGCTCGTGGCAAACGACTTCCTGTTCACTTCGGAATCTGTCTCCGAAGGCCATCCCGATAAAGTTGCTGACCAGATCTCGGACGCCGTCCTGGACGCCATCCTGGCCCAGGACAAGTACGCCCGCGTGGCGGCCGAGACGCTCTGCAACACCGGTCTGGTGGTGCTGGCCGGTGAAATTACCACCACGGCCAACGTGGACTACATCCAGGTCGCCCGCGACACCATCAAGCGCATCGGCTACGACAACACCGACTACGGCATCGACTACAAGGGTTGTGCCGTGCTGGTGGCGTACGACAAGCAGTCGCCGGACATCGCCCAGGGCGTGGACCGCGCCTCGGACGACTACCTGAACCAGGGTGCTGGCGACCAGGGCCTGATGTTCGGCTACGCGTGCGATGAGACGCCCGAACTGATGCCGTTCCCGATCTACTACGCACACCGTCTGGTGGAGCGCCAGTCGCAGCTGCGCCGTGACGGCCGCCTGTCCTGGCTGCGCCCGGACGCCAAGTCGCAGGTCACCGTGCGCTACCTCGACGGCCGCCCGCACAGCGTGGATACCGTCGTGCTGTCCACCCAGCACGCCCCGGACATCACCCAGGCCCAGATCCGCGAAGCCGTGATCGAAGAAATCATCAAGCCGGTGCTGCCGGCCGCGATGCTCAAGGACACCAAGTACCTGGTCAACCCGACCGGCCGCTTCGTGATTGGCGGCCCGCAGGGCGACTGCGGCCTGACCGGCCGCAAGATCATCGTCGACACCTACGGCGGCGCCTCGCCGCACGGTGGCGGCGCGTTCTCGGGCAAGGACCCGTCGAAAGTGGACCGCTCGGCCGCCTACGCCGCCCGCTACGTCGCCAAGAACGTGGTCGCCGCCGGCCTGGCGCGCCAGTGCCAGGTGCAGGTCAGTTACGCCATCGGCGTGGCCCGCCCGATCAACGTGACCGTGTACACGGAAGGCACCGGCAAGATCTCGGACGAGAAGATCGCCGAACTGGTGCAGGAGCATTTCGACCTGCGCCCGAAGGGCATCGTCCAGATGCTGGACCTGCTGCGTCCGATCTACGAAAAGAGCGCCGCCTACGGCCACTTTGGCCGCGAGGAGCCGGAGTTCTCGTGGGAAGCCACCGACAAGGCCGCCGTGCTGCGCGCCGCCGCCGGCCTGTAATCGGCCGTCCGGCAGTCAGGAACCCCGCCGGTCCTTCGGGACCCGCGGGGTTTTTTGTTATCTGGGCGCCACGTGGCACCCGCTGCGGCGCGGAGTAGAATCCCGCTCAACCGGACCTCCACGCCAAGACCATGACGACGCCGCTGAACCTGATCCGCACGCAGCCCTATACCGAATGGGCGCCCGACGTCACCCCCGAGGTGCGCGCCGACCTGCGCCGCCAGCTCGAGCAGGGCGCCGTGCTGTACTTCCCGAACCTGAATTTCCGCTTCCAGCCGGGCGAGGAGCGCTTCCTGGATGCCCGCTGGTCCGATGGCAAGTCGAAGAACATCAACCTGCGCGCCGATGACCGCGCCGTGCGCGGCGCCGCGGGCAGTGAGCAGGATCTGGCCGATCTCTACGCGCTGATCCGCCGCTATGCGGATTCCAGCGAGACGCTGATCCACACGCTGTTCCCCGAATATGTGACGCATATGACGCGCGCAGGCACGTCGCTGCGGCCCAGCGAGATCGCCGGCCGCCCGGTGAGCTGGCGCAAGGACGACACCCGCCTGCACGTGGACTCGTTTCCGTCCAATCCGATGCTGGGCAAGCGCCTGCTGCGCGTGTTCCACAACATCGACCCCGCCGCGCCGCGTGTGTGGCGCGTGGGCGAGCCGTTCGCGGATTTCGCCGCCCGCTTCGTGCCGAAAACGCATGGCATGTGGCCGGGGCAGGCGTGGCTGATGAAGCAGCTCCACATCACCAAGCGCACGCGGTCCGAGTACGACCACCGCATGCTCCAGCTGCACGACCTGGCCAAGGCCGACCTGGATTACCAGAAGACCGTGCCGCAGCAGGAGTTCCAGTTCCCGCCCGGTGCGACCTGGATCGTGTTCAGCGACCAGTTGCTCCACGCCGCCCTGCGCGGCCGGGCGATGATGGAGCAGACCATCTACCTCGACCCGGCAGCCATCAGCGACCACACTCACTCGCCCGAGGCGGTGCTGTCGCGCATGCTCGGCAAGCCGATGCTGGCGGCCTGAGCGCCGCCGATCGTCCCCGAGCGGACCCGATTCAGCGCAGCAACAGCTTCAGCATCGACGCGAAACGCTTGCCGTAAGGCGGCCGCAGCAGGCCGGCACCGTTCAGCCCGGCCTGATGGAACACCGGCTTGAGCTTGGAGAACGTCTCGAAGCCGGCCCGGCCGTGGTACACGCCCATGCCGCTCGGGCCCACGCCGCCGAAGGGCAGGTCGTCCTGGGCGATGTGGAACAGGGTGTCGTTAATGGTGACGCCGCCGGCCACGGTCTGGCGCATCACGTGGTCCACCACGTCGCGGCGACGGTCGAACAGATAGAGCGCCAGCGGCCGGGGCCGCGCATTGACGAAGCCGATGGCCTCGTCCACGGTGCGATAGGTCACCACGGGCAGCACCGGCCCGAAAATCTCCTCCTGCATCGCCATCACATCGCCGGGCACGTCCGTCAGCAGCACGGGCGGCAGGCGGCGCGCGTCGGCGTCCGGCGTGGCATCGGTCAGCGGCACCACGCCGGCGCCAGCCGCGCGCGCGGCGTCGATCATCGACACCAGCCGGCCAAAGTGGCGCGGGCTGATGATGCTGGTGTAGTCGGGGTTGCGGGCGAGGTCCGGATAGAGGCGGTTCACGCAGCGGCGCGCGGCCTCGGCAAAGCGGTCGCGCTGGTCCTCCGGCACCAGCACGTAGTCCGGGGCGATGCAGGTCTGGCCGGCGTTGAGCAGCTTGCCCACCACGATGCGCTCCACGGCGTGGTCGAAATCGGCATGGGGGCCGATGATGGCCGGCGACTTCCCGCCCAGCTCCAGCGTCACCGGCGTCAGGTTGGCGGCGGCGGCGCGCATCACGTGATGGCCGACGTGGGTCGAGCCGGTGAACAGCAGGTGGTCGAACGGCAGGGCGCTGAAGGTGGCGGCTACCTCGGCATCGCCGTTGATGACCGACACCTCATCCGGCGCGAAGGTGGCCTGCACCAGTTGGGCGAACAGGGCCGAGAACCGCGGCGTGTATTCGGACAGCTTGACCATGGCCCGGTTGCCGGCCACCAGCGCGCCAGTGAGCGGCCCCACGGTCAGGTAGAGCGGATAGTTCCACGGCACCACCACGCCCACCACGCCCAGCGGCTGCGGCATCAGGCGCGAGCGCCCCGGCAGGAACCACAGGCCGGTGCGGGCGCGGCGCTCGCGCATCCAGCGCCGGCCGTGCCGCAGTGCGTCATCGAGACCCGCCAGGCTCGGGAACACCTCCAGCAGCGCGGTTTCCTGCGGCGGCCGGTTGGTGAAGTCGGCGCTGATGGCGGCGGCGATGGCGTCGTGGTGGGTCTTCACCAGTTGCCGCAGCCGGCGCAGGCGGTCCGCGCGGATATCCCACGGCGGGGTCTGGTCATGCCGCGACGCCGCGCGCATGGCGTCGAACACCGATGACATGGCGGGAACTTCTCTCATCTGGCGGTCTCCTGGCTGTCCGAGGGGGCTGCATGGGAAGGGCGCAAGGCCCGCGCACCATCGCGCACCATAAGCCAGCCGCCCCGTTCCCGCAATGGAGGACGGCCCCCAAACGCCGCGTGCACCGGCCGCGGTCTTTTGCCGGTAGTCGCCCGGCTTCATTCCGCCGGCCCCAGCGCCTACACTGGATTTTCGCGGTGGCCCGGGGACACAGGCAGGCGAGGAGACAGATGGAAGCGATCTTTGACTATCTCGTCGTGGGGGCCGGCTCGGCCGGCTGCGCGCTCGCCGGCCGGCTGGCCGACAGCGGCACCGACTCCATCGGCCTGATCGAAACCGGCGGCCACGATCACCATGTGCTGGTGCGCACACCCGCCGGCTGCGGTGCGATGCTGCCGCGCGCCGGCCGCCGCAACTACGGCTACGAGACCGTGCCGCAGGCCGCGCTGGACGGCCGGTGCGGCTACCAGCCACGCGGCCGGGGCCTGGGCGGGTCATCGTCGATCAACGCCATGATCTATATGCGGGGCCGCCCGGCTGACTACGACGGCTGGGCCGCCGCCGGCTGCGACGGCTGGTCGTGGGACGACGTCCTGCCCGTTTTCCGCCGCGCCGAATGCAACGCCCGCGTGGCCGGTCACGACGACGATCCACTGCACGGCGGCACCGGCCCCCTGCACGTCAGCGACCTCTGTTCGCCCAACCCGTTCGGCCAGCATTTCCTCGATGCCGCCGAACTTGCCGGCCTGCCCCGCAATGACGATTTCAATGGCGACGAGCAGGAGGGCGCCGGCTGGTACCAGGTGACCCAGCACAACGGCGAGCGCTGGAACGCCGCGCGCGCCTACCTGCACGGCGGCAACGTGCGCGACCGCGCCTGCAACGGCGGGCGCTCGCACCTGCATGTGCTGACCGGCACGCAGGTGCTGCGGATCCTGTTCGAAGGGCGGCGCGCCGTGGGCGTGCTGGCCCGGCGCGATGGGGTGGAAGTGGTGCTGCGCGCGCGCCGCGAGGTCATCGTCAGCGCCGGCACGTTCGGCTCGCCACAGCTGCTGATGGCGTCCGGCATCGGCCCGGCGGCGCACCTGCGCGGGCACGGCGTGGCCGTGGTGCACGACCTGCCCGGCGTGGGCGAGAACCTCCAGGACCATCTCGACATCATCCTGCACAAGCGCGTGGCGGCCACGGCGCTGTTCGGGATCTCGCTGGCCGGGGCCTGGCGGCTGCTGGCCGAGATGCGGCGCTACCGCCGCGAGAACGCCGGCATGATGACGTCGAATTTCGCCGAGGCGGGCGCCTTCGTGCGCAGCCGCCCGGACCTCGACGAGCCGGACCTGCAACTGCATTTCGTGGTGGGGATGGCGGACAACCACATGCGCCGCGTCAATCGCGGGCATGGCTATTCCTGCCATGTCTGCCTGCTGCGCCCGCGCAGCCGGGGCGTGGTGCGGCTGGTGTCGGCGGATATGCGCGAGGCGCCGGCCATCGATCCGCGCTACTTGTCCGATCCACAAGACATGGAAGGGATGGTCACCGGGCTGCGCATCGTGCGCGCCATTTTCGACCAGCCCCCGCTGGCCGCGTTTGGCGGCCGGGAGCTGTATTCGGCGGACCTGCGGCTCGATGGCAGCGACGATGACGCCGTGCGCGCGCTGATCCGCCGCCAGGCGGACACGATCTACCACCCCGTGGGCACCTGCCGCATGGGCATGGACCCGCTGGCGGTGGTGGACCCGCAGCTACGGGTGCGCGGCGTGGAGGGGCTGCGCGTGGTCGATGCGTCGATCATGCCGACGCTGGTCGGCGGCAACACCAACGCGCCCGCCATCATGATCGGCGAGCGCGCGCACGACCTGATCCGCTACGCGCCGCGCGTGACGCTGCGTATCCGCGAGTCGGTCGCTGGCGTGGCGGCGGACTGAAGCCGGTCGAACGTCAGCCGGCCATCCGGAACTGCCCCACGCAGTCGCGCAGCTTGCCGGCCTGCTCGTCCAGGGACTGGGCGGCGGCGGCGGCTTCCTCGACCAGCGCSGCGTTCTGCTGCGTGACCTGATCCATCTGGCCCACCGCGTGGCCCACCTGTTCGATGCCGGCGCTCTGCTCCTGCGAGGCAGCGGCGATCTCCGAGATGATGTCCGACACGCGCTTCACGGCCTGGCGGATCTCGGTCATCGTGCCGCCCACGCCGTGGGCCTGGGTCGAGCCGGTGCGCACGGTGTTCACCGAGGCCTCGATCAACTCCTTGATTTCCTTGGCGGCGCTGGACGAGCGCTGCGCCAGGCTGCGCACCTCGCCGGCCACGACCGCGAAGCCACGGCCCTGCTCGCCGGCGCGGGCGGCTTCCACGGCGGCGTTCAGCGCGAGGATGTTGGTCTGGAAGGCGATGCCCTCGATCAGGTTGGTGATCTCGGCGATGCGCTCGGAGCTGCCGCTGATGGCGCCCATCGTGTCCACCATCTGCTGCACCGCCTGGTTGCCGGCGTCGGCCACCTCGGCGGCGTTGGCCGCCAGCGAGCTGGCCTGGCGCGCGTTCTCGGCGTTCTGGCGCACGGTGGTGGTCAGTTCTTCCATGCTCGACGCGGTTTCCTCGAGCGACGCCGCCTGCTGCTCGGTGCGCGACGACAGGTCCACATTGCCGGCCGCGATCTGCCCGGCGGCCACGCCGACCGAATCGGTGGACTGGCGCACCTCGCGCAGGGTCTGCGCCACGCGCTCGATCAGCGCGTTGAAGGCGTGCGCGGTCTGGCCGATCTCGTCCATCCGCGCCACCGGCGCGCGATGGTCGAGGTCCAGCGTCTGGCTCACGTGCTCGAGCGTGCCCTGGATGTCGGCCAGGCTGTGCTTGATGCGCCGATAGAGCGACACGGCCATGAAGACGATGAAGCCCACCACGAGCGCGATGACGACCAGGAACAGCCGCACCACGTGGGTGTGCTGGGCCTTGTTCTCGGCCACGGCGGCGTCGCCCATCTTGGTGTTGTATTCGACGTGCGTGTCGATAGCCTTGCGAAGTGCCCGATACGACGCATTCAGCGTGCCGTCGGTCAGCATCTTCTGCGTGGCCGCGTAGTCGTTGTTATTGGAGCGATCGAGGAAAGTGGCGAATTCGGCACGATACTGTTTCGCGGCCTCGCGGTCCGCCTCCAGCAGCTTGCGGTCGGCGTCGTCGGAGATGTCTTCGCGCTCATAGGTGGCGATGAGTTCGTCGAAACGTTTGCTGGCCTTGTCGAGCGAGACCTCGGCCTCTTGCTTGGCGACGTTGTCGTCGGTCATCGCGTGGCGATGCAGCAACACGCGCATCGACGCCACGGCGTCATAGACGCCGTTCAGGTGCCGTACGCTGGCGAGCGTGTTGTCGTTGAAGTATTCGAGGCGGTCTTCGGATCGATTGAGTTGCCAGATGCCGCCGAAGCCGACAGATATAAGGGCGAACACGGCGAGGGACAGCGTGAGAAGCAGGCGTTGACTGATATTCATGGGGTGTGGACGGCACATGCTTTGTCGCAGTGCTCGGAGTGGCGACTGGAATGCAGGCAGGCTCGTAGCCCGTCGCCTCAACGTTTACGGCGCCCCTCGCTACCCCTGAAGCGGCTTTTGATGCGCTGCGCCATTTCCTAGTGCGATTTCCGGACAAAAACGGGCAGTTCCGCCATCAAGCCGGCCACGCCCGATCCGCCACGCGCTGCAATGTGACGGGATCGGCATCTAACGTCCCGAACACGCGCCCGTGCTGCCGCCCGAGCCGGCTGGCGACGAACAGTTCGGCCGATTCCGGGTCCGCATGGGCGATCATCAGCGCCGCCTGCGCGGTCAGCACCAGCCCCTGTGCGAAGCGGCGCGCGCTCGCTTCGAGTTGATCGGCAGGCTCGCGCAGCATGCCCTGCAGCGAGGCCAACTCGGCACGCACCGCCGCATGGCCGTGGGAGAGGCGGGCGAGGTCCTGCAGCACGCGCGCGCCATCGTCGGGATTGCGTTGCAGGGCGCGCAGCACGTCCAGGCACATCACGTTGCCCGAGCCTTCCCAGATCGAATTGACCGGCGCCTCGCGGTAGAGCCGCGCCATCGGGCCTTCCTCGACATAGCCGTTGCCGCCCCAGACCTCCATGGCCTCGCCAGTGGCTTCCAGCGCACGTTTGCAGATCCAGAACTTGGCGGCCGGCGTGACCACGCGCTTCCACGCGGCGGCGAGCGGGTCGTCGTCGGCATGCTCGAAGGCATGGGCGAGGGCCATCATCATCTGCGTGGCGGCCTCGGACTCCAGGGCGAGGTCGGCCAGCACGTTGCGCATCAGCGGCTGGTCGGCCAGCAGCTTGCCGAACGCCATGCGGTGGCGCGCGTGATGGAGCGACTGCACCAGCGCCGCGCGCAGCAGGGCCGCGCTGCCGATCACGCAGTCGAGCCGGGTGTTGGTGGCCATCTCGATGATGGTGGGGATGCCGCGGCCTTCCTCGCCGATCAGGATGCCCGTGGCGCCCCGGAACTCGACCTCGCTGCTCGCGTTGGAGCGGTTGCCGAGCTTGTCCTTGAGGCGCTGGATTTCGATCGGGTTCTTGCTGCCATCGTCACGGAAGCGTGGCACGAAGAAGCACGAGAGCGGCCCCTCGGGGCCACCCATGCGCGCCACGACCAGATGGGCGTCGCACATCGGCGCGGAGAAAAACCACTTGTGGCCCGTCAGCGCGTATTCGGCGCCCCGACCCTCGCCGCGCATGGGCAGGGCGACGGTGGTGTTGGCGCGTACGTCGGAGCCGCCCTGCTTCTCGGTCATGCCCATGCCGATCATCACGGCGGTCTTGTCGCGCCAGGGCAGGTCGCGGGCGTCGTGCTCGGCGGCATAGAGCCGGGGTTCGAGGTCGCGGAACAGCGCGGGTTCCTTGCGCAGCACCGGAATGCTGGCCAGCGTCATGGTGGTGGGGCAGAGCGAGCCCGACTCCACCTGGGCCTGGAGGAAGTAGCCGGCCGTGCGCGCGGCCCAGGCGCCGGGGCGCGGCTGGGCGAAGGGCAGCGCCTGCAACTGCTGGCCGCGCAGCAGCCCGAGCAGGGCGTGCCAGGATGGATGGAAGGTCACCGCGTCGATGCGCTCGCCGGTGCGGCTGTGGGTGTGGAGTTCCGGCGTCAGGCGGTTGGCGTCGGCGGCCCAGGCCTGCACCTCAGGCTCCCCGAGCCGGGCGCCGAAGGCCCCGAGCGCGCCGGCGTGCCATCCGCCACCGAGCCGTTCCAGCGCGGCCCGCAGGCCGGGGTCGGTCTCGAACAGGTTGTAGCCGGAGAGGTCCGGCACCTGATTGAACACGGCGTGGGTCGCTGCGCTGGAATCGGACATGGCGGCTCCTGGAGATGGGGCGGGCTGCGTCGATGGTACGGCCGATGGTACGGCAACTGCCGCGTTCGGGAAACGCGCGCATTCCCCGGGCAAATGCGCTGGGACGTCCACATCGTCGGCCATCGTGCAGCGCAGCATTGGTCAGTCGATATCCAGTCGATACCATCATGCACGGCAGTCGCAACGAAATTCCGGGTGGCGCCGGGCGGGGGCTTGTGCTTAAATTCACCCCGTTGGATGAAACAGGGGTGCCGTACGGATGGGCCGTGCGGCTGAGAGAGTCCCTTCGAACCCGATCCGGCTAGTACCGGCGTGGGAAGTTTCACTGAATACCGAACAGCTCCTGTCCCGCAACGGGACCTCGCCGCCGGCTCTGCCGCGTAGCGGGCTCACAGGGCTCCTGGTTTCGTCCATCCCCCGCAAGAGAGAGGACGACACCCATGGCCCGCACTGCCCCCGCCGCATCGTTTGAATCGCTCGAGAGCGATCTCGACCAGAAATTCGCCTACCCGGCTTCCAGCAAGACCTACCTGACCGGCAGCCGTCCGGACCTGCGCGTGCCGCTGCGCACGATCCTGCAGACGTCCACGCGCACCGACAAGGGCGAGATGGCGAATCCGCCGATCCCCGTCTACGACACTTCGGGCCCGTACAGCGACCCGGACATCCATATCGACCTGAAGTCCGGCCTGCCCGGCGTGCGCACCCGCTGGATCGAGGAGCGCGGCGACACCGAGGTGCTGTCGGGCCTGTCGTCCGAATATGGCCGCGACCGCGCCAATGACCCGGCCACGGCGCACCTGCGCTTTGCCCAGCTGACCAACCCGCGCCGTGCCAAGGCGGGCGCCAATGTGTCGCAGATGCACTACGCGCGCCAGGGCATCATCACGGCGGAAATGGAATACGTGGCGCTGCGCGAGTCGCTGAACCTCCAGGCGCTCTACGACAAGCCCGAGTACAAGGCCCTGCTGCGCCAGCATCCGGGCAACGCGCTCGGCGCGAACCTGCCGCTGCGCCCCGAGGACATGACCCCGGAGTTCGTGCGCAAGGAAATCGCCGCCGGCCGCGCCATCATCCCCGCCAACATCAACCACACGGAACTGGAGCCGATGGCCATCGGCCGGAACTTCCGCGTCAAGATCAACGGCAACCTCGGCAATTCGGCCGTGACCTCCTCGCTGGCCGAGGAAGTGGAAAAGATGGTCTGGTCGATCCGCTGGGGCGCTGACACCATCATGGATCTGTCCACCGGCAAGCACATCCACGAGACGCGCGAGTGGATCCTGCGCAACTCGCCGGTGCCCATCGGCACGGTGCCGATCTACCAGGCGCTGGACAAGACCGGCGGCATCGCCGAGGACCTGACCTGGGAGATGTTCCGCGACACGCTGATCGAGCAGGCCGAGCAGGGCGTGGACTACTTCACGATCCACGCCGGCGTGCTGCTGCGCTACGTGCCGATGACGGCCGACCGCGTGACGGGCATCGTCTCGCGCGGTGGCTCGATCATGGCCAAGTGGTGCCTGGCGCACCACAAGGAAAACTTCCTGTACACGCACTTCGACGAGATCTGCGAAATCATGAAGGCCTACGACGTGTCGTTCAGCCTCGGCGACGGCCTGCGTCCGGGTTGCATCGCGGACTCCAACGACGACGCCCAGTTCGGCGAACTGCGCACCCTGGGCGAGCTGACCGCCAAGGCGTGGGAGCATGACGTGCAGGTGATGATCGAAGGCCCGGGCCACGTGCCGCTCCAGCGCATCCAGGCCAATATGGACGAGGAACTCAAGCACTGCTACGAGGCCCCGTTCTACACCCTCGGACCGCTGGTGACGGACATCGCCCCCGGCTACGACCACATCACCAGCGGCATCGGTGCGGCCAATATCGGCTGGATGGGCACGGCCATGCTGTGCTACGTCACGCCCAAGGAGCACCTGGGGTTGCCGGACAAGGAAGACGTGCGCGAGGGCATCATCACGTACAAGATTGCCGCCCACGCCGCCGACCTCGCCAAGGGCTGGCCGGGCGCGCAGCTGCGCGATAATGCGCTGTCCAAGGCCCGCTTCGAGTTCCGCTGGGAAGACCAGTTCAACCTGGGCCTCGATCCGGAGCGCGCGCGCTCGTTCCACGATGCCACGCTGCCGGCCGAGGGCGCCAAGATCGCGCATTTCTGCTCGATGTGCGGCCCGAAGTTCTGCTCGATGAAGATCACCCAGGAAGTGCGCGACTACGCGGCATCGCTGCCCGCAGCCGAGCGCGGCATGGAGGAGAAATCGATCGAGTTCGTGAAGTCCGGCTCGAAGATTTACTCGTAATTCAACTGGAGACCGCGCGGCGCCACCCCCACCCGGGCGCCCGCGGCGAATACACCCATGACAGCAGTAAAGTCCTTCGATGTCGCCATTCTTGGCGCCGGCCTGGCCGGGCGTTTGTGCGCCTGGCTGCTGGTGCGTGCCGGTGCCCGCGTGGCGCTGGTCGAGCGTGGCGGCCCCGACGGCACCGGCGCGGCCGCCCATGTGGCCGCCGCCATGCTTGCCCCGCTGGCCGAGTCGGCCATCGCGGAGCGGCGTATCGTCGATCTCGGCATGGCCAGCGTTGACCTGTGGCGTGCCTGGATCCAGGAATTGCCCGAGCCCGTGTTCTTCCAGGAAGACGGCACGCTGGTGGTCTGGCACGCGCGGGACCGCAGCGAGGTGTCGCTGTTCACGGGCCGCATGCGCGCCGTGGCGCCGCCGGAACTGGTGCGGGAGCGGCTGGCCGTGCTCGACGGCGCCGGCGTGGCTGCCGTGGAGCCGGAGCTGGCCGGGCGCTTCCCGCAGGGCCTGCTGCTCAAGGGCGAAGGCCAGCTGGACAACCGTGGCGCGCTGCGCGCGCTGCTCGACTGCGCGGTCAAGGAAGGCGTGCATTGCATCTGGGAGGCTGGCGATGTCGATATCGACCTGCTGCCCCAGTTCGACATCCGCGCCAACGTGGTGCTGGACTGCCGCGGCCTGGGCGCGCGCGACGCGTGGTGCGACCCAACGGCCGAGCCCGGCGTGGTCAAGCCCGGCCTGCGCGGCCTGCGCGGCGAGGTGGTGCGCGTGCACGCGCCCGACGTGAAGCTGCATCGGCCCATCCGCCTGCTGCATCCGCGCTACCCCATCTATATCGCGCCCAAGCCGAACGACCTGTACGTGATCGGCGCGACCGAAATCGAGAGCGAGGACGACTCGCCGATGAGCGTGCGTTCCGCGCTGGAACTGCTCTCGGCGGCGCACTCGCTGCACCCCGCGTTCGGCGAGGCCCGCGTGCTGGAGCTGAACGTGCAGCGCCGGCCCACGCGGCCGGACCACCTGCCGGCGATCCGCGTGGACCAGCAGGCGCGCGTGGTGCGTGTGAATGGCTTGTACCGGCATGGCTGGCTGATTGCGCCGGCCGTGACCGAGGCCGCCTGCGCCGTGGTGCGCGCGTTGCTGGCCGGCGACCCGGCCGCGCACGCGGTGCCGGCGTCGCTGCGCTGGCCGGGCCTGATCCAGTCCGTCGAGGAGCCCGCCCACGTGCGCGGCACGGCGGTGCCCGGATTGGGCAGCCTGCTGCATTAGGAACACGCCCAGAACCCGCCCAGATCATGGAAATTATGCTCAACGGCAAGCTGCTGAACCTGCCCGAGGCCGCCACGCTGGCGGACGCGGTGACAGCGGCTGCCATCGCGCCCCCGTTCGCCGCGGCGGTCAACGGCCAGTTCGTGCCGCGCACCGCCCATGCCGCCACGCCGCTTGCGGCGGGCGACCACATCGACCTCGTGCAACCCGTGACGGGAGGCTGATCCATCATGACTTTCGAACCCGCTGAAACCCTGCGCGACCCGTTCGTGCTCTATGGCGAATCCTTCGCCTCGCGCCTGCTGCTCGGCACCGCGCGTTATCCGTCGCCGGCCACGCTGCAGGCGGCCGTGGAAGCCAGCCGTCCCGCCATGATCACCGTGGCGCTGCGCCGCCAGAGTGCGGTGGGCGGCGGTGATGGCCAGACGCTCGGCGGCCAGGCGTTCTGGCAGATGCTGCGCGATCTGGGCGTGCCGGTGCTGCCGAATACCGCCGGCTGCTTCACGGCACAGGAAGTCATCACCACGGCGATGATGGCGCGCGAGGTCTTCGAGACCGACTGGATCAAGCTGGAACTGATCGGCGACGACTACACGCTTCAGCCGGACACGCTGAACATGCCCGCCGTGGCCGAGACGCTGATCAAGGAAGGTTTCAAGGTGCTGCCGTACTGCACCGAGGATCTGGTGCTGTGCCGCCGCCTGCTGGACGTGGGCTGCCAGGCGCTGATGCCGTGGGCTGCGCCGATCGGCACGGGCCGGGGCGCCGCCAATCCGCTGGCCATGCGCACGCTGCGCGACCGCCTGCCGGACACGCCGCTGATCGTCGATGCCGGGCTGGGCCTGCCGTCGCATGCGGCGCAGGTGCTGGAGTGGGGCTATGACGGCGTGCTGCTGAACACCGCCGTCGCACAGTCCGCCTACCCGGTGAACATGGCCCGCGCATTCGCGCTGGCCGTGGAGGCCGGCCGCACCGCCTATCTGGCCGGGCCGATGCCCGAGCGCGACGTGGCGCAGGCCAGCACGCCGGTGGTCGGCATGCCGTTCTGGCACGCCGAAGGCGCGGAGGACCGCGCATGACGCGCCCCGGCGTGGCCGCGGCCATCGACTCCGCGCTGTTCGACACCCTGATTTCCCGCTTTGGCGCCACCTTCGGCCATGACGACGCCCCGTGGCGTGCATGGCCACTGGCCAACGCCCCGGCCGCGCCGCGCCGCCACGACGTCGTGCTGGGCGATGGCGAAGCCACGGCGGACGCCATCGCCCAATTGACCGCAGCCGGCGCGGTGCTGATCGAGACCGACCGCGAAGGCGGCCGCTGGATCGACACCGTGCGTTCGCCGATGGGCACCTGGGTGCTGGATGCCCCCGCCCAGGCCGATGACGACGACGGCGATACGCCGCACCCGCCGGCCTTCGTGGCCGTGCTGCTGGCGGCGCTGGCGCTGCACTTCCCGGCCCACGACGCGCTGTGCATCGCCCGCGCGTGGCAGCCGGGCCGCCAGGACTGGCCGACCGATTTCGCCCGCTTCCCACGCGTGCGCCACGCCGCGCTGGCCTCGCCCGACGCATCGCCCAAGCCCTTCGCGCCGTGCCCGCCGGACCTCGGCCTGTACGCGGTAGTGCCGAGCGCGGAGTGGATCGAGCGGCTGGTGCCGCTGGCCGTGCCGACCGTGCAGTTGCGTTTCAAGTCGGACGACGCGGCGGCGGTCAAGGCCGAAGTGGCCCGCGCCGCCAAGGCCGCCAAGGGGCAGGCATCGCGCCTGTTCATCAACGATCACTGGCGCGTGGCGCTCGACCACCATGCGGCGATGGGTGGCGACAGCGGCATCTACGGCATCCACCTGGGTCAGGAAGACCTCGACGAGGCCGATCTCGAGGCGATTCGCGCCTCCGGGCTGCGTCTGGGCGTGTCCACCCACGGCTACGCCGAGATGCTGCGCGTGGCCGCCATCGGCCCCAGCTATCTGGCGCTCGGGGCGATCTTCCCGACCACGACCAAGGTCATGCCGACCGCGCCGCAGGGCATGGGCCGCTTCCGGGCCTATGTGGCGCTGATGCAGCCGGTGGTGCCCGCGCTGGTGGGCATCGGCGGAGTGAACGGGAGCAATCTGCGCGAAGTGCTCGACGTGGGCGTCGGCAGCGCCGCCGTGGTGCGCGCGGTGACCGAGGCCAGCGACGTGCCGGCGGCGGTGGCCTCGCTCACCGCATTGTTTGGGCGCTGACCGCCCAGCCGGCTGGCACGGCCCCTGAAATCCGCATATCCTCTCCGCTCCACCGAACACAATGGATCGAGGTTCCGCCATACGGAACCCGGAGCAGAGAGGAAACAGCCGTGAACGAGATCAAGCCCGTCGCCCCTGGCACCCCGGAAAAGCCGTATTTCGGCATCGACATTCCGCTGATGCGGCATCTGGGCCTGCAGCCGGAACATATGGAAGAGGGGAGGTGCCGCACGCGCCTGCCGGCCAACCCGGCGCTCGTGAACAGCCGGGGCGATGTGCACGGCGGCACGCTGATGGCCGTGCTCGATTTCACGCTCAGCGGCGCGGCGCGGTCCTACTCGCCGCTCGACGTGGGCGTGATCACCATCGACATGTCCACGCACTTCCTGGCCGCCGCGCGCGGTGAACTGACCTTCGAGTCGCGCTGCATCCGGCGCGGCGCCAAGATCGCCTTCTGCGAAGGCGAGGCGCGTGACGCGGCCGGCACCGTGGTGTGCGTGGCCCGCGCCGCGTTCAAGCTCGTGCAGCTGGCCGGCGGCAACTAATCCTCCATCCGGCGGTACACCGCCAGGAAGCGCGCGCGCTCGGTGATGCCATAGTCGCCGGGCGCGTATTGCATCAGCCAGTCGCCGGCCTTGCCGGTCAGCACATCGCCGCCGGCCGAGCGCGCGATGGCGAACGGCACCGTCATCTCCTTCGCCAGCACCGGCACCGGCCGGTTGCGCCAGCCACCGCCGTCCACCGGCAGGTAGCGCGCGTCGAAGCGGTCGCGCGAGACCACCCAGCGGTCGCCCGTGGCGCCGGTCACGATGGCGTCGCCGGGCTGGTAGCGGTTGGGGCCTTCCCGGCTCACCAGCTCGCCGGGCTCTGCGGCAAACGTCACCTGGACGACTTCCTCCTTGATATAGCGGGCCGCGGCCGGATCGGTGCGCAGGTCGATATCGCTCAAAGTCTGCATGGTCGGTCCTCAACCCAGCGCGCGCGGCGCGAAGGCATGGTTCAGCGGGCCGTTCCCGGCCCCGATGCGCAGCCGGGCCCCGGCGGCGATGGCCTGCGCCACGTAGTCCAGCGCGGTGCTGATGGCATCGGCGAGTGCGTCGCCACGGGCCAGTTGCGCAGCGATGGCGGCCGCCAGCGTGCAGCCGGTGCCGTGCAGGTTCGGCGTGTCGATGCGCGGATGGGTGAACACGCGCACCGTGCCATCGGCCAGCATCAGCAGGTCGTCGAGCCCCCGGCCGTGCGGGCCATCGTCCCGATCATCTTCCAGATGGCCGCCCTTGAGCAGCACGGCCTGGCAGCCTAGCGCGAGCAGGTCGGCGGCAGCGGTCTCCATGTCCGCGCGGCGCGCGATGCGGCGGCCGAGCAGGTAGGAGGCTTCCGGCAGGTTGGGCGTGACCACCAGCGCGCGCGGGAACAGCAGCCGCACCATGGCCTGGCTGGTGGCGTCGTCCGAGAGCGTGGCGCCAGACGTGGAAATCATCACCGGGTCCACCACCAGTTGGCGGATACCGTGGCGGTCCACCGCATCGGCCACGGCCTCGACGATGGCGGCCGTGCCGAGCATGCCGGTCTTGGCCGCGTCCACGCCGATGTCCGTGGCGACGGCATCGATCTGGGCGGCCACCATGTCGGCTGGAATGGCGTGCACGCCGGTCACGCCGAGCGTGTTCTGCGCCGTGATGGCGGTAATCGCGCTCATGCCGAAGCAGCCGAGTGCGCTGAAAGTCTTCAGGTCGGCCTGGATGCCGGCACCGCCGCCGGAGTCGGAACCGGCGATGGTCAGCGTGCGGGGTGGCGTGGAAAGCATGTGGGCGGGCAGGATGGCAGGGAGGCTGGAAGAGGAATAGACGGGAAAAAAGTCCGTTTCTCGCGCCGCAGGCGCGGACAGGCACGCTACAATACCGCCACTCCGAGGAGCGTTGCAACGGATGGCCCTCATCCGCCAGGCTCGGAATGTTTCAACGGCGCTCGCTGATCCGTGGTCCGCACGGAGGCGAGTCGACCTATCCGCCCGTTCCGCAATTCGCGCGGGATGCGGCCGTTGTCCCCCCTCGTCACCTGCGTGCCACTCTTCACCGGAGTGAAACATGAACGCTGTGACCGAACTCAAGCAAGACTACCTCGTGGCCGATATCGGCCTGGCCGGCTGGGGCCGCAAGGAAATCGCCATCGCCGAGACCGAAATGCCGGGTCTGATGGCCATCCGTGACGAATTCGCCGCCGCGCAGCCGCTCAAGGGCGCCCGCATCGCCGGTTCCCTGCACATGACCATCCAGACCGCCGTGCTGATCGAGACGCTGGTGGCACTGGGCGCCGACGTGCGCTGGGCCTCGTGCAACATCTTCTCGACGCAGGACCACGCCGCCGCCGCCATCGCCGCGTCCGGCGTGCCGGTTTTCGCGTTCAAGGGCGAGTCGCTCAAGGAATACTGGGACTTCACGCACCGCATCTTCGACTGGACCGACGGCAGCACGCCGAACATGATCCTGGACGACGGCGGCGACGCCACGCTGCTGCTGCACCTGGGCGCCCGTGCCGAGAAGGACGCGTCGCTGATCGCCAAGCCGACCAGCGAGGAAGAAACCTACCTGTTCGCCGCCATCAAGGAAAAGCTGGCCAAGGACCCGAGCTGGTACAGCCGTAACCTGGCCGCCATCCGTGGCGTGACGGAGGAAACCACCACCGGCGTGCACCGCCTGTACCAGATGGCACAGCGCGGCGAACTGAAGTTCCCGGCCATCAACGTGAACGACTCGGTGACCAAGAGCAAGTTCGACAACCTGTACGGTTGCCGGGAATCGCTCGTGGACGGCATCAAGCGTGCCACGGACGTGATGATCGCCGGCAAGGTGGCCGTGGTGGCTGGCT
Source organism: Cupriavidus sp. 10L43_2 (assembly GCF_056395265.1). NCBI lineage: Bacteria > Pseudomonadati > Pseudomonadota > Betaproteobacteria > Burkholderiales > Burkholderiaceae > Cupriavidus > Cupriavidus sp. 10L43_2. The sequence goes on from NZ_JBFTJE010000013.1 coordinate 92,802, forward strand.
ACGGTGACGTGGGCAAGGGCAGCGCCCAGGCCCTGCGCGCGCTGTCGGCCCAGGTCTGGGTGACCGAGATCGACCCGATCTGCGCGCTCCAGGCTGCCATGGAAGGCTACCGCGTGGTGACCATGGACTACGCCGCCGAGCACGGCGACATCTTCGTCACCTGCACCGGCAACTACCACGTCATCACGCACGACCACATGGCCAAGATGAAGGACCAGGCCATCGTCTGCAACATCGGTCACTTCGACAACGAGATCGACATCGCCTCGGTGGAAAAGTACCAGTGGGACGAGATCAAGCCGCAGGTGGACCACGTGGTGTTCCCGGACGGCAAGAAGATCATCCTGCTGGCCAAGGGCCGCCTGGTGAACCTGGGCTGCGCCACGGGCCACCCGTCGTACGTGATGAGCAGCTCGTTCGCCAACCAGACCATCGCCCAGATCGAACTGTGGGCCGAGCGTGACACCGGCAAGTACCCGGTGGGCGTGTACACCCTGCCGAAGCACCTGGACGAGAAGGTCGCGCGCCTGCAGCTGAAGAAGCTGAACGCGCAACTGACCGAGCTGACCGAGCAGCAGGCCGCTTACATCGGCGTGCAGAAGCAAGGCCCGTACAAGGCTGACCACTACCGCTATTGATCGGCGGGAGGTGTCCCCCCCCTCTCCCGTTCGCGGGGGAGGGGGGAAATCGACAGGCAACCTGGAAAAGGAGTCGCAATGAGACTGTTGGCCGTTTGGATCATCAATGCCGCCTCGCTGTTCCTGGTCGGAAGCGTCATCTCCGGCATCTCGCTGGGCGGGTTCGGCTCGGCGATGATCGCCGCGCTGGTGCTGGGCCTCGTCAACACGCTGATCCGGCCCATCCTGGTCATTCTGACGCTGCCGGTCACGCTGCTGACGCTGGGCCTGTTCATCTTCGTCATCAACGCGCTGCTGTTCCTGTTCGTCGGCAACCTGCTGTCGGGCTTCGTGGTGCAGGGCTTCGGCGCCGCGCTGCTGGGCTCCATCCTGTACAGCGTGATCTCGTGGGTGCTGTCGAGCCTGTTGCTCGGCGACCGCGACTGAGACTTTATTCGCATGACAGACCGCTACTACAGCTTCGAATTCTTCCCGCCGAAGACGGCGGAAGGCACGGAGAAACTGCGCAACACGCGCGCGCAGCTGGCTCCGCTGCAACCCAAGTACATCTCGGTGACGTTCGGCGCCGGCGGTACCACGCAGCAGGGCACGCTGGACGCCGTGCTGGAGATCCAGCGTGATGGCATCGAGGCCGCGCCGCACCTTTCGTGCGTGGGTTCCACGCGCGACAGCATCCGCCAGATCCTGAAGACGTACCGCGACGGCGGCATCCGCCATGTCGTGGCGCTGCGGGGCGACATGCCGTCCGGCATGGGCGAAATCGGCGAATTCCGATACGCCAACGAACTCGTGGAATTCATCCGCGCCGAGACCGGCGACTGGTTCCACATCGAGGTGGCGGCGTACCCCGAGTACCACCCGCAGGCGAAGTCGCCGCGCCACGACCTCGACAATTTCGTCCGCAAGGTCCGCGCGGGCGCCGATTCGGCGATCACGCAGTACTTTTACAACGCCGACGCCTACTTCCGTTTCGTCGACGAAGTGCGCGCGCTGGGCGTGGACGTACCGATCGTGCCGGGCATCATGCCGATCACGAACTACTCGCAGCTGATGCGTTTTTCGGAAATGTGCGGTGCCGAAGTGCCGCGCTGGGTGGCCAAGCGGCTGGAGTCGTTCGGCGACGACCGGGAGTCCATCCGCGCGTTCGGCCTGGACGTGGTGACCGGGCTCTGCGACCGCCTGCTGGCCGCCGGCGTGCCGGGCCTGCACTTCTACACGCTCAACGCCGCCGGCGCCACCAAGGCGGTCTGGGAACGGCTGAAGCTGTAACTTCCATCGGACGGGGTCATGGGGGCATACTGCGCCCCATGGTTCCCGCCACCGTCACCGCCACCTTCCGCTTCTACGAGGAGCTGAACGATTTCCTGGCGCGCACCCGACGCCACCAGGACATCGTCGTGCCCTGCGCCCGCGCGGCCACGGTCAAGCACATGATCGAGGCGCTCGGCGTGCCGCACACCGAGGTGGAGTTGATCTTGGTCAATGGCGAATCGGTGGCATTCGACCGCCCCGTGCAGGACGGCGACCGCGTGGCCGTCTATCCCACCTTCGAAGCCTTCGACATCTCGCCCCTGCTCCGCGTGCGCGATCAGCCACTGCGCGAGACCCGTTTCGTTGCCGATGCCCATCTGGGCGGCCTGGCGCACCTGCTGCGCATGACCGGCTTCGATACCCTCTACGACAACCATTTCGAAGACAGCGAGATCGCGCGGATTGCCGCCGAGGAGGGCCGCATCGTGCTCACGCGCGACCGCGAACTGCTCAAGCGGCGCGGCGTGACGCACGGCTGCTATGTACGGGCGATCAAGTCGGCGCTCCAGGTGCGCGAGGTCTTCCGGCGGCTCGACCTGGCCCGCAGTGCGCGTCCGTTCTCGCTGTGCCTGGACTGCAATGTGCCACTGCATCGGATCGACAAGTCGGAAGTGGACGGCCGCGTACCCGAGGGCGTGCTGGCGCGGCACACGCGCTTTGTCACCTGCCCGCACTGCCGGCGGGTGTTCTGGGAGGGGTCGCACTGGCGCAAGATGCGTGCGCTGGTGGACGAATTGCTAGCCGAGGAGGACGCTTAGAACGCGCCGCCTTCGGTGACGATCCAGTCCATCGGCAGGTCGTGTGGCTGCGCCTGCAAGGGAATCTCGCAGGCCGCGAAGCCGATGCCGATGGACACCGGCGTTTCTGCGAGGGCCGCCAGCGTGCGGTCGTAGAAGCCGCCGCCGTAGCCGAGGCGGAACTTATCGCGGCTGAAACCGACACAGGGAATGAGCAGCGCGTCGGGCAACACGGCCTCGGTGCCATCGGGCACGGGAATGTCGTAGTGGCCGGCGCGCATTGTCGTCTCGGGCGTCCAGGCGTGGAAGTCCAGCGGCGTGCCGGGGCGGGTGACCACCGGCAGCGCGGCCTGGCGGCCCGGCATGCCGGCCAGCCATTGCACGATGACGGCGCGTGCGTCGAATTCGCCCTGGATCGGCCAATAGAAGCCCACGCGTCGCGCGCCCAGGCGTTCGAGCAGGGGCGCCAGGGCGGCACCGATGCGCGCGTCGGCCTCGGCGCGATCCGGCAGGCTGGCGCGCAGCGCGAGCAGCCGCCGGCGCAGCGCGCGGCGCTCTTCGAGGAATGGCAGGTTTTCTGCCCCGTTGTCTGGGGCCTGTTCAGGCTGCATGGCGTGCAATAATGGCCGGCACCGCGATCGATCGATGGATCGACATCCGAATACCAACACGCGCGGGGCGCGACCGGGTACCCCGGCGCCGCGCGCGGACCAACAAGGGATAGCAAGAATGCCGAAGGGAGTATATCTGCGCCGTGCGCAACGCGCCGCGTGGCTGGCAGGACTGGGGGCGTTGACAGGTGCATTGCTGGCCACGCCGGCCTACGCCCAGAAGCGCCCGGCGCCGCAGCCGGCCGCGCTGACCATCCCCAGCAATCCGGACGATGCCTTTGTCGCGCTGCGCGAGGCTGCCCGCAAGAACGATGTGGACCGCACGGCCGCCATCTCGGCCACGCTGGTCGACTATCCGATTCCGTCGTATGTGGAGTATTTCCGCATCAAGCCGCAGCTGTTCGATGCCAGCGGCCTGGCCCGCATCGACGCGCCCGACGAGCAGGTGCGCGTGTTCCTGAAGCGTTACCAGGGCGAGGCGATTGCCGACCGCATGCGCAATGACTGGCTGCTGGTGCTGGGCAAGAAGCGCGACTGGGCCAACTTCGACGTCGAATACCCACAGTTCGTGCTGAAGGACGACACGCAGGTGGAGTGCTACGCGCTGTTGTCGAGTGCGCTCAAGGGCAAGAACGTGGCCGCCGATTCGCGCGCGGTGCTGGCGGACCCGCGCTATTACGGCGAGGGCTGCGTCGACCTGATCAGCTATCTGGCGCAGAGCCAGCAGATCCAGCGCAGCGACGTGGCGTTCCAGGCACGCCAGGCGCTCGAACTGAATTTCACGACGCTGGCGGCAAGGATCGCCGCGACCGTGCCCGATGCACGGGTCGATAGCGACACGCTGGCCACCGTCGTCAAGATGGCCCGCAACGATCCGGCCCAGGCTGCGGCCTACCTGACAGCCTCGGGCGGCACGCTGTCGCGCGACGAGCAGGGCGCCGGCTGGGGCGTGATCGGCCAGTACGCGGCCAAGAAGCTGATGCCCGAGGCCGCCGGCTACTACAAGAACCAGATGACGTTGGGCGGCAACCAGTGGCTGTCCGATGAATCGCAGGAATGGCGCGTGCGCGCCGCGCTGCGCCAGGGCGACTGGAAGCAGGTGCGCCAGGCTGTGGAGCTGATGCGCCCCGAGATGCGCGCCAAGGACCCGGCGTGGATCTACTGGTACGCCCGCGCGCTCAAGGCCGATGGCCGCACCGCGGACGCGCAGACGCAGTTCCAGACCATCGCTGGCCAGTTCAACTTCTACGGCCAGCTTGCCACCGAGGAACTCGGCAACCGCATCACGCTGCCGCCGCGCACCACGGTCTCCGATGCCGAGGCGATGGCCATGCGCACGCGGCCCGGCTTCGTGCGCGCGCAGAAGTTCTATGACCTGAACCTGCGCTTCGAAGGCAATCGCGAGTGGAACTGGGAGCTGCGCAGCATGAGCGACCGCGAACTGCTGGCCGCCGCCGAGTACGCGCGCAAGATCGAACTGCTCGACCGCACCGTCAACACGGCCGACCGCACCAAGGCGGAGCACGATTTCTCGCTGCGTTTCGTCATGCCGTACCGGGACATCATGCAGCGGGCCACCGACGACGTGGGCCTGGACATGGCCTGGGCCTATGGCCTGATCCGCCAGGAATCGCGTTTCATCATGAACGCGCGCTCRTCGGCCGGCGCGCATGGCCTGATGCAGGTGATGCCGGCCACGGCCAAGTTCGTGGCGCGCAAGATCGGCATGACCGACTTCTCGCCGTCGATGATGAGTGACCCCAATATCAACATCCTGCTCGGTACAAATTACATGAGCATGGTGCTGACGGACCTGGACAGCTCGTGGACGCTGGCCTCGGCGGGCTACAACGCTGGCCCGGGACGGCCCAAGAGCTGGCGCAGCAGCCTCTCCCGGCCGGTAGAAGGCGCGATCTTTGCAGAGACGATTCCGTTCACGGAAACGCGAACTTATGTCAAGAATGTGCTTTCCAACGCTACGTACTATGCTGCATTGATGAGCGGCCGGCCCCAGTCTCTCAAAGACCGCCTGGGAACGGTCGCGCCGTCCTCGGTCACGACCACCAGCCTGCCTTGATGTAGCGGGGCCAGCAGGAGGCGCCGTGACTCCGGGCGCGCATCGAGAGATGCCAGCGTTACGTGACCGTCACGGAGCCCACCATGCTGACCAGTAATGTCCTCGTGATCGGTGGCGCCGGATTCATCGGCAGCCACCTCGTCTCCCGCCTTGCCGGCGCGGCCTCCGCCTCAGGGGTGCCGCGCAATCCCGCCACCAATCCCGACAGTCCCATCGCGCCAGAGCGCATCCTGGTGGGCTCGCGTCGTGCCGAGCACGCCCAGCACCTGTTGCTGCTGCCGCGCGTGGAAGTCTGCGAACTGGGCCTGGCCGACGCCGCCGCGCTGGACGACGCCATTGGCTCGGTCGGCGTGGACGGCATCGTCGTCAATCTCGTCGGCGTACTGCATGGCGACCGGGGCGACCCATATGGCCCCCAGTTCGCCGCCGCGCACGTAGACCTGCCGCGCCAGATCGTGGCCTCCTGCCAGCGCACCGGCGTTCGCCGGCTGATCCATATGAGCGCGCTCGGCGCGGACGCGCAGGGGCCGTCGATGTACCTGCGCAGCAAGGGCGAGGGCGAGCGCATGGTGCGCGAGAGCGGGCTCGACTGGACCGTCATGCGGCCGTCGGTCGTGTTCGGCCCGGACGACCACTTCCTGAACCTGTTCGCCCAGATGCAGCAGATGGCCCCCGTGGTGCCGCTGGCCTGCGCCCAGGCGCGCTTCCAGCCCGTGTTCGTGATGGATGTGGTGGAGGCCTTCCTGCGCGCGATGGTCAACCCGGCTACGGTCGGCCAGGTCTACGAGGTGGGTGGGCCGCAGGTCTACACGCTCGAGGAACTGGTGCGCTTCGCCGGGCGGGCGTCGGGCCATCCGCGCCCGGTCATCGCGCTGCCCGATGCGCTGGCGCGCGTGCAGGCGGCCGTGCTCGAACACATGCCCGGCGGCCCGGTCATGTCGCGCGACAACCTCGACTCGATGCGCCTGGACAACGTGCTGCACGCGCCGATGTCGGCTGAACTCGGCCTGGAACCGGCCAGCCTGGAGTCCGTGATGACCGATGTGCTGGGTGGCCGCAACCGCGAGGCGGCGCTCCAGGCCATGCGGGAGAGCGTGCACCGCTGACCCCCAACATCGCTCCCTCTGACGCCGATGTGACTTGCGCTCACAGCCTTGCGAGCGCAATTCATTTGGAGGCGGCGCGGCCCACTCGCTAGAATCATCGGTTCAGGCCATTTTCCCTCCCCCCCGCCCCCCAAGGAATCGCGATGAAACTCGTCATCGGCAACAAGAACTACTCGTCCTGGTCGCTGCGCCCCTGGCTGCTGCTGCGCCAGGCTGGCATCGCGTTCGAGGAGATTCCCGTGCGGCTGGGCACGCCCGGCTTCGCGGCGCAGATCGCCCAGTACTCGCCGGCCGGCAAGGTGCCGACGCTGGTGGATGGCGACGTCACGGTCTGGGATTCGCTGTCGATCTCGGAATACSTGGCSGARCGTTTCCCYGAGAAGGCGCTCTGGCCGGCTGACCCCGCCGCGCGCGCGCTGGCACGTTCGGTCTGCGCCGAGATGCATTCGGGCTTCGCCAACGTGCGCAACCAGTTGCCGATGAACGTGACTGCCGTGCTGCCCGGCTGCGGCTGGAACGTGGCCGTGCAGCGCGAGGTGGAGCGCATCGCCACGATCTGGACCGACCTGCGCACACGCTTCGGCGCCGAGGGCCCGTTCCTGTTCGGCACCTTCTCGGTGGCGGACGCGTTCTACGCGCCCGTGGTCTCGCGCTTCGCCACCTACGGCATCCACCTGCCCGAGACGGCCAAGCAATACGCCGATTTCATCCTCGCGCTGCCGGCCATGCAAGAATGGATCGCCGCCGCGCGCGAGGAACGCGATTTCCTGGCCGACGACGAGCCGTACCGCACCGTGCCGGACCATCCGGACGCCATCATCATCCATCACTAGGAATTTCATGCAGGTCTATGCCGTGGGCGGCGCCATCCGCGACCAGTTGCTGGGCAAGCCGAGCCAGGACCGCGACTACGTGGTCGTCGGCGCCACGCCGGCCGAGATGGAGGCGGCCGGCTACAAGCCCGTGGGCAAGGACTTCCCGGTCTTCCTGCATCCGCGCACCAAGGCGGAGTACGCCCTCGCGCGTACCGAGCGCAAGACGGCGGCGGGGTACAAGGGCTTCGCGTTCTACTGCGCGCCCGACGTCACGCTCGAGGATGATCTGGTCCGGCGCGACCTGACCGTCAACGCGATGGCGCAGGCCGTGGACGATGCCGGCCAGCTCGTCGGGCCGATCATCGACCCGTACGGCGGCCAGCGCGATCTGGACGCGCGGCTGTTCCGTCATGTCTCCGATGCCTTCGCCGAAGACCCGGTGCGCATCCTGCGCGCGGCGCGTTTCGCGGCGCGCTTCCATGACTTCTCCGTGGCGCCCGAGACCGTGGCGCTGATGCGCGCGATGGTCGAGGCGGGCGAGGTCGACGCGCTGGTGCCGGAGCGGGTGTGGCAGGAACTGGCGCGCGGGCTGATGGAGGCGAAGCCGTCGCGGATGTTCGACGTGCTGCGCGAATGTGGCGCGCTGGCGCGGCTGCTGCCCGAGCTGGACCGGCTCTGGGGCGTGCCGCAGCGCGCCGAGTATCACCCCGAGGTGGATACGGGCGTGCACGTGATGATGGTGGTCGATCATGCAGCCGCGACCGGCGCGTCGCTGCCGATCCGCTTCGCGGCACTGGTCCACGACCTCGGCAAGGGCACCACGCCGGCAGACGTGCTGCCGCGCCACATCGGCCATGAACAGCGCAGCGTGAAGCTGCTCGAAGCGGTCTGCGAGCGGCTGCGCGTGCCGAACGACTGCCGCGACCTGGCGGTGCTGGTGGCGCGCGAGCACGGCAACATCCATCGATCGATGGAATTCGGCGCCGCCGCGCTGACCCGGCTGGTGGAGCGCTGCGACGCGCTGCGCAAGCCGGACCGCTTCGCGGAGGCCCTGACGGCCTGCGAGGCCGACGCGCGTGGTCGGCTAGGTTTCGAGGATCGGGATTATCCGCAGACCGAACGCCTGATGGCGGCACGGGCAGCGGCGGCCTCGGTCGATGCCGGCGCCATCGCCAAGGCCTGCGCGGACCGGCCGGACCTGATCAAGGAACGCGTGCACAAGGCCCGCATCGCGGCGGTGGCGGAGAAGCTGGGGCTGGGCGCGGAGCCCGACTGAAGGGCTACGCCTACAGCAGCTTCCCAATCGCCAGCGCGATCAGCGACAGCAGGATGGTCGAGGCGAACGGCAGCACGTACTCGCGCTTGAACAGCCGGAAGCGCACGTCGCCGGGCAGCCTGCCCAGGCCGATCTTCTGCAGCCACGGCAGCGAGGCCGACAGCACGATCACGCAGAGGAAGATGGTGAATGTCCAGCGCAGCATGGCGGCTGTTCCTCAGAGTGCGTGAACGCGGTCGCCGCGTGCGAAGCCTGCCAGCGGCAGCGCGTCGTCCAGACCGCGCGTCAGCACGATCACCTTGAACAGCTCGCCCATCTCGGCCTCGGACAGCAGCTTCTGCACCGCGTTGGCATGGGGCAGGAAGGCGCGGGCGTCGGTCGGGTCCAGCTCCATCAGCAACTCGGTGATCCCGGCGTTCATCAGGAAGCGCGCCTGCGAGGCGAAGCCGGCCACGGACAGCCCGGCGTCCACCGCCGCCTCGGCGATGCCGGTGAAATTGACGTGCGCGGTGATGTCCTGCAGCCCGGGATACAGGAACGGATCGGGGTGCGCGTGGTGGCGGTAGTGGCACATCAGCGTGCCTTCGGCGCGCTGCGGATGGTAGTACTCGGCCGCCGGGAAGCCATAATCGATGAAGAACGCCGCGCCGCGCGTCAGCATGGCGCCCACCGCCCGCGTGAAGCCTTCGGCCTCGGCATGGGTCTCGGTGACCATGTCGTGGTCGCCCGGCAGCGCGCGTAGCGCGTCGGGGAAGGCGTTGTCTGCCAGCGGACGGTCCTCGAACGTGAACTTCCCGTCGGCCAGCGCCACGCCGCGCTCGTGCCAGCGGCCGTCCAGGCGCGCGAACAGGCGCACTGGCATGGCGTCCAGCACCTCGTTGCCGACGATGACCCCTTCGAACTGCGCGGGAAGCTCGTCCAGCCACTGCACGCGACTAGCCAGGTGCGGCGCGCGGGCGGCCAGCGTTTCCTGCTGGCGTACGCGCAGCTCGCCCGACAATTCGAGGATCTGGTAGGTCTCGGGCAGCGCACCTTCGGTTTCCAGGGCGAGCAGCAGGTCCGCCGCGAGGCGGCCCGTGCCGGCGCCGAATTCGAGCACGCGCGGCAGGTCCAGGGCGATCAGCGGTGCGAACTGGCGGGCCAGCGTGCGGGCGAAGAAGGGGGTCAACTCGGGGGCGGTGATGAAGTCGCTGCCGTCCCGGGCATCGCGGCCGAACTTGGCGGCGCCGCCACTGTAATAGCCGAGCCGGGGGGCGTAGAGCGCCAGCGCCATGTAGCGATCGAAGCCAATCCAGCCGCCGGCGGCCTCGATGGCGTCGCCAATACAGGTGGTCAGGGCCGCGGAGGCGTCCAGCGCGTCGGCGGGGGGAAGGGGTAGACTAGCGACTTTCTGCATACCGCGAATTGTAGCAATGCCAGATTCCCTGACTGCTGGCGCCTCCGGCGCCCACCCTGCCGCCGCGCGCGGCGTCGCCCTCGTGACCGGCGGCGCGCGCCGCCTGGGCCGTGCCATCGCGCTGGAACTTGCCACGCGAGGCTGGGACGTGGCGATCCACTGCAATCGCTCGCGCGACGAAGCCGAGACCCTCGCCACGCAGATCCGCGGCCTGGGCCGCCGCGCCGCCGTGCTGCAGGCCGACCTGTCCGACGAAGCCGCTACCAGCAAGCTGGTCGCGGCCTGCGCCGACGCGCTGGGCGTACCGACCTGTCTGGTCAACAACGCCTCGCTGTTCCAGTACGACGTGGCGACGAGCTTCTCCTACGCCTCGCTCGACACCCATATGCGCACCAACGTGGCCGCGCCGCTGCTGCTGGCGCGTGAGATGCACAAGGCGCTTGGCGCCGATGGCAACCAGACCGCCCAGCGCGGCGTGGTGATCAACCTGCTCGACCAGAAGCTCAACAACCTGAATCCGGACTTCCTGTCGTACACGCTGTCCAAGGCCGCGCTGCAGACCGCCACGGTGCAGTTGGCCCAGGCGCTGGCGCCCCGGCTGCGGGTGGTGGGCGTGGCGCCCGGCATCACGCTGGTGTCCGGCGACCAGTCCGACCCCGGTTTCGTCCGCGCGCACGGCATGACGCCGCTGGGCAAGTCGTCCACGCCGGACGACATCGCCCAGGCCGTGGCCTACCTCGCTGGCGCCCACGCCGTGACCGGTACCACCCTGTATGTCGATGGCGGCCAGCACCTGATGCCGCTGGCCCGCGACGTGATGTTCCTGACCGAGTGATCCCAATCCCCGGTCGTTTTTAAGCATTTTCCGATTTACCGCAGCACCTGCCCGACGCCCCACCATGACCTTCGCCGCGCTTTCCCACCCCAGCCTGCAAGGCTGCCGCCGCATGTTCCTGCGCAACTATGAAGTGCAGATCAATATCGGCGTGCACGAATTCGAGAAGAAGGGCGAGCAGCGCGTGCTGGTCAATATCGACCTGTTCGTGCCGCTGGACCAGAGCACGCCGCAGGCCGACAAGCTCGAGGAAGTGGTGGACTACGACTTCATGCGCAGTACCGTGGCCGCGCGCATGGCCCAGGGCCACATCCACCTGCAGGAAACCCTGTGCGATGACGTGGCACGTGCCATGCTGAAGCATCCGAAGGTGCGCGCGGTGCGCGTTTCCACGGAAAAGCCCGATGTCTACCCGGACTGCGATTCGGTCGGCGTCGAGGTGTTCCACGTCAAGTAGAATACGGGCCCGTCCGACAGGGCCATCCGACGGGCTTCCCAAGGCCCGCGCCCCGCATCAGGTATGTCTTATGAGTCACTCCGCTAACTTCTATCGCCTCGAAACCCGCCTTCAGTCGCTGGCCGGCAAAGCCATCGGCGACTTCGGCATGATCGAGGACGGCGACACTGTGCTGGTCTGCATGAGTGGCGGGAAGGACTCGTACACCATGCTGTCGGTCCTGATGGCGCTCCAGAAGCGCGCGCCCATCCACTTCAAGCTGATCGCGATGAACCTGGACCAGAAGCAGCCAGGTTTCCCGGAACACATCCTGCCCGAGTATTTGAAGTCCACCGGGGTGGAATATGTGATCGTCGAGGCGGATACGTATTCGATCGTCAAGGAGAAGGTGCCCGAGGGCAAGACCACCTGCTCGCTGTGCTCGCGGCTGCGCCGGGGCGTGATCTACCGCACGGCCAAGGAGCTGGGCGCCAACAAGATTGCGCTGGGGCACCATCGGGACGACATCGTCCAGACCTTCTTCCTGAACATGTTCTTCGGCGGGAAGATGAAGGCGATGCCGCCCAAGCTGTCGACCGATGACGGCCAGCACATCGTGATCCGGCCGCTGGCGTATTGCGCGGAAAAGGACATTGCGTCCTACGCGCGGGCGATGGCCTACCCGATCATCCCCTGCAACCTGTGCGGCTCGCAGGAGAACCTGCAGCGCAAGAAGGTCAGCGAGATGCTGCAGGGTTGGGAGCGCGAGAACCCGGGCCGCATCGACAATATCTTCGCGTCGCTGCGCAACGTGGTGCCGTCCCACCTGGCCGATACCGACCTGTTCCCGTTCACCGGGCTGGCCACCGGCCTGGCCAAGGTGGACGAGGCCTCGCTGTTCGGCGAGACCACCTTCACCCAGCAGGCGCTGACCTTCACCGGCAGCGCCGAGCCGAACCGGATGGAGTTCGTCCGCTTCGACAAGCTGGCCGAGAAGGCACCCAGCGCCGATACCCCGGCCACCCCTCTTATTTAGACGCCTGCGACGGACCCGCCTCGCGCATCAGCGCGCGGGTATCGTCGATCCATTTCTGGAAGCGGTCCACCGCGTGGGCCTTTTGTTCCGGCGTGGTCAGGTTGGCGATGGTCACGGTCAGGTCCACCCCGGCCTCGTTAGCCTGCCGGATCTGCGCGCGCTCGGCCGCCGGGCGCTGCCAGTGGTCGGCGTACTTGCGCAGCATGTCCTCCACTTGCGACTTGGGCGGATGGGTCGTCGAGACCTCCCGGGCAATCCCCAGCCATTCCTGCTGCCGCTTCACGCGCTCCGCATAGCGGGCGTCGGCGCCCTGCATGTACGGCCCCATCGCGGCGCGGATCTTCTGCGCCTGATCGTCCGAGAACTTGCCGTAGACCAGCTTGGCGTAGTCCATGACCTTGTCGAAACGGGCGTTCGAGCGAGCCTGCGGGTCCGATTTCAGGAATTCCTTGCGATATTTGGCGTTGCTTTCGTTGAATTTCGATTCCATGCGCTGGATCTGCTCCGGCGTCAGCGTCAGCATCAGGTCGGCCAGGTCGGGTATGGCGTTCTCGAAGGCCTGGCGGCCCAGCCGCTGGGTGTCCTCGCGCGCGTGGCGCACCATCGACGCGTCCACCGGGCCGGCCACCTCGCTCTTGACCCGCGTCAGCACGTTGGCGATCTCGGGGAGCTGGGCGCGGCGGTGCCAGGAGAAGAACCGGGCGATGGCCTCGCGGGTGGGCGGCTCCTGGTCGTCCGTCACATCCACGTAGCGGTCTACCCACCAGTAGGCGAGCCGGTCACCCTGCTGATAGCCGAGTTTCATGGCGTTACAGCCACCCAGCGCCAGGACGACGGTAAATGCTGCAAATCCTGCAAAAATGCGCCGTCGCCAAATGTGAAAAACGGAAACCACCGGCGGTCGGGCGCAAGGCGCCATGCTAAAATCGCCGCGCATGTTTTCCCGCCTCGCAGATCGCCCGCCAGCCCAGTCCTGACAAGGGTTTGGAGGGATTGAAGAGATCGCTTGGTACGGGTTTTCGCGCTTATTATCAGACACACTCACTTAGGGACCTCCTTGTGAATATCGTCATTCTTGCCGCAGGGATGGGAAAACGGATGAATTCCGCCCTGCCCAAGGTCCTGCACCCGGTTGCCGGGCGGCCGATGCTCGCCCATGTGCTCGACACCGCGCGCACGCTTTCGCCGTCGCGCCTCGTCGTGGTGGTTGGCCACGGTGCGGAGCACGTGCGCGAGGCCGTGGCTGCGCCGGACGTGGCGTTTGCCGACCAGACCCAGCAACTTGGCACCGGCCACGCCGTGATGCAGGCGCTGCCGATGCTCGATGACAACCAGCCCACGCTGGTGCTCTATGGCGACGTGCCGCTGACCACCGCCGCCACGCTCGAGGCCCTGGTCCATGCGGCCGGCGCCGAGCGCATGGGCGTGCTCACCGTCGAGATGCCCGATCCTACCGGATACGGCCGCATCGTACGTGACGCCGCCGGCAACATCGTGCGCATCGTCGAACAGAAGGATGCCAGCGACGAGATCCGCGCCATTCGCGAGATCAACACCGGCATCATCGTCTGCCCGACCGGCCACCTGCGCCGCTGGCTTGCCACGCTGGGCAACAACAACGCGCAAGGTGAGTACTACCTCACGGACACCATCGAGCGCGCCGCCACCGAGGGCGTGGAGATCGTCTCCGCCCAGCCGGCGGCCCTGTGGGAGACGCTGGGCGTCAACAGCAAGGTCCAGCTGGCCGAGGTGGAGCGCATTCACCAGCGCAACCTCGCACAGCGCCTGCTCGAGGCCGGCGTGACGCTGCTGGACCCCGCGCGCATCGATGTGCGCGGCCAGCTTACGTGCGGACGCGACGTGACCATCGACGTCGGCTGCGTGTTCGAAGGCCGCGTGCATCTGGACGATGGCGTGCACATCGGCGCGCATTGCGTGATCCGGAATGCCACCATCGGCGCCGGCGCACGCGTGCAACCGTTCTGTCACATCGAGGAAGCAAAGATCGGGCCGGCGGGCCGGATCGGGCCGTACGCGCGGCTGCGCCCCGGCACCGAGCTGGGCGAGGATGTGCATATCGGCAACTTCGTCGAGGTGAAGAACAGCCAGGTCGGGGATCACAGCAAGGCCAACCATCTGGCCTATGTGGGCGATACCACGGTGGGCCAGCGCGTCAACATCGGCGCGGGTACCATTACCTGCAACTACGATGGCGTGAACAAGAGCCGCACGGTGATCGAGGACGACGCGTTCATCGGCTCGGACACGCAGCTGGTGGCGCCGGTGACGGTGGGCCGTGGCGCCACGATCGGCGCGGGCACCACGCTGACCAAGGACGCGCCAGCCGGCAAGCTCACGCTCTCGCGGGCCAAGCAGATGACGCTGGACGCATGGCAGCGCCCGGTGAAGCAGCCGAAGCAGTAAGCTAAGTCAGTCAACGTCAGTCAGGCCGGGCCCGGGGAGGGCCGGCCATCATCATTCAGCGGGTTGCGGCGCGCGGCGCGAGGCAACCCAAACGGGGGGTTCACAAGATGTGTGGCATCGTCGGCGCGGTTTCCACGCGCAATATCGTTCCGGTCCTGATCGAAGGCCTGCGTCGCCTGGAGTACCGCGGCTATGACTCGTGCGGCGTGGCCATCGTGCGCGACGAGATGCTCGAGCGCGCGCGCACCGTGTCGCGCGTGGCCGATCTGGACACGCAGACGCAGTCGTCCGGCCTGGCCGGCACGCTGGGCATCGCCCACACGCGCTGGGCCACGCACGGCAAGCCCGATACGGTCAACGCCCACCCGCATTTCTCGGACGAGACCATCGCGCTGGTGCACAACGGCATCATCGAGAACTACGAGCCGCTGCGCGACGAACTGCGCGCCGTGGGCTACGGCTTCGAGTCGCAGACCGACACCGAGGTGGTCGCCCACCTGATCCACCAGGCCTACACCTACCCGAGCAGCGCCACGCGCGGCAACCTGTTCGGCTCGGTGCGCGTGGTGACCAAGCGCCTGCACGGCGCCTACGCGATTGCCGTGGTGGCCAAGGACAACCCGGACGTGGTGGTGGGCGCGCGCGCCGGCTCGCCGCTGGTGGTGGCGCTGGGCGAGAACGAATCGTTCCTGGCCTCCGACGCGCTGGCCGTGGCCGGCACCGCCAACCGCATCGTCTATCTGGAAGAGGGCGATGTGGTGGAGCTGACCCGTGCCGGCGCCACCATCCGCGACGTGAACGACGTGGAAGTCGTGCGCGAGGAGCGCGTGGTGGAAGCCCACGCGGCAGCCGTCGAGCTGGGCCCGTACCGCCACTTCATGCAGAAGGAAATCTTCGAGCAGCCGCGCGCGCTGGGCGACACGCTGGAAGGCATCGTCGCCATCGCGCCCGAACTGTTCGGCGAGAAGGCGGCCGAGGTATTTCCCGACATCGACAACATCCTGATCCTGGCCTGCGGCACCAGCTACTACTCGGGCTGCACGGCCAAGTACTGGCTCGAGTCCGTGGCGAAGATCCCGACCCAGGTGGAAGTGGCCAGCGAATACCGCTACCGCGACACCGTGCCGAACCCGCGCGCGCTGGTGGTGGTGATTTCCCAGTCGGGCGAGACCGCCGACACGATGGCCGCCCTGCGCCATGCCCGCGACCTCGGCCACACCCACACGCTGGCCATCTGCAACGTGGCGACCAGCGCGATGGTGCGCGAGACCGAGATGCGCTTCCTGACGCGCGCCGGCACCGAGATCGGCGTGGCCTCGACCAAGGCGTTTACGACCCAGCTCGCCGCGCTGTACATGCTGACGCTGGCGCTGGCCAAGGTACGCGGCCGGCTGACCGAGGAAGAAGAGGCAGCCGCGCTGACCAACCTGCGCCACCTGCCCGTGGCGCTGCATGGCGTGCTGGCGCTGGAGCCGCAGATCATCGCCTGGTCGGAAGACTTCGCGCGCCGCGAGAACGCGCTGTTCCTGGGCCGGGGCCTGCACTACCCGATCGCCCTCGAAGGCGCGCTGAAACTCAAGGAAATCTCATATATCCACGCGGAAGCCTACCCGGCCGGCGAGCTGAAGCACGGCCCGCTGGCGCTGGTCACCGAGGCGATGCCGGTGGTGACCGTGGCGCCGAACGACGCGCTGCTGGAGAAGCTGAAGTCCAACATCCAGGAAGTGCGCGCGCGCGGCGGCCGGCTCTACGTGTTTGCCGATGCCGACACGCATATCCAGTCGTCCGATGGCATCCAGGTGATCCGCCTGCCCGAGCACTACGGCGCGCTGTCGCCGATCCTGCACACGGTGCCGCTGCAACTGCTGGCCTACCACACGGCCTGCGCACGCGGGACGGACGTGGACAAGCCTCGGAATCTGGCTAAGTCGGTGACGGTGGAATAAGGCGGGGCCGCCGCCCGGAGAGCAAGACACGGCAAGCGGTTTTACAAGCCGGATGTAAAAGGAAGCCACGGTGTGCACGCACCGTGGCTTTTTTTTTGTCGCCCCCAATCCCGGCTTGCCAGACGTGGCGCGGCCTGGCGGGGAGCCGGTGCGCGCCGAGCCCCCGGTGGCACGGTATCTGCGGAAGCCATAGGCTCCAATCGGCTCCAATCCGCGATACCCAGCCACCGAACGCCACCGAGGGACCCCACATGACGAAAAAGACCGCACCGTCCGCCGCCCAGCCACCCGGCAAGAAAGGCGACACCACGCCGCCCAAGCCACAAGGCATCGGCAACAACAACGACGGCAGCTACGAGCGCGCCGTGGCGGACCGGCTGGCCGAGCGGCCAAAGCAGCTGGGTTCGGACTCGGTCGGCAATCTCGTCTCGAACCGTGACCGCACGCTGACCACGAACCAGGGCCTCCAGATTCCGCAGGACGACGACTCGCTCAAGCTCGGCCTGCGCGGCCCCACGCTGCTCGAGGACTTCCACCTGCGCGAGAAGATCACGCACTTCGACCACGAGCGCATTCCCGAGCGCGTAGTCCACGCGCGCGGCGCGGCTGCCCATGGCTATTTCGAGCTGACCGAGTCGCTGGCTGACGTGACCACCGCCGCGCTGTTCACCGAGGTTGGCCAGAAGACCCCAGTGTTCGTGCGATTTTCGACCGTGGCCGGCTCGCGCGGCTCCGCCGATCTGGCGCGCGATGTGCGCGGCTTCGCCACCAAGTTCTATACGCGGCAGGGCAACTTCGACCTGGTCGGCAATAACATCCCGGTGTTCTTTATCCAGGACGGCATCAAGTTCCCGGATTTCGTCCATTCCGTGAAGCCGGAACCGCACAACGAGATCCCGCAGGCCGCGTCGGCGCATGACACGTTCTGGGATTTCGTGTCCCTCCAGCCCGAGTCGATGCACATGGTGCTGTGGACCATGTCCGGCCGCGCCATCCCGCGCAGTTTCCGCACGATGGAGGGGTTTGGCGTGCATACGTTCCGCTTTGTCGATGCAGAGGGGCAGGGCACGCTGGTCAAATTCCACTGGAAGCCGGTGGGCGGCGCGCATTCGCTGGTCTGGGATGAGGCGGTCAAGATCAACGGCAAGGACCCCGATTTCCACCGGCGCGACCTCTACGATTCGATCGAGGCGGGCCAGTTTCCCGAATACGAGTTCGGCGTGCAGCTGGTGCCGGAGACCGACATGCTCAAGTTCGGCTTCGATCTCCAGGACCCGACCAAGCTCATTCCGGAGGAACTGGCGCCGGTGCGGCGCGTGGGGCGGATGGTGCTGAACCGCAACCCGGACAACTTCTTCGCCGAAACCGAGCAGGTGGCGTTCCACCCGGGCCACATCCTGCCGGGCATGGATTTCACCAACGATCCCTTGCTGCAGGCGCGGCTGTTCTCGTACACCGATACCCAGCTCACGCGGCTCGGCGGGCCGAATTTTCATGAAATTCCGATCAATCGCCCGCTCTGCCCCGTGCATAACAACCAGCGCGACGGCTTCGGCCGGCAGACCGTGGTGCAGGGTAAGGAGAGCTACCAGCCGAACTCGGTCAGCGGCGGCTGCCCGTTCCTGGCCGGCGATGCCGACGCCTACCGGCATTTCGCTGCCGCCGCCGAGGAYGGCGCGGTGAAGGTGCGCATGCGCGCACAGACCTTCGCCGATCATTTCTCGCAGGCCAATCTCTTCTGGCGCAGCCAGTCCGACGTCGAAAAAAGGCAGATCGTCGATGCGTACGCGTTCGAACTCTCAAAGGTCTTCGACCCCGCCATCCGGGCGCGCGTGGTGGGGCAGATCCACCATATCGCCGTGGAACTGGCGGAGCGCGTGGCGCAGAAGCTCGGGATTCCCGTCGAGCCGGTCGGGCCGAACGTGCAGATCAACGACTACGGCGTACCGGCCTCGCCCGCGCTGAGCCTGGACGCCCAGCCAAAGGGCGACATCACGGGCCGCAACATCGCCGTGCTGGTCAACGATGGCGTGGACGACGCGGCCATCGCCTCGCTCAGGAAGCTGGCCGAGGCGGCGCGCGCCAATCTCAAGATCATCGGCCCGCGCGCGGCGAGCGTGACTACGGCGAAGGGCGCGGCGCTGCCGGTGGACCATGCGCTGTCGTCGGTCGGCTCGGTGCTGTTCGATGCGGTGTACGTGCCCGACGTGGCCAAGCCCCCCGCCGAGCCGGATCCGGACGCGCTGCTGTTCATCAAGGAGGCCTACAAGCACTGCAAGGCCGTGGGCGCGGGCGGCTCGGGCGCCGTGATGGTGGCCGAGGCCGCGCGCTGCGCGGGGCTGGCCGGCGGCTTCGCGGGGCCGGGCGTGGTGATCGCCAAGACCGAGGACCCGGCGCGGCATCGGGAATTCCTCGATGCCGTGGGCCAGCATCGCTGGTGGCAACGGCCGGACGCGATGCGCATTCCCGCCTGAGCGCAGGCGGCGCGAAAGCGTCCTAAGGGGCACTCGTCAGGCGACCCCGCCGTCGCCCGAGAGTGCCCGCTCGGCATAGGGGTACCTGTAGCGATACCTATAGCGAGAGGCGTTTCGCGGTATCCTTGCCGGCATGCCGCGCGCCACAGCCCCCTTAGGGTGGCGCGCAGTGCGCCTGTCCCGGCCCGCATCATGCGCGCCCGGGCCCCACGGCGCCCCCCGCGATCACAGGAATATGAAAGACCTAGAAAGTGAGCTGATCGGCTCCGCACGGCTGCCGACCCGCTACGGCGAATTCACCGCCCATGCCTTCCAGGGCGTGGACAGCCGCACCGAACACCTGGCGCTCTCCATGGGAGACATCTCGGGCGAGAACGTTCTCGTCCGCCTGCATTCCGAATGCCTGACCGGCGACGTCTTCGGCTCGTGCCGCTGCGACTGCGGCGAGCAGCTCGACCTCGCCATGCAGAAGATTGCCGAGGAAGGCCGCGGCATCCTGCTCTACCTGCGCGGCCACGAAGGCCGGGGCATCGGCCTCTCGAACAAGATCCGCGCCTATGCGCTGCAGGACGGTGGGCTGGACACGGTCGACGCCAACCTCGCGCTCGGCCAGGCCATCGACGGCCGCACCTACGCGTTCGCGGCGGACATGCTGCGCCAGTGGGGTGTGAAGTCGGTCCGCCTGATGAGCAACAACCCGATCAAGATCCGGGCGCTCGAAGACGCCGGCCTGGCCGTGACGGAGCAGATGCGTCACATCGTGCCCGCCAACGCCGAAAACGAGAAATACCTCGCCACCAAGCGGTCCCGCATGGGTCACCTGCTGGACTGATTCAGCGGGTGTAGGCGAAGGCCGACAACCGCTTGCGCAGCCTCCCGACAGCTTGTCCGGGTCCACTCTCCTATCGTGGA
This sequence comes from Cupriavidus sp. 10L43_2, assembly GCF_056395265.1. Taxonomy (NCBI): domain Bacteria; kingdom Pseudomonadati; phylum Pseudomonadota; class Betaproteobacteria; order Burkholderiales; family Burkholderiaceae; genus Cupriavidus; species Cupriavidus sp. 10L43_2. The sequence continues at coordinate 112,832 of NZ_JBFTJE010000013.1, forward strand.
TATAAGGTCCGCGCCATGCTCGGCATGGCGCGGGATGTTCCACGCGATGTGCCGCCGTGGCCTCACGGCGCGCCTCCGATGTGAGAGGAGTCCAACAATGGCTGACAACAACGTTTCCGTACTGAACGATTTGATCGAAGTCTCGCGCGATGGCGAGGAGGGCTTCCGCAAGGCGGCCGAGGACGCCAAGAATCCGGAACTGAAGACGCTGTTCTCAAGCCGTGCCACCGAGTGCGGCGCGGCGGTGCGCGAGTTGCAGAGCCAGGTGATGGCCCTCGGCGGCAAGCCCGAGGACCACGGCAGCGTGGCCGGTGCGCTGCATCGCGGCTGGGTGAGCCTGCGCAGCGCGGTGGCCGACCGCACGGACCTCGCCATCCTCGAGGAAACCGAGAAGGGCGAAGACGTCGCCAAGAAGAAGTATGGCGATGCGCTCCAGGAAACCGACCTGAGCTTCGACATCCGCGCGCTGATCGAGCGCCAGTACCAGGGGGTGCTGCGTAACCACGACCTGATCCGCGATCTGCGTAACCGCTATCGCGCGAGCGGCGAATAACCGCTTCCGGATCGGCACGAAGGCGCTTTCCTAGGGAGGCGCCTTTTACATTGGGGATTATGTTCGCGCGTGCCGAAAGGTAGCTGAATCGGAATCGCAATCATCCGCAAAATCATCCGCATCGTGTCGTAAAGCCCCGTCTGGCAAGGGATTTATTAACGCGATTTTCCCTATGTATGCTTGATCTTCTAGCCTCGGCTATTAACATGAAAATCGTCCACCGTGGTGTGCAGGCGTTTTGGGGTCAATGTCATGAAAGGCGACAAGAAAGCCATCCAGTTACTGAACGGCCAGCTGCGTCACGAGCTGACCGCGATCAATCAGTATTTCCTGCACGCGCGCATGTATCGGCACTGGGGGTTGAGCGCGCTGGGCAAGCATGAGTACGAGGAGTCCATCGAGGAGATGAAGCACGCGGACAAGTTGATCGAGCGCATCCTGATGCTCGACGGCCTGCCCAACCTCCAGGATCTGGACAAATTGCTCATCGGGGAGAACGTCGAGGAGATGCTCGGCGGCGACCTGAAGGTGGAGTTGCTGTCCCAGACGAGCTGCAAGGATGCCATCAAGTACTTCGAGTCGATTAGCGACTATGTGTCGCGCGATGTGGTGACCGATATCCTCTCGGACACCGAGGACCACATCGAGTGGATCGAGACGCAGCTGGAACTCGTGCGCAAGGTCGGCGTGCAGAACTACCTGCAATCCGCGATGGGCGAGCTGGGCGAGTCCCACGCCTAGACGGCAGGCAGGCAGGCAGGCGCTCTGCAGAGTTCCAGATCTTCGGCTACACTGCGCCCCGGACACTGAATGCAAGGCGCCCGCCAGGGCGTCCAGACTCCGGGGCGGGGTGGCAGAGTGGTGATGCGACGGCCTGCAAAGCCGTTTACGACGGTTCGATTCCGTATCCCCGCCTCCATCTCCTTCCTGCCGTTTTCCCTCCTGCTTTCCCTCCTGCTTTCCCTCCTGTTCTCCCTCGTTCATTGCCTTCGCCGGATCTGACCAATCTGTCATCTGGAAGGACTATCATTTTCTGCCGGGCATTTGGCGGATAACGCCGAGCCGCTGGCGCATTTCATGCTCGTTCCGCAGGCAGATACGCCGCAAGCGTTGAGTACGCCGCAACGCGGAGTTTCCCTGTGGATATAGCGCCCCGATTGCGATAATGTTTTGCCGCGCGTGCACCAAGTGTCAGCACGTGAGGCAGGGTTCACCATGCAGGGCTTCCATGGCGTTTCCGTCCCCAGACGATGAGAGAAACAGAGGCTCCCGATGATTAAAGATCTGCGAGTGCGTGCGGCGCAGCCGTCGGATATGCCTGCCATCGCGGCAGTGCTCGAGCGCTGCAACCTGCCGGTGGACGAGCTGCCGCGTCTGGTGGGCGAGTTCCACGTGGCCCTGATGGAGTCGGAGCTGGTCGGCTGCGCCTGCGCCGAGCGCTTCGGCGATACGGCCATCGTCCGCTCGGTGGCCGTGCTGCGCGAATGGCGCGACCAGGGCGTGGCCAGCCACCTCGTCACCGCGGTGATGATGCGTGCCCGCGCCAACGGCACGCGCCGCGCGGTGCTCCTGACCTCGAGTTGCCCGAGCTACTTCGCCCGCTACGGTTTCTCGCTGATCCACGCCTCCAAGCTGCCCCCAGAAGTCCTCGAGAGTGAGGAATTCCAGCGCCTGCGCAACACCAGCGCGTTGTGCATGTGCGCGGTGCTGACCTGATGGTTTTTCCTTGATTGGCCCGCCTTCGGCAAGGTTTTACAAAAGCGACAATAATCGGGGCTCCAATTCTGCAAGCCTGACCAGGGAGACCCCATGACGACCACTGTCCGTGCCATCCGCCTCCAGGAATTCGGCGCGCCCGAAGTGATGCAGCTCACGCCGGTCGAGCTGCCGGCGCCGGCGGCCGGCGAGGCGCGCGTGCGGCATACCGCCATCGGCTTCAACTTCATCGATGTGTACCAGCGCCGCGGCACCTATCCGCTGCCGGTGGGCACGGGGCTCGGCCACGAGGCGGCCGGCGTGGTGGAGGCGGTGGGCGCGGGCGTGACGGACATCGCCGTGGGCGATCGCGTGGCGTACATGAACGCCGGCCTCGGCGCCTACGCCGAAGCGCGCAACGTGCCGGCGGACAAGCTGGTCAAGCTGCCCGACAACCTCAGCGACGAGCAGGCTGCCGCCGTGATCTTCAAGGGCATGACCGCCCAATATCTGGTGCGCCACACGCACGCCGTGAAGCCCGGTGACACGGTCCTGGTCCACGCCGCCGCCGGTGCCGTGGGCCAGATCCTGGCCGGCTGGGCGAAGGCGCTCGGCGCGCGCGTGATCGGCACGGCCGGCGGCCCGGCCAAGTGCGAGCGCGCCCGCGCGGCGGGTTGCGACATCGCCATCGACTACAAGCAGGCGGATTGGGTCAAGCAGGTGCGCGACGCCACCGGCGGCCAGGGCGTGACCGTGGTCTACGACGCCGTGGGCAAGGACACCTTCATGGGCTCGCTCGATTGCGCCCAGACCTTCGGACTGGTGGTGCTGTACGGCGGGGCGTCCGGCCCGGCGCCGGCCATCGAGCCGGAAATCCTGAACAAGAAGGGCTGCCTGTTCCTGACCCGGCCCTCGGTGTTCCCGCACAACGCGGACCCGGCCCGCTTCCGCGCCAATGCGAAGGACCTGTTCGATGCCATCGCCACCGGCCAGGTGAAGGTGGAGATCGGCGCCCGCTTCCCCCTGGCCGAGGTCGCCCGCGCGCACGAGGCCGCCGAGCGCCGCGAGACCACCGGCGCCATCCTGCTGCTGCCGTAATTCGACGGGTTTCGACTAGTGCGGATGACGATGACGGGCCGCCCGGCGCGGTGCCCCGTCATCGCACAGGCTGATCTCCACGCTCACGTGGGCCAGCTCCTCATGGATCGATAGCGCCTGCCGCACGCGCTGCGGCGTGAGCGTGGCGTCGTGCGTGACCAGGCTGGCGATGCAGGCGAACTGCTCGCGGCCCACGCGCCAGACGTGCAGGTCGGTCACGCGCGTGCCGTCTTCTCCGTGCTGGAACTCGGCCAGCACCTCTCGCACTTCGTCCACAACAGGGTGGTCCATCTCGCGGTCCAGCAGCACCGTGCCGCTCTGCCGCATCAGCCCGATCGCCCAGCGACCGACCAGCGCCGCGCCCACCAGCCCCATCACCGGATCGAGCCAGCTCCAGCCCAGCCACCAGCCGCCGGCCAGCGCCACGATGGCCAGCACCGAGGTGGCCGCATCGGCAATCACGTGGATATAGGCCGAACGCAGGTTGATGTCGTGATGATGGTGATCGGCATGTCCGTGGTGATCGTGCGCATGCGCATGGCCATGATCGTGCCCGTGATGGTGCGCGCCGCCGAGGATGAACGCGCAGCCCAGGTTCACGAGCAGGCCGATGGTGGTGACGGCCATCGCCTCCTGGTAGTGGATGGCCTGCGGGGTGAATAGCCGTTCGACCGAGCCGGCGATCATCAGCGCGGCCACGCCCAGCAGGACGATGGAACTGGCGAAGGCCGCCAGCACCTCGATCTTCCACGTGCCGAAGGTGAAGCGGGCATCGTTGGCCAGCCGGCGCGCGGCGGCGTAGGCGAAGGCCGAGAGGCCGATCGCCAGCGCGTGGGAACTCATGTGCCAGCCGTCCGCCAGCAGGGCCATCGAGTTGAACCAGAGGCCGGCGGCAATCTCCACCACCATGGTGGCGAGCGTGATCCACATGACCAGGCGCGTGCTGCGCTCGGCTGCCGGATTGCCGGCATTGAAGACGTGGGAATGGGTCCACGCGGACAGATCGTGCGTGTGCATGTCGGGAGGGAGTCTGGAGTGGTTTGGGGGGCGCTGCCCAAGCGTACCAGTCATGGCGCGCCCGGTCACCCGCCACCCTGCCGCCGGCAGGGGTAGCCGCGCCGGCTACCAGCCGTGATAGGGCGCGGTCTGCTCGTACGCGCCGAGCCGTTCGGCCAGAAAGTCGACAAAGGCACGCACGCGGGCCGAAAGTTTGTCGCGCGTGAGATACACGGCGTAGATGTCCGCCGGCGGCGAGGCCCAGTCGGCCAGCACCTGCCGCAGCCGGCCCGAGCGCAGCAGCGGCGCCACCTCCCACTCCGAACGCAGCACGATGCCATGCCCCTGGAGCGCCCAGTTCGCCGCCGCCTCGCCATCGTTGGTCGCGGCATGGCCGCGCACCTTCACGGTCTCCTGCCGGCCGGCCGACTGGAGATGCCACGTGCCGTAGGCCGATTCGCTCTCGCGGATCACAATGCAACGATGCTGTTGCAATGCGCGCGGCGAGGCCGGCTCGCCGTGCCGCGCGAGGTAGGCCGGCGACGCGCACAGCAGCCGGCGGTTCGGCGCGAGCAGGCGGGCGTTGAGCCGCGCATCGGGYAGGTCACCGAGGAGGATGCCGACGTCGTAGCCTTCCTCGGCAAGGTTCATCGCCCGGTCGGTCAGTTGCAGCTGGACTTCGACATCGGGATAGACCTGCAGGAAGTCGCTGACCAGCGGGGCGATGTGGCGCCTGCCGAATCCGAGCGTCGCGTTCACCCGTAGCAGCCCGCGCGGCGCCACCCGGCTGCCGCCGAGGCCCTGTTCGAGTTCCTCCAGCTCGGCCAGGATGCGCCCGCCCTGGGCCAGGTAGGACTCGCCCTCGGGCGTGACCGACAGCCGGCGCGTGGTGCGGTTGAGCAGTCGCACGCCCAGCCGCGCCTCCAGCGCCGCCAGCCGCTTGCTGGCGGCCGAGGGCGTGACGCCAAGCTGCTGCGCCGCGCCGGCGAGGCTGCCGCGCTTGACCAGCAGGACGAAGAAGGCGAGATCCGAGAAGGTGTCCATGGGTGGCGGCAATTCGTGAATCGAGCGCACGAATGAAGTTCGGTTCGCGCAATTATAGCGATGGATTCCGCGATTACACTGCCCGCCGATGCGCATCCCATGCGCGGCGACTACCATGGCACGGCTTGCCACATTGACGCATCGACGCATCAAGGACCAAGGAGACAGCCGATGTTTGAAGGATTCAGAACACACCGGATCGACAGCCAGGGCGTGGCGATTCACGCCGTGGTCGGCGGGGAGGGCCCGCCGCTGCTGCTGCTGCATGGCCATCCGCAAACGCATGTGATCTGGCACAAGGTGGCTGGCGAGCTGGCCCGGCATTTCACGGTGGTGGCCACGGACCTGCGTGGCTATGGCGACAGCGACAAGCCCGTCGGCCTGCCGGATCACGCGAACTACAGCAAGCGGACCATGGCGGCCGACCAGATGGCGGTGATGCGGGCGCTCGGCTTCGAGCGGTTCCGCGTGCTGGCGCATGATCGCGGGGCACGCGTGGCGCACCGGCTGGCGCTCGACCACCCGCAGGCCGTGGAAAAGCTCGTCACGCTGGACATCGCCCCGACGCTGGCGATGTATGCCCAGACCTCGGAAGCCTTCGCGCGCGCCTACTGGCACTGGTTCTTCCTGATCCGGCCCACCCCGTTCCCCGAAACGCTGATCGAGGCCGACCCCGACCTCTACCTGCGCCAGACCATGGGCTCGCGCAGCGCCGGCCTCGCCCCGTTCACCGAGGCCGCGCTGGCCGAGTACCTGCGCTGCCTGAAGCTGCCCGGCGCCGCCCACGGCCTGTGCGAGGACTATCGCGCCAGCGCCGGCATCGACCTGGAGCATGATCGCGCCGACGCCGAGGCCGGACGCCAGGTGGAGTGCGAAATGCTGGCCCTGTGGGGCGCCGACGGTGCGGTCGGCAAGTGCTTCCAGCCGCTGGAGGAGTGGCGCAAGGTGGCCCGCCGGGTGACGGGTCATGCCTTGCCGAGCGGTCACTATATTGCGGAGGAAGTGCCGGAACAGCTACTTGCGGAAGTGCTGCCGTTCCTGCGCGGCTGACGGGCGTCGTTATCGGCACAGATTGTGTGCGTCGGGGGAACAGTGTGTTGTACGATCCGCCGCGCTCGGCACAGTGCACGGTTCGCCGCTCACTGGCATTATGGCGAACTGAGGACTTTTGGCATGGTCTGACTGCGCAGTGTTTGACTCGGCAGAGTTCGAGGCAAACATACATTCACGGATGGATGTATAATCCGCGCACATTTCCATTCCAAGACCCCCTCAGAAGTCCCTTTCCACAATGACGTACCGATTTATTGCAGGTTGCCTCGCCGTCTGGCTCGGAATTTGCGTTGCCGCGAGCTGGTTGGTCGAGCGACTCTGGGCCTGATCGCCCGCGTTCCTTCTCGGAAGCGGGCAGGGTCCGTCAATCGCGCCGAGTTGTGTTGTCGAGCCATCTCTCTTCGTAGTCCTCCTCATGAAGACAGAACAACAAGAACGCCGCATGCATTCCGCCCTCTCCGCTCGTACCCTGTTTATCACCCGGACTCTTGCCGTTGCCGCGCTGGCCGCGGGCGCCACGTCGGCCGCCAGCGCCGAGGAACTGGTTGGCTGGAGCCATCCCGCCGTGCACGTGGCCTATGGCCGTGATCCCGGCCATAACATCAACAAATACGAACTCGGGCTGAACTTCAACACCCCGATCCAGTACGGCAATCCGCAAGGCTGGCTGTTCCGCCTGCAGGGCGAATTCAACGTCGCCGGATGGGATGCACGTAGCGGCACCAACCAGCAGAACCTGTTCGAGTTTGGCGTATCGCCGATCCTGCGCGTGGAAAAGCGCGGTGGCTATTTCGTGCCGTTCGCCGAGGCGTCGGTGGGGCTGCGCGTGCAGTCCCACACCGGCACGTCCGACGAACACCGTTCGGGCACGGCGTTCCAGTTCTCCGACATGGTCGGTATCGGCGTGGGCTTCGGCAAGAATGCCAACACGGAAGCGGGCTTCCGCTTCCAGCACATCTCCAACGCCAGCATCAAGGGGCCGAACCCGGGCAGCAACTTCTACACCGGGTACGTGCGTTACCGCTTCTGAGGCGTCTCAGGCTAGGCCGCGCGCGGCAGTTGGCCGGCGCGGCAGGCCTCGAAGAATGTCCACAATGCCGGGGCGTCGCTCGTCGCCACGTTGAAGCGGATCCACGGGGAATCGGTCTCATCGGGCTCGAAGTACGAGCCCGGTGCCAGCCAGATGCCGTGGTCCAGCGCCAGCGTGGCGAGGCGGCTTGCGGGCGGCGCGTCGTCGCCCCGCAGCCGCGCCCAGGCGAACATCCCCCCTTCGGGCCGCAGCAGCACCTCCAGCCCGTGCGCTTCCATCTTTTCCGTCACGCGATCCTGTTGCGCGCGTAGCCGTTCGGCCAAAGCCGCCACGTGGCGGCCATAGTGGCCGCTGGTCAGTACGGAATACACCAGTCGCTCCGTGACCTCGGACGAGGTCAGTCCCACCGCCATCTTGGTCCGCGCGAAAGCCTTCGCCAGATCCGGGCTCGCCGCGAGGTAGCCCACGCGCAGCGACGGCGTGATGGTCTTCGAAAATCCGTTCACGTAGACCACCTGCGAGAGGCCGTCCATCGCCGCCAGCATCGGCGAGCCGGCCGGAGCCAGTTCGCGGTAGATATCGTCCTCCACCACCAGCAGCCGGTGCTGTTCGGCCAGTTGCAGCACGCGGAAGGCGTTCATGCTCGTCAGGCTGGCGCCGGTGGGGTTCTGCAACACCGTGTTGACGAACAGCGCGCGCGGGGTGTGCTGGCGGATGGTGTCTTCGAGCGCGTCGGTATCGAGCCCGGCCGCCGTGCGCGGCACGCCCACTACGCGCAACCCGGCCAGCCGCAGGATCTGCAATAGATTGCAATAGCAGGGCGCTTCCACGAGGACCGTGTCCCCAGGGCGCAGCAGCGTGCGCACCACGAGGTCCAGCGCCTGCGTGGCGCCCTGGGTCAGCACCACCTGCTGCGCCTGCACCGGCATGCCGTACTGGCTCATATGCGCGGCGATGTGCTCGCGCAGCGGCGCGAAGCCATAGGGATGGCCGTAGCCCGAGACCTGCGCGGCCGGCACGCGCGCGGCGCTGCGCATGGCCTGGTGCAGCCCTTCCTCGTTGAGCCAGTCGCCCGGCAGCCAGCCCGCGCCGGCCTTGATCGGCACGGAATGGTCGGCGAACACATCGGAAAGCAGCCAGGCGGCGTTGAGCCCCGGCGCCTCCCAGTGGGGCGCGCGGGCATGGCCGGCCGGCGCGTGGCGGTGCGCCACCGTGTAGCCGGAGCCGGGGCGCGCCGCGAGGTAGCCCAGCGCGGTCAGCCGGCCGTAGGCTTCCGCCACCGTGAACGTGCTGACGTTGTGCTGCTGCGCAAAGCGGCGCACCGAGGGCAGGGGGGTGCCGGCACGCAGCGCGCGGCGGTCCACCAGCGCGACGATGCCGGCCACGATCTGTTCGGTCAGGGTGTCGCCGCCACGGCGGCTGCGGACGAGGTTCAGGTTAAGCATCAGGCACTCGACAGGGCGCGAAACCTGTACAGTGTACTGGCTGCCACGCCGCGCGACCGGGCACCTTTCCCATTGGTGCGGTGCAGCGGTGAAGCGCCGTATCACCGTCGATCGGGGCCGCCGCGTGGCTTCGCGCCCCAATCCGCTATCTGTACAGTCGAGGCTGTCTACACTGTACGGTAAGGCAGCGATCTCCCGACCGTATATTCGTGCGGCCCGACCGCGCCGGTAGAGTTGCCGGAATCCGTGCCGGGGCGCTTCGCTCCGCGCCCCCTACCCCTGATTGCTGAGGAGAAAGTATGGACGCCGCCAAGACCGTGATCCCCGATATGGATGCCCTGTGGATGCCGTTCACCGCCAATCGCCAGTACAAGGCCGCCCCGCGCCTGCTGGCCTCGGCCAGCGGCATGTACTACACCACCCACGACGGCCGCAAGGTCCTGGACGGCTGTGCCGGCCTCTGGTGCGTGGCCGCCGGCCATGGCCGCAAGGAGATCGTCGATGCCATCGCCCGGCAGGCCGCCACGCTGGACTACGCGCCGCCGTTCCAGATGGGCCATCCGCTCTCGTTCGAGGCTGCCACCAAGCTGGCCGCGATCATGCCGAAGACGCTGGATCGCATTTTCTTCACGAACTCGGGTTCGGAGTCGGTCGATACGGCGCTGAAGATCGCCCTGGCTTACCACCGCGCGCGGGGCGAAGGCCAGCGCACGCGCATCATCGGCCGCGAGCGCGGGTACCACGGCGTGGGCTTCGGCGGTATGGCCGTGGGCGGCATCGGCCCGAATCGCAAGACCTGGTCGGCCAACCTGATGCCGGGCACGGACCACCTGCCGGCCACGCTGAACATCGCCGAGGCTGCGTACTCGAAGGGCCAGCCGCAGTGGGGCGCCCATCTGGCCGATGAACTCGAGCGCATCATCGCGCTGCACGATGCCTCGAACGTGGCCGCCGTGATTGTCGAGCCGCTGGCGGGTTCGGCAGGCGTGTTGGTGCCGCCGGTCGGCTATCTCGAGAAGCTGCGCGAGATCACGAGCAAGCATGGCATTTTGCTGATTTTCGATGAGGTCATCACGGCGTTCGGCCGCCTTGGCACCGCCACCGCCGCCGAGCGCTTCAACGTGACGCCGGACCTGATCACGATGGCGAAGGCCATCAACAACGCCGCTGTGCCGATGGGCGCCGTGGCTGTGCGCCGCGACGTGCACGACACCGTGGTCAACGCCGGGGCGCCGAACGGCATCGAGCTGCTGCACGGCTATACCTATTCCGGCCATCCGCTGGCGTGCGCGGCGGCCATCGCCACGCTGGACCTGTACCAGCGTGACAACCTGTTCGGCCGTGCCGCCGAACTGGCGCCGAAGTTCGAGTCGGCCGTGCATGGCCTGCGCGGTGCGCCGCATGTGAAGGACATCCGCAACCTGGGGCTGGTGGCCGGCGTGGAGCTGGAGTCGCGCCCCGGCCAACCGGGCGCGCGCGCCTACGAGGCCTTCCTGAAATGCCTCGAGCGCGGCGTGCTGGTGCGCTACACCGGCGACATCCTGGCGTTCTCGCCGCCGCTGATCATTTCCGAGGCAGAGATCGACCAGTTGTTCGATACCGTCAGGCAAGTGCTGAACGACGTGCAATAAGCCCGTACAGGGGCTCGCCAAGACAGACTGAGAGGAAGACGCAGTGAACATCGCTGAAAACCGGCAGATCGCCGAAATCCATCACTACATCGGCGGTAGCGTCCGCCGCGCCGCCGCCGAGGGTACCGGCCGTTTCGCCGAGGTATTCAACCCCGCCACCGGCGAGGTGGCTGCGCGCGTGGCGCTGGGCAGCGCCGAAGACGTCGGTGCCGCCGTGGCCGCCGCCAAGGCAGCGTTTCCGGCATGGTCCGAACTGGCCCCGCTGCGCCGCGCGCGCATCCTGTTCAAGTTCAAGGAACTGCTGGACAAGCATCATGACGACCTGGCCGCGCTGATCACGCGCGAGCACGGCAAGGTGTTTTCGGACGCCAAGGGCGAGGTCACGCGCGGTATCGAGGTGGTGGAGTTCGCCTGCGGCATCCCCAACCTGCTCAAGACCGACTTCACCGACAACATCGGCGGCGGCATCGACAACTGGAACCTGCGCCAGCCGCTGGGCGTGGTGGCCGGCATCACGCCGTTCAACTTCCCGGTGATGGTGCCGATGTGGATGTTCCCGGTGGCGCTGGCCTGCGGCAACACCTTCGTGCTCAAGCCGTCCGAGCGCGACCCCTCGCCAAGCCTGCTGATCGCCGACCTGCTCAAGCAGGCCGGCCTGCCCGATGGCGTGTTCAACGTGGTGCAGGGCGACAAGACCGCCGTGGACGCGCTGCTGGCCCACCCGGACGTGCAGGCGCTGTCGTTCGTCGGCTCCACGCCGATCGCCGAGTACATCTACACGGAAGGCACCAAGCACGGCAAGCGCGTGCAGGCGCTGGGCGGCGCCAAGAACCACCTCGTGGTGATGCCGGACGCGGACCTGGACCAGGCCGTGGACGCGCTGATCGGTGCCGCCTACGGCTCCGCCGGCGAGCGCTGCATGGCGATCTCGGTCGCGGTGGCGGTGGGCGACGTGGCCGACAAGCTCGTGCCGCGCCTAGCCGAACGCGCCCGCGCGCTGAAGATCCGCAACGGCATGGACGCCGACGCCGAAATGGGCCCGCTGGTGACTGGCGTGCACAAGGCCAAGGTCGAGGGCTACATCGCCAAGGGCGAGGCCGAAGGCGCCACGCTGGTCACGGACGGGCGCGGCCACAAGGTGGACGGCCACGACGGCGGCTTCTTCGTCGGCGGCACGCTGTTCGACCACGTGAAGCCGGACATGACGATCTACAAGGAAGAGATCTTCGGCCCGGTGCTGTCCGTGGTGCGCGTGCACGACTTCGCCGAAGCCGTGGACCTGATCAACCGCCACGAATTCGGCAACGGCGTGTCGTGCTACACCGGCGACGGCGGCATCGCCCGCGCGTTCTCGCGCCAGATCCAGGTGGGCATGGTGGGCATCAACGTGCCAATTCCAGTCCCCATGGCCTGGCACTCGTTCGGCGGCTGGAAGCGCTCCCTGTTCGGCGACCACCACGCCTACGGCGAGGAAGGCGTGCGGTTCTACACGCGCTACAAGAGCATCATGCAGCGCTGGCCCGACAGTATCGGCAAGGGCGCCGAATTCACGATGCCGGTGGCGAAGTGAGGGTGTAGGGAAAGGTCGTAGAAGTGCGAAACGGCAGGATTTTGACCCTGCCGTTTTTTATTGTCGAAGCACCCTTGCAATCTCATTCAGGAATGATTGCGTGGTGTAACCCCATAACGCCGGGTCAGGCTCACCGCCAAACAGATTCTCAAACGCTGCATCCAGATCGAAAGGGTGGTCTGCCTTTATGTTTTCTATCTCGCGCATCACGCTCTTGCGCATGTCAGGATCCGATTGACGCATGTAGGTCTCGACGATTTCCTCGATATTTTCTCCCCACATGTCCGCGTCCTCGTTAAAGTAGCCGATGATAAGGTGCCAAAGTTGAGGGTATTTGGGTGTCGCCATCTGGAGTCAAAGTCCGGTATAGGCCGTCACTATATAGAACGGCATGTCGTTGTAGCTGACGGGTTCCAGCACTACAGTAACGCTAGTGGCGTCATGCATCTTGCCTGAATTCCGAAACAGCACTTTCCCTACAGGTTTCCCCAAGCTAGATGTGAGGACCAGTCGGCCTTTTCCGGTGGCGGCCCATCCCGCTATTCGATTTTGCTCCCGACGCATGACGTCGGAAATCGCCCATTCGGCAGTGTGCAGATTGGTGAATGTCGATACCCTACCCCGCTTCGACTCCCGTACCAAACGGGCGCGCAATTGGGCTTCAGTTTGCCCGATGTGTTTCAGGATCGTATGCCCGCCCAAGCCGCCCGCAGTTTTCGCTTCATGCTGCATCAAATTGATGCGCCCCAGCGTAATGCTCGCCACCCGCGCGGCCTTCAACATCCCCGCAAGCCCGAAGCCTACGCCGATGTCCAGCGACAGCCCGATGTTGTTGGCCATATCGGGCGGCGCCCGCATTGTGTGGGCCAGCTTGGCGGCGCCCCGCTGGGTCAGGGTTGCCGTGTCGCGCCCGGGCCATGCCTGCCGCATGCCCCGCCAGGCGGTGTCGGCGCCATGCATGCCAAAGGCGATGCAACCTGCCTTGGTGACCCCGGTCGGCTCCGGTGCGATGCATAGCACCCCGGCACCGACCATCTCCAGCACGCCGCCGACGATGTCCAGGCCGCCCCACAGGCGGTTGCTCATCGTTTCAGCGGGGCTGATCGAGCGATGCGCAAGCACCGCAGCCAACTGCGGCGCGCTCAGGACTACGCGCACGCCTTCCATCTCGTCCAACTGAGCCATTGCAACCTACCTCCTGTCAGAAAAGGAGGATCGACGCTAGCTGTTCAACGGCCAGACACATTTGAGATATCTCAAACCGCGCGGGTTCGTAACGAAAATGTTGCAGTGGCCTGAGGCTGGCTTGGTTCTACACGCGCTGCATGATGCCGGTGGCGAAGTGATGGTGAGAAGTGCGGAATGGCGGGTGTGTGGACTCCGCAGTTTCTTATTGAGGCAGCCTAGATGGCTCAACCAGAAAAGGACAGAAGCGCGTCGATCCCTCGCAGAAGTTCGCCTAGGAAGGACTGATCCAGCCCACATTGCCCTGTAATCCATGCGCCAACGGGTGGTGCTGGCTGAAACCGCCAGTCGCCAATGATCTGCCCTTGATCAAGCGTTCGCAATATCAGCGAAAAGCCAGCTTCAACACCTGCCAACTCGGCTGTTTGTCCCACCTGGAGTTGGGTTTGCATGGTCTCCAGCTGTTGTTGAAACTGCCGCAATTCCCCAGGCATGACACTCCATGCCCCCTCGGCGCGAATGCCCGGGGCAGTCAAGTCGATCCGGACATCGATCCATTCGAGATAGGGGCCTCCCGGCTCTTCACGCCGCGCGGAAACCGGCCTGATTTGAAGCTTGAAGTCGTCTGTGTCAAGGGTCAGCATGGGCCAATAGTACATAGCGCAACGCACTGAAATGTTGAAAATGTCATCAGAGGGAGTCAATGCGTGCGAGAGACCCAGCCGATATTCCCCTTCCCCAAACCGTCCCCAAGCACAACAATGATCTGACCCACCCCCGTCGGAGCCCTCGCCATGAGTCTGTTTCGCACCAAGAACATCGATGCCATGCTCGAGGTCAGCGCGCACGACGGGTTGCGCAAGGTGCTCGGGCCTGTGGATCTGGTGATGATGGGGATTGGCGCCATCATCGGCACCGGGATCTTCGTGTTGACGGGGACCGGGGCGCTCACGGCGGGGCCGGCGTTGACGGTGTCGTTCGTGATCGCGGCGATGGCGTGCGGGTTTGCGGCGCTTTGCTATGCCGAGTTTGCGTCGGCCATCCCAGTGTCGGGGTCGATCTATACCTATAGCTACGCGACGCTGGGGGAGATCGTGGCGTGGATGATCGGGTGGGATCTGCTGCTCGAATATGGGCTGGCCACGTCGGCGGTGTCGGTGGGGTGGTCGGGGTACTTCCAGTCGCTGGTGGCCGGATTCGGGATTCGGCTACCCGTGGCGCTCACGGCGGCGCCGGGGGCGGTGCCCGGTGTGGAGACCATGCTGAACCTGCCGGCCGTGCTGATCATGCTGGCGATTACCTGGGTGGTGTCTTACGGCGTGCGCGAGTCGGCGCGGCTCAATAACGTGATGGTGGCGATCAAGGTCAGCGTGGTGCTGCTGTTCATCGTCGTCGGCGTGTGGCATGTGCGGCCGGTCAACTGGGAGCCGTTCGCGCCGTTCGGCATGACCGGCATCTTCAACGCCGCCGCGCTGGTGTTCTTCGCCTTCATCGGCTTCGACGCGGTGACTTCGGCGGCGGAGGAGGTGCGCAACCCGCGCCGGGACCTGCCGATCGGCATCATCGGCTCGCTGGCGGTCTGCACCATTCTCTATGTGGTGGTGGCCGCCATCATGACCGGCATCGTGCCGTACGCGAAGTTCGCGGGGGTCGATCACCCGGTGTCGCTGGCGCTCCAGTACGCCGGGCAGAACTGGGTGGCGGGGTTTGTCGATCTCGGCGCCATCCTCGGCATGACCACGGTGATCCTCGTCATGACCTACGGGCAGACGCGGATCATCTTTGCGATGTCGCGCGATGGGCTGCTGCCCGAGGCGCTCTCGGCCGTCCATCCCGTGCACGCCACGCCGTTCGTCGCCACCTGGACGGTCGGGCTGATCTTCGCCGCCATCGCCGGCTTTGTGCCGCTGAACGTGCTGGCCGAGCTGATCAATATCGGCACGCTGGCAGCCTTCACGCTGATCTCGATTGCCATCCTGGTGCTGCGCCGCACCCGGCCGGACCTGCCGCGCGGCTTCCACTGCCCCGGCGTGCCCGTGGTGCCGCTGTTGGCGGTGGGGTTCTGCCTGTTCCTGATGGCGCACCTGCAATGGCTGACGTGGGTCGCCTTCCTGTGCTGGCTCGCGCTCGGGCTGGTGGTCTACTTCGCCTACTCGCGCCGCAACGCCGTGCTGCACAACCACGGCGGCGACGCGGAGGCCTAGCTGTCTCGCGATCCGGCATCGGCCAGGAACGCGCGCGAGCGCGCCTCGCCGGCATAGGCCGAGTTGATGCGCACCCAGGGCGTGGTCTCGCCGGCCGGGCGGAAGAAGTGCCCCGGCGCCAGCGCGATCCCGTACTGCTCGCCGAGCGTGACGAGGTCGCGCGAGTCGGCCATGCCGCGCGGCCGGGCCCACAGGAAGTTGCCGCCCGCCGGCTCGCAGAACACGTCCCAGTTGCTCTCGCCGAGGATCTTCACCGCATCGGCGGTGACCTCGCGGGTGCGCACGCGCAGCCGCTCCACATATTTGCGATAGGCGCCGCGTTCCAGCATTGTCGCCGTCACGGCTTCGGCGAAATGCGAGCCGGCCACGCTGGTCAACACCTTCACGTCGATCAGGTCCTTGACCAGCGCCTTGTCGGCCACGAGGTAGCCCACGCGCAGCGCCGCCGACACGGTCTTTGAGAATCYGCCTATATAGATGACGTGCTCGAGCTGATCGAGCGTGGCCAGCCGGTCGGTGAACGTGAGCTGGAAGTCCGAGAAGATGTCGTCCTCGACGAAGCGGAAGTTGTGCTTGCGCGCCAGTTCGAGCAGGCGGAACGCCACCGGGGGCGTCAGCGTGGAGCCAGTGGGGTTCTGGAGAATGCTGTTGGTGAAGAACAGCTTGGGCTTGTGGTCGCGCAGCAGGCGCTCGCAGGCTTCCGGGTCGGGGCCGTTCGGGGTGTGCGGCACGCCCACCAGCTGCACGCCGTGCAGCCGCAGCAGGCCGAACAGGTTGTAGTAGCCGGGGTCTTCGACGAACACGGTGTCGCCAGGCTTGAGCAGGTGCCGCACGACGAGGTCGAGCGCCTGGCTGGCCCCAGTGGTGATCAGCACCTGCGACAGCTCGGCCTGCACGCCCACCTGCCGCACGCGCGTGAGCACTTGCTTGCGCAGCTCCGGGTGGCCGAGCGGCGTGGCGTAGTGGATCACACTGTCGATGTCATGCCGGGTGATATGGCGGATGGCCTGCGTCAGCCCCTCCACATCGCGCCATTCCTCGGGCACGAAGCCGCCAGCCAGCTTCAGCGCGCCGCTGGGGTGGTGGAACTGGTCGATGATATGGACCGACAGGTCTTCGGCCAGGCTCGGGTCGGACCAGCCCCGGCCGCTGCGGCCGGCCAGCGTGCTGTCCGCCACATAGAAGCCCGAGCCCTGGCGGGAATCGAGCAGCCCCTGGGAGACCAGTCGGTCATAGGCCTCGATAACCGGGAAGCGGCTGATGTTGTGTTCGGCGGCCAACTGGCGGATCGATGGCAGGCGGGCGCCGGGCAGTGCCTCGCGCGAGCTGATCCAGGCTTTGACGGCGAGCACGATCTGCTCGGTCAGCGGTACACCGGTGGAGGGGTCGAGGACGAGCTTCATGGCGGGGGCGGCGGGGGGTGGCGGCGAACTGTCAGCAAAAACTACTGAACAGTTCATCGAAAACTGTTCGGAACTGTGCATGGGATTGTAATCCTCGCCATGAATAATGGAAGCGTGGCGGAGGCGTCCGCGTTGTCCTTCGACGCCGCTCCGTCGGGCAGAACGAGGAGACCCCCATGCGTGAACTCAGGACCTTTGAACTCGATGAACCGGGCAAGCCCGTGAGCTGGCGTGTCCGGCATGGCCAGAGCGTTGCCGTGCTCGAAGGCCGGCTGTGGCTGACCATCGAAGGGCAGGCCGCCGATATCTGGCTGCGGCCGGGCGACATCTTCGCGCTACCCGAGGGCGCGCAGGTCTGGCTGTCGGGCGAGTCGCTGCTGGCCCGCTTCCAACTGGCCGAGACCCCCGCGCCGCTCTCGCTCCAACGTGCCGCCGCCATCGCCCGGCAACTGCTGCGCCGGTGGCGCGCCCGCAAGACGGACGCCTTCGGCGACTGCCCGCAGATCCACGCCTGAGCCTCCGCAACGCCGCGCGGCGGGCAAGTGCCTGCCGCGATCCATCCGGGCCAACCCCGCTAGTCCAATCCCTCCCGCCATGCGAGGATGCCGCCATGACCCTCGGCGCGCAGCCTTCCTGCCCGCCTTGCCTTACGTTAACGTAAACGTCATATAATCGTCCGGCCCCGTCAGTGCGGTCGTCAGAACCGCCGGCGCGTGGCACGCCAGCCACATATCCGAGCGGTGGAGACAATGACTGATCTTTCCGATGTGAGCAGGACCGCGGCGCCCAAGCCGCGCGCAGCCACGGGCAAGGGCCCCATTTCGCCCACCACGCCCGCTTCGCCGACCAACAAGGTGCGGTTTGTGACCGCCGCGTCATTGTTCGATGGCCACGACGCCTCGATCAACATCATGCGGCGCATCCTCCAGTCCCACGGCTGCGAGGTGATCCACCTGGGGCACAACCGCTCCGTGCACGAGGTGGTGACCGCCGCGCTGCAGGAAGACGCCCAGGGCATCGCCATCTCCAGCTATCAGGGCGGGCACGTCGAATACTTCAAATACATGATCGATCTGCTGCGCGAGCACGGCGGCGAGCACATCCAGGTGTTCGGCGGCGGCGGCGGCGTGATCGTGCCGGACGAGATCCGCGAACTGCAGGCCTACGGCGTGGCGCGCATCTACAGTCCCGAGGACGGCCAGCGCATGGGCCTGGCCGGCATGATCGCCGACATGGTGCAGCGCTGCGACATCGACCTGACCCGCTACGCGCCCACCTCGCTCGATGCCGTGGCCGGCGGCGACCGCCGCGCGCTGGCCCAGCTGATGACCGCGCTCGAGAACGGCCGCGCCGACCCGGCGCTGGTCGAGACCCTCCATGCTCAGGCGAAGACCGCCACCACGCCGGTACTCGGCATTACGGGGACGGGCGGTGCCGGCAAGTCGTCGCTGACGGACGAGCTGATCCGCCGTTTCCGGCTGGACCAGCAGGACGCGCTGTCGGTCGCGGTGATCTCGATCGACCCGTCGCGGCGCAAGTCCGGCGGCGCGCTGCTGGGCGACCGCATCCGCATGAACGCGATCAACCATCCGCACGTTTTCATGCGCTCGCTGGCCACGCGCGAGGCCGGCTCGGAGATTTCCCAGGCGCTGCCGGACGTGATTGCCGCCTGCAAGGCGGCGCGCTTCGATCTGGTGATCGTGGAGACGTCCGGGATCGGGCAGGGCGATGCGGCCATCGTGCCGCACGTGGACCTGTCGCTCTATGTGATGACGCCCGAGTTCGGCGCGGCGAGCCAGCTCGAGAAGATCGACATGCTCGACTTCGCCGACTTCGTCGCCATCAACAAGTTCGACCGCAAGGGCGCGCAGGACGCCTGGCGCGACGTGGCCAAGCAGGTGCAGCGCAACCGCGAGCAGTGGCACAGCAAGCCCGACGAGATGCCGGTCTATGGCACGCAGGCGTCGCGCTTCAATGACGACGGCGTGACGATGCTCTATCAGGGGCTGGCCGCCGCCCTGGCCGAGCGTGGCCTGGCGCTGAAGCCCGGCGTGCTGCCGGCCACCAGCGGGCGGATCTCGACTGGCCAGAACGTGATCGTGCCGCCGGCGCGCAGCCGCTATCTGGCCGAGCTGGCCGACACCGTGCGCGCCTACCATCGCCGCGTGGCCGAGCAGAGCCGGCTGGCGCGCGAGCGCCAGCAACTGCGTGCCGCCGGGGCGATGCTGAAGCAGTCCGACGCCAGCGGCGATACCGCCGCGCTGGACACGCTGGCCGCCGACCGTGACGCCGCGCTCGGCGCCGTGGAGCGCAAGCTGCTGGCGATGTGGCCGCAGATGCAGCAGGCATACAGCGGCGACGAATACGTGGTGAAGATCCGCGACAAGGAGATCCGCACGGGGCTGGTGACCACCACGCTCTCCGGCACCAAGATCCGCAAGGTGGTGCTGCCGCGCTTCGAGGACGACGGCGAGATCCTGAAATGGCTGATGCGCGAGAACGTGCCGGGCAGCTTCCCGTACACGGCCGGCGTGTTCGCGTTCAAGCGCGAGGGCGAGGACCCCACCCGCATGTTCGCTGGCGAGGGTGATGCATTCCGCACAAATCGCCGTTTCAAGCTGGTGTCGGAAGGGATGGACGCCAAGCGCCTTTCCACCGCGTTCGACTCGGTCACGCTCTACGGCGAAGACCCGCACCTGCGCCCGGACATCTACGGCAAGGTCGGCAACTCGGGCGTCAGCATCGCCACGCTCGACGACATGAAGGTGCTCTACGACGGCTTCGACCTGACCAGCCCGAGCACGTCCGTGTCGATGACCATCAACGGACCCGCGCCGACCATCCTGGCGATGTTCATGAACACCGCCATCGACCAGAAGCTGGACAAGTTCCGCGTCGACAACGGCCGCGAGCCGACCGCCGACGAGGAATCGAAGATCCGCGCCTGGGTGCTCCAGAACGTGCGCGGCACGGTGCAGGCAGACATCCTCAAGGAGGATCAGGGCCAGAACACGTGCATCTTTTCCACCGAGTTCTCGCTGAAGGTGATGGGGGACATCCAGGAGTACTTCGTCCACCATCAGGTGCGCAATTTCTACTCGGTGTCGATCTCGGGCTATCACATCGCCGAGGCCGGCGCGAACCCGATCTCCCAGCTCGCGTTCACGCTCTCGAACGGCTTCACCTACGTGGAGGCCTACCTCGCGCGCGGCATGCATATCGACGACTTCGCGCCGAACCTGTCGTTCTTCTTCTCGAACGGCATGGACCCCGAGTACAGCGTGCTGGGCCGCGTGGCGCGCCGCATCTGGGCCGTGACGATGCGCGACAAGTACGGCGCCAACGATCGCAGCCAGAAGCTCAAGTACCACATCCAGACGTCGGGACGCTCGCTGCACGCGCAGGAAATCGACTTCAACGACATCCGCACCACGCTGCAGGCGCTGATCGCCATCTACGACAACTGCAACTCGCTGCATACCAACGCCTATGACGAGGCGATCACCACGCCGACCGGCGAATCGGTGCGCCGCGCGCTGGCGATCCAGCTCATCATCAACCGCGAATGGGGCGTGGCGAAGTGCGAGAACCCGAATCAGGGCAGCTTCCTGATCGAGGAGTTGACCGACCTCGTGGAAGAGGCCGTGCTGCAGGAGTTCGAGCGCATCGCCGAGCGCGGCGGCGTGCTCGGGGCGATGGAAACCGGCTACCAGCGCGGCAAGATCCAGGAGGAGTCGATGTACTACGAGCAGCTGAAGCACGACGGCACGCTGCCGATCATCGGCGTGAACACGTTCCGCAATCCGGAAGGGGACCCGACGCCGCAGAAGCTGGAGCTGGCGCGTTCGAGCGAGGAGGAGAAGCAGAGCCAGCTGAACCGCCTGGCGGAATTCCAGCAGGGCCACACGGCGGACGCCCCGGCGATGCTGGAGCGGCTGCGCCAGGTCGTGATCGCCAACCAGAACGTGTTCGCAGTGCTGATGGACGCCGTGCGCGTGTGCTCGTTAGGGCAGATCACGCACACGCTGTTCGAGGTCGGCGGGCAGTATCGGCGCAACATGTAGGAGTGGATGCAGGCAGCCGACGCAACGCTAGAAGAAGGTGCGGTAGCGGAAGTAGCCGTTTGTCCGCGCCGTGGACTCCATCTTTCCGGTGGGTCGGAACGCGCACCGCGAGTCGTGGATGTAGTCGTCCATGAGCTTGTGCACGCTTGGTGGCAGGGCGCCCGGCGCTTCCAGTGCTGCCAGCAGGCGAGCCGTGGCGGCATCCACGCGCGGCGCGTTGGCGATGCTCGGGCCTACGCGGCCTCCTGCGGGAATAGGCGGACGCATCGCCACGCGCAAGCTTCGGTGGTGGGTGGCAAAGTCCTCGGCCCCTTCACGCAGGTCGATCTGGTCGGGGTCCTTTCTCGCCCGCTGGTAGAAGCGGCGTCGCTCCAGCGCCTGGCCCGGCAAGTGCAGGCCGCTGCGCCATTGCAGGTACTGATGGGTATGCGCCTCGAGGAAGGCTTGCGTTGCCGGCTTGCCGGTGGCACTTGGCGCGATGCCACAGGTCGCATAGAAGTCATTGACGGTGGCGATCAGGTCCGGGGAGCAATGGAAGGCCCGGGCGAGGCCGGGGTCCTCCTGGATTTCATCGGATGACAACAGCGGCACACCGCCGACGAGCGCCGCGTGGTGCATGTCGATCAGCGGTATCTGCGATAACTGCGGTGACAATCCCCAATCCGGCATCGCCTTGCCTTGATCACCGGGCCGGTAGCCGCCCCCCACGTCTGAATGCATGCCGGGGTAAGCCACCTGCTTGCCACGCGCCATTTCCAGCGGAAAGCTGCCGCGCTGTTCGTGCAGGGCGATGAAATGCACGCATTGTTCGATGGCGGGGTGGATGGCCATATGGGCACCCCAGGAACCATGGCCGTCGGCGCCCGGAATGCCGTCGGGGATGCCGACTGCAGCGACCGTATCGAACAGGCCCATGAAGTGGATGCGAATCGGTATGCCAGCCAGCCGGTAGACGCCATCTTTCTGCGCAAGAAATTCGAACAGCCAATGGGCGAATGCGCGGGCTGCGGCGGCGCCGCGAGAGAATCCGAACACCGCGACATTGATCCGCGTGACCTTGCGCTCGCGGTCTGCCACCACTTTCGCCAGTTTGTTCTCCCAGGTCTTGAACGCGAGCTTGCGCATGGGATCATTCGGGTCATAGCTCATGCCTGATACGACGGCTCTCATCACGTGATCTGGGAGCATGCGGGTTCCAGTCAAATTCAAATGAACCGAGTCAAGCACACTGAGAATCGCCCAGTGAATGCGATTCGCGCCCCGAAGTCCCGCCCCCAAACCGAGCGGACCGCCATAGTCGCCAATTTGCTCGAATGGCGTTCCCACGCCGGGAATGTAGTAGCCGAAGATGCCATCCTCCGGGGCCACCACGCGAGCGTCATACAGGCGCGCGACATTGCTGTGCTTATTCGCCTCGGCCTGTGTGCAGCCAAGCCCGGGCTCCTTCCAATCCTTGTTGTTGCCCGTGCCATCGAAGAACAGACTGACAAACACCTGGCCCTGGCACTGCGCCGGGTCCCGCTTGAAAACACAGGCCATTACCCGCGCTCGCTGCATCGTTTCTCGTAGCGAAAGTTCGCGCTGTCCATTCGCAGGCATCGGTGCAGGTATCGTAAGGTTGTATGGCATATTGCTCAGGCTCGGATGTACTTCACAATTTGGCTTCGTCGCCTTTAAGCGGATAGTCCGGATGCCCGAGGCCCATCATGGTGACGAACACCTTGACCTCGCCGCCGCGCAGGAAATGGACAGCGAGCCGGCCGCCCTCGTCGGGGCCATACCGTGGCACTTCCACGTCGCGCTCCATGGCGTTTTCTCCACCCCAATCGCTCCACCAGACCTTTACCGTCATACCCGGCTTGTAAGCGCGTGGAATGCTTGTACAACAGGTGAATTTTCCGCCGCCACGATGTGCTCCCAAGTACGCACCGCCATACTCGTTGACCCCAAAGCGGTAGATGCTCCTGTCGGTGTGGTTGTAGCCCACCAGATTCAACGTCATCTGGTCTTCGGTGCATCCGGTCAGTGGCAGGCACAGCCCGGCCAATAGGCAAAGACGCCAGACTGACGGGAACCATTTCGTTTCGCGGCGATGACGCGTATTGGCAGGCATGGACGAAGTCTTTGTCACAGTTCGGCATCCTCACCCTTGAGCGGATAGTTGGGATGCCAGTAGCCCATCATGGTGACGAACACCTTGACCTCCCCGCTGCGCAGGAAATGCACGGCAAATGCACCGCCTTCATCTGGTCCATACCGTGGCACTTCCACAATGCGCTCCATGGCGTTTTCCCCACCCCAGTCACTCCACCAGACAGTGACCGTCATCCCAGGTCGGTAGGCGCGTGGAATGCTGATGCAACAGGTATGTCCCCCGCCGCCGCGGTGTGCTCCCAGGTAGCCACCGCCATATTCGTTGACGCCAAAACTGTAGATGCTCCTGTTGGTATGGTTGTGGCCCACCAGATTCAACGTCATCCGGTCTTCGGTGCACCCGGTCAGTGGCAGGCACAGCCCGGCCAATAGGCAAAGACGCCAGACTGAGGGGAACCATTTCGTTTCGCGGCGATACCGGACATTCGCAGGCATGGACGAAGTCTTTGTCACAGTTCGGCATCCTCACCCTTGAGCGGATAGTCCGGATGCCCGAGGCCCATCATGGTGACGAACACCTTGACCTCGCCGCCGCGCAGGAAATGGACAGCGAACCGGCCGCCCTCGTCGGGGCCATACCGTGGCACTTCCACGACGCGCTTTATGGCGTTCTCTCCATCCCAATCGCTCCCCCAGACCGTTACCGTCATGCCGGGCTTGTAGGCGCGTGGGATGCTGATGCAGCAGGTGAACCCTCCACCGCCCCGGTGCGCTTGCAGGTGACCGCCCCCATATTCATTGACGCCATAGCGGTGGATGCTCCTGTCGGTATGGTTGTAGCCCACCAGATTCAACGTCATCTGGTCTTCGATGCATCCTGTCAGTGGCAAGCACAGCCCGGCCAATAGGCAAAGACGCCAGACTGAGGGGAACCATTTCGTTTCGCGGCGATGACGCGTATTGGCAGGCATGGATAGAGTCTTTGTCACAGTTCGGCATCCTCACCCTTGAGCGGATAGTCCGGATGCCCGAGGCCCATCATGGTGACGAACACCTTGACCTCGCCGCCACGCAGGAAATGCACGGCAAAATGTCCGCCTTCATCCGGGCCATACCGTGGCACTTCCACGACGCGCTCCATGGCGTTTTCCCCACCCCAATCGCTCCACCAGACGGTTACCGTCATGCCTGGCTTGTAGGCACGCGGAATGCTCATGCAACACGTAAATTTTCCACCACCGGTGTGTGCTCCCAAGTAGCCGCCGCCATACTCATTGACAGCCGAAGCTGTAGATGCTGCGGTCGGTATGGTTGTATCCAAGAATGTCCAGTCCCATCTGGTCTTCGGTGCACCCTGTCAGCGGCAGGCACAGCCCCGCCAGCAGCGCCAGACGAAGCGTTCCCTTCCACCCTGCAGTACGGCCGATCGCGTGTGCCATCGATGAATCCCTCGGTTGCCATGGCATTGCACCTTAAACGCTGACCGGGGCACTGAAAATGCGTGAACGTTCACTTGCTGCGGAAGATCAGCAAGGACGTTGATTTCATCGAACTACGATTCCCATTGATGGAGACGTTGTGTAGGCGCGCGCTGCGCTACACTCGAAGGTTGCCGCGCGTCATCCTTGCGCGGGTCCAAGCCACGCAGAAGGAGGGCCCTGATCCCATGTACGACAACCAGAACATCTTCGCCCGCATCCTGCGTGGCGAACTCCCGTGCTTCAAGATCTACGAGGACGCGGACACCATCGCGTTCATGGACATCATGCCGCAGACCGACGGCCACGCGCTGGTCGTGCCGAAGGAGCAGGCAGTGGACCTGTTCGGCCTGTCCGAGGCCGGCGCGGCGGCGGCGATCAAGTCCACGCAGCGCGTGGCGCGTGCCGTGCGCGAGGCCTTCCAGCCGGACGGCATGGTCATCACCCAGTTCAACGGCGTGGCGGCGGGGCAGACCGTGCCGCACATCCATTTCCACATCGTGCCGCGCTACGCGGACCAGCCGATTCGCGGCCATGCGCGCGAGCAGCAGGACATGGCCGTGCTCAAGGAGCACGCCGAGCGCGTAATCGCGGCGCTGGCGAAGCTGCCGGCCTGATCGGTCCCGATTTCATTCCCGGATACACGTAACGACACAAGGAAGTTCGACATGGCAATCAAGACAGTAGGCATCGTCGGTGCCGGCACGATGGGCAACGGCATCGCCCAGGCCTGCGCAGTAGCTGGCCTGGACGTGGTGATGGTCGATATCAGCGACGCCGCCGTGCAGAAGGGCATCGCCACGGTGGCCGGCAGCATGGACCGGCTGATCAAGAAGGAGAAGGCGACCGAGGCCGACAAGGCGGCGGCACTGGCACGCATCCACGGCAGCACCGCCTACGACGACCTCAAGAAGGCCGATATCGTCATCGAGGCTGCCACCGAGAACCATGAGCTGAAGCTCAAGATTCTCAAGCAGATCGACAGCATCGTCGGCGCGCACGTGATCGTGGCGTCGAACACCTCGTCGATCTCGATCACCAAGCTGGCTGCGGCGATCTCGCGCCCGGACCACTTCATCGGCATGCACTTCTTCAACCCGGTGCCGATGATGGCGCTGGTGGAACTGATTCGCGGCCTGCAGACCAGCGATGCCACGCATGCGGACGTCGAAGCGCTGGCCAAGCGGCTGGGCAAGTATCCGATCACGGTGAAGAACAGCCCGGGCTTCGTGGTGAACCGCATTCTCTGCCCGATGATCAACGAGGCGTTCTGCGTGCTGGGCGAGGGCCTGGCGTCGCCGGAAGAAATCGACGAGGGGATGAAGCTGGGCTGCAATCATCCGATCGGGCCGCTGGCGCTGGCGGACATGATTGGCCTGGATACGATGCTGGCGGTGATGGAAGTGCTCTACACCGAGTTCGCCGATCCGAAGTACCGTCCGGCGATGCTGATGCGCGAGATGGTCGCCGCCGGCTACCTCGGCCGCAAGACCGGGCGTGGGGTTTACGTGTACAGCAAGTAAGTCGATAGCCTTGCCCCCTCTCCCCAGCGGGAGGGGGACTCACTCCCCGTACTGCCGCAATCCCTCCAGGTCGAGCACCTCGATCACCCCGTAGTCCACCCGCACCAGCCCCTGCTGTTCCAGCACCTTCAGCGCCTGGTTGGCGCGCTGCCGCGAGATGCCGGCGAGCAGGCCGATCTCCTCCTGCGAGATCTCCAGCGTATTCCCCAGCCCCGGATACAGGTGTTCGTTGAACAGCGACGACACCGCGCGCGCCACGCGCGAATCGATGTCCAGCAGCCGTTCGTACTCCACCGCCGCAATGAACTGCCCGAGCCGCTCGTTGAACTGCATCAGCAGGAAGCGCGTGAACGGCAGGCTGGTATCCAGCAGCCACTGAAAAGTCTCGCGCGGGATGAACGCGATGCGCGAGCGGCGCAGCGCCATCACGTCGTATTTGCGGATTTCCGACTTCAGCACCGCGCCTTCGCCGAACCAGCCGCCGGTCGGCACGCCGGTGAAGGTCACTGACTTGCCCGAGGGCGACACCGTGGTGATCTTGATGATGCCTTCCACCACCCCCAGCCAGTGTTCGGCCAGGTCGCCCTTGTGGCAGACATAGTCGCCCTGGCTGTACTCGCGCACGGTAGTCACGCGTTTGACACGCTCGCGCTGGGCCGGGCTGAGGTCCACGGCCCAGGCGCAACGGTCGATGAAATCATGGGAAATCGCCACTCGGTGCTCCCGTAGGGATTAACCCGGAATTGTCATCGGCGTGACAACCCGGGGGGATGGCATCGGCTATCTTACGATCACTACGGAACCGGCCCGGCCTGATGTCACAAGGCTTGGCGGCATGATGCGGTGCGAGAAGCGCCGCTTGGCGCCCAGTATAGCGACCGGTCCGGCGGCTTGATACCCGGCGTGGCCCCTACGCCCCCTGGGGGAGAGGAGACAGCGATGCAGGAATCGTCGGCAACGACCTTCCCGCGATGCCTGCTGGCGCACGCCACGCAGCGGCCGGACCATCCGGCCCATCGCGAGAAGGATCTCGGCATCTGGCAGACATATAGCTGGTCGCAAGCCGCGCGCGAGGTCCGCGCGCTCGCCTGCGGGCTGGCCGCGCTTGGGTTCCGGCGGGGCATGAACCTGGCCGTGGTGGGTGACAACCGCCCGCGTCTCTATTGGGCGATGACCGCCGCGCAGGCGCTCGGCGGCGTGCCGGTGCCGCTCTACCAGGACGCCATCGCCAACGAGATGGTCTATGTACTGGAAGACGCCGAGATCGAGTTCGCCGTGGTCGAGGACCAGGAGCAGGTGGACAAGCTGCTCGAGGTGGAGGCCCAGCTCGCCGCGCGCGGCCGCGCCGTGCGCCATCTGATCTACGAAGACCCGCGCGGCCTGCGCGACTACGACCATCCCTCGCTGCTCTCCTACGAACGCCTCCAGGAGATCGGCCGCGAGTACGATGCCGCGCACCCCGGATTCTTCGATGAGCAGGTGCAGGCCGGCCAGCCCGATGACACCGCGATCATCCTCTACACCTCCGGCACCACCGGCAAGCCCAAGGGGGTCTGCCATTCGCACGGCGGCCTGATCGGCGCGGCGCGCAACGGCTGCCAGTTCGACAAGCTCGGCCCCGCCGACGACGTGCTCTCCTACCTGCCGATGGCCTGGGTGGGCGACAACCTGTTCTCGTACGCGCAGGCGCTGGTCGCGGGCTTCACGGTGAACTGCCCGGAGTCGCGGGAGACCGTGATGACGGACCTGCGCGAGATCGGCCCCACCTACTACTTCGCCCCGCCGCGCATCTATGAAGGGCTGCTGACGCAGGTGATGATCCGCATGGAGGACGCTGGCTGGGTCAAGCGCCGCCTGTACGACTGGGCGATGGGCGTGGCGCGCCGCTGCGGCGCGGACATCCTCGACAAGCGCCCGGTGCCACTGGCGGACCGGCTGCGCTACGCGCTGGGCGAATGGGTGATCTACGGCCCGCTGCGCAACGTGCTCGGCATGAGCCGCATCCGCGTGGGCTACACCGCTGGCGAGGCGATCGGCCCGGACCTGTTCCGCTTCTATCGCTCCATCGGCGTGAACCTGAAGCAGTTCTACGGCCAGACCGAGACCTGCGCCTACGTGTGCCTGCAGCCGGACGGGCAGGTCAAGTTCGACTCGGTCGGCCCGGCCGCGCCGGGCATGGAGATCCGCATCGCCGACAACGGCGAGGTGCTGGTGCGCGGCGTGGGGCTGCTGAAGTCCTACTACAAGCGTGACGACGCCACGCGGGAGGCCATCAACGACGAGGGCTATTTCATGACCGGCGACGCCGGCGTGATCGACGCCGACGGCCACCTCAAGATCATCGACCGCGCCAAGGACGTCGGCAAGCTGGCCGACGGGTCGATGTTCGCGCCGAAGTACATCGAGAACAAGCTCAAGTTCTTCCCGTACATCAAGGAGGCGGTGGCCTTCGGCACGGACCGCGAATCGGTCTGCGCCTTCATCAACATCGATTTCGATGCGGTGGGCAACTGGGCCGAGCGCCGCCACCTGGCCTATGCCGGCTACGTGGACCTGGCCGCCCAGCCGGAAGTGATCGCGATGATCGCCGAATGCGTGGAACAGGTGAACACCGACCTGGCGGCGGACGCCATGCTGGCCGGCTCGCAGGTGGCGCGCTTCCTGATCCTGCACAAGGAGCTGGACCCGGACGACGACGAACTGACGCGCACGCGCAAGGTGCGGCGCGGCTTTATCGCCGAGAAATACGCGGTGCTGGTCGAGGCGCTGTACGCGGGCAAGCCCGAGCAGTTCATCGAGACGCGCGTGAAGTTCGAGGACGGTCGCGAGGGCAGTGTCTCGGCCACGCTGAAGCTGGTGGACGTCAAGCGTTTCCCGCCCACGGGCGGCGCGCGCGCGGCATGAACAGGGGAATGGCATGACGCAGATGGCATGGCGCGTGGACGCCACGGGCACGATGGCGCCGGCAGGCACGATCACCGCGCCGGGGCACGCCGATGGCGTGCAGCACGAGGGGCTCCGCACCGGCGACGCGCTGGAGCCGGACTCCACCCTGCACACCCGCACGCGCGGCGACGTGATCCTGGACCTCCAGAACATCTCGCTCGCGTTCGGCGGCGTGAAGGCGCTGACCGACATCTCGTTCGATGTCTGCGAGCACGAGATCCGCGCGATCATCGGCCCGAACGGCGCCGGCAAGAGTTCGATGCTGAACGTGATCAACGGCGTCTATCACCCCCAGCAGGGCCGCATCGTGTTCCGGGGCGAGGAGCGGCGCCAGATGCATCCGACCGCCGCCGCGCGGCAGGGCATCGCGCGCACGTTCCAGAACATCGCGCTGTTCAAGGGCATGACCGTGCTGGACAACATCATGACCGGCCGCAACACCCAGTTCCGCACCGGCCTGTTCGCGCACGCGCTGTGGTGGGGCCCGGCGCGCGCCGAGGAGATCCGGCACCGGCACAAGGTGGAGGAGGTGATCGACTTCCTCGAGATCCAGGCCATCCGCAAGACCCCGGTGGGGCGCCTGCCGTACGGCCTGCAGAAGCGCGTGGAGCTGGCGCGCGCGCTGGCGGCGGAGCCGTCGATGCTGCTGCTGGACGAGCCCATGGCCGGCATGAACGTGGAAGAGAAGCAGGACATGTGCCGCTTCATCCTCGACGTGAACCAGCAGTTCGGCACCACCATCGTGCTGATCGAGCACGACATGGGCGTGGTCATGGACATCTCCGACCGCGTGGTCGTGCTCGACTACGGCAAGAAGATCGGCGACGGCACGCCCGAGGAGGTCAAGGCCAACCCCGACGTGATTCGCGCCTACCTCGGCACCTCGCACTGAGCATCGGACCCCATCATGACCTTCTTCTTCGAAATCCTGATCGGCGGGCTGCTCTCCGGGCTGATGTACTCGCTCGTGGCGCTGGGCTTCGTGCTGATCTACAAGGCGTCCGGCGTGTTCAACTTCGCGCAGGGGGCGATGGTCTACTTCGCCGCGCTGGCCGTGGTGGGGCTGATGGACAAGGGCATGCCGATGTGGGCGGCGTTCATCGGCGCCTTCGTGGTCATGATCATCGTGGGCATCAGCACCGAGCGGCTGGTGCTGCGAAAGCTGGTCAACCAGCCGCCGATCACGCTGTTCATGGCGACCATCGGGCTGTCGTTCTTCCTGGAGGGGCTCGGGCCGCTGCTGTTCGGTAACGAGGTGCGGCCGATCAACCTCGGCATCGTGGACGAGCCGATCGAGGCCATCCTCACCCGCTTCAACATCGTTATCTCGAAGTTCGACCTGGCCGCCGCCGCGATTGCCGCCGTGCTGGTGGCCGCGCTGGCGCTGTTCTTCCAGTACACCAAGGTGGGGCGGGCGCTGCGCGCGGTGGCGGATGACCACCAGGCGGCGCTCTCGCTCGGCATTCCGCTCCAGCACATCTGGGCGATCGTCTGGGGCGTGGCCGGCTTCGTGGCGCTGGTGGCGGGCATGCTCTGGGGCTCGCGCAACGGCGTGCAGTTCGCGCTGACGCTGACCGCGCTCAAGGCGCTGCCGGTGCTGATCCTGGGCGGCTTCACCTCGGTGCCGGGGGCCATCGTCGGCGGGCTGATCATCGGCGCCTCCGAGAAGCTGGCCGAGATCTACATCCCGCCCGTGTTCCAGGCGATGTTCGGCGGCAACTTCGGCGGCATCGAAGGCTGGTTCCCCTATGTATTCGCGTTGCTGTTCCTGCTGGTGCGGCCCGAAGGGCTGTTCGGCGAGAAGCACATCGACCGCGTGTAACCCGTCCGGAGACCGACACCATGCTCTATCGTGAAGCCGGGCAGTTCAAGACCAGCTACATCGCCGACAGCCAGATCTTCCCGATCCGCCAGGACCGCATCGGTTTTGCCGTGCTGATGGCAGTGGCCTTCGTCGCGGTGCCGTTCACCGCCTCGGAATACTGGTTCAACGCGATCCTGATCCCGTTCCTGATCTTCTCGCTCGCGGCGCTGGGGCTGAATATCCTGACCGGCTATGCCGGCCAGCTCTCGCTGGGCACGGCGGCCTTCATGGCCGTGGGCGCCTACGCGGCGTACAACTTCCAGTTGCGGATCGAAGGCATCCCGGTGCTGGCCACCTTCCTCCTGGCCGGGCTGTCGGCGGCACTGGTGGGCGTGGCGTTCGGGCTGCCCTCGCTGCGGATCAAGGGCTTCTATCTCGCCGTGGCCACGCTGGCGGCGCAGTTCTTCGTGGTCTGGGCGCTGACCAAGTTTCCCTGGCTGTCGAACAACAGCTCGTCGGGCGTGATCACGGCGCAGCGGCTGGACCTGTTCGGCTTCACCATCGACACCCCGGTGCGCAAGTACCTGTTCGTGCTCGCCTTCGTCACGGTGCTGGCCTTCGTCGCCAAGAACCTGGTGCGCTCGGCCACCGGCCGCGCCTGGATGGCCGTGCGGGACATGGACGTGGCCGCCGAGGTCATCGGCATTCCGCTGATGCGCACCAAGCTGCTCGCCTTCGCGGTCAGCTCGTTCTACTGCGGCGTGGCCGGCGCGCTCTATGCGTTCTGCTACCTCGGCTCGGTGGAGCCGGACGGCTTCTCGCTCGACCTCTCGTTCCGCATCCTGTTCATGATCATCATCGGCGGGGTGGGCAGCATCCTCGGCTCCTTCCTCGGCGCCGCGTTCATCCTGCTGCTGCCGATCTTCCTCGACAACGTGCTGCCCGGCCTGGCCGCGCTGCTGCACCTGCCGTTCACGAACGCCACGGTGTCGCACATCCAGCTGATGGTGTTCGGCGCGCTGATCATCTTCTTCCTGATCGTGGAGCCGCACGGGCTGGCGCGGCTGTGGCAGATCGCCAAGGAGAAGCTGCGGCTCTGGCCGTTCCCGCATTGATTCATCGTCGTAGCCCATAACAACGCCCGTCTACGAGGCGAAAGGTCAAGGAGACTGTCATGACAACCCTGATTCGCAATGTGCAGCGCGCCGCCCTGGTGGTTGGTGTGGCGGCGGCGCTGCTGGCGCCGTCGCTGCCGGCGCTGGCGCAGGCCAACGAGCAGTTCGTGGCGTTGCCGAGCTACCGCGTGGGGCCCTACGGCGCCAACGGCCAGTCGTTCTACGGCGGCTTCATCGACTACCTGAACTACGTCAACCTCAAGGATGGCGGCATCAACGGCGTGAAGCTGAGCTGGGAAGAGTGCGAGACCGAGTACAACAACGCCAAGGGCGTGGAGTGCTACGAGCGGCTCAAGTCGAAGAACGCGACGACCAAGGGCACCGCGTACCACTCGATGTCCACCGGCATCTCCTACGCACTGGTCGACAAGACCGCCGCCGACAAGGTGCCGCTGGTGATGATGGGCTACGGCCGCACGGACGCCGTGGACGGCTCGGTGTTCCCGTACGCGTTCCCGCTGGTCACCACGTACCAGATGCAGGTGTCGGCCATCGTCAAGTACCTGGCCACCAAGAGCGGCGGCTCGCTCAACGGCAAGAAGATCGTCTACCTGTACCACGACTCGGCCTACGGCAAGGAGCCGATCGTCGCCCTGCAGGCGGAGGCGCGGCTGAACAAGTTCAACCTGGTGGAGATTCCGGTGGCGCACCCCGGCAACGAGCAGGGCGCCCAGTGGCTCAAGATCCGCCAGGAGAATCCGGACTACGTGATCTTCTGGGGCTGGGGCGTGATGAACCAGACCGCGCTGAAGGCGGCGCAGAAGGTGGGCTTCCCGCGCGACAAGATGATCGGCTCCTGGTGGGCTGGTTCCGAGGAAGACACCGTGCCGGCCGGCGACGCCGCCAAGGGCTACATGAGCGCGACGTGGAACGTGGCGGGCCGCAACGTGCCGCTGATCGCCGACATCGACAAGGTGGTGTACGGCGCCGGCAAGGGCAATATGCAGGACCGCAACAAGGTCGGCTCGGTGCTCTATAACCGCGGCGTTTCGGCGGCCGTGGTGACCGTGGAGGCGATCCGCGTGGCGCAGGACAAGTTCGGCAAGGGCAAGATGATGTCCGGCGACCAGATGCGCTGGGCCTTCGAGAACCTGAACGTGACCAACGCGCGCCTGCAGCAGTTGGGCGCCACCGGCCTGCTGCCCGAGATCAAGACGAGCTGCGACAACCACGAGGGCTCCGGCAAGGTGAAGATCCAGCAGTGGGATGGCGCCAAGTGGGTGGTGGTGTCTGACTGGATCGAGGGCAACAAGGCGCTGATCCACCCGCTGTTCAAGGCCAACGCGGCGCAGTACGCGAAGGAGAAGGGCATTACGCCGGCCTGCGCGAAGTCGTAAGCGCGGCCTGCGGTTGTCTCCCCTCTTCCGCAAGCGGGAGAGGGGAGCGCAAAACCAGCGGCATTTGAGGTGTCCATCCATGTCCCTGCTATCCGTCAACAACATCGAAGTCATCTACGACCACGTGATCCTGGTGCTCAAGGGGGTCTCGCTGGAGGTGCCCGAGGGCCGCATCGTGGCGCTGCTCGGCGCCAACGGGGCCGGCAAGACCACCACGCTCAAGGCGATCTCGAACCTGCTCCACGCCGAGCGCGGCGACGTGACCAAGGGCTCCATCGAATATCGCGGTAATCGCGTGGACCAGCTCACGCCCAACGACCTCGTCAAGCGCGGGGTGATCCAGGTCATGGAGGGGCGCCATTGCTTCGCCCACCTGACCATCGAGGAAAACCTGCTCACGGGCGCCTACACGCGCGGGCTGTCGCGCGCAGACACGCGCCACGAGCTGGAGAAGATCTACACCTACTTCCCGCGCCTGCAGACGCGGCGCAAGTCCCAGGCCGGCTACACCTCGGGCGGCGAGCAGCAGATGTGTGCGATCGGGCGGGCGATGATGGCCAAGCCGGCGATGATCCTGCTCGACGAGCCTTCCATGGGCCTGGCCCCGCAGATCGTCGAGGAGATCTTCGAGATCGTGCGCGACCTGAACACGCGTGAGAAGGTCAGCTTCCTGCTGGCCGAGCAGAACACGATGGTGGCGCTGCGCTACGCCGACTACGGCTACATCCTGGAGAACGGCCGCGTGGTCATGGACGGCGAGGCCGAATCGCTGCGCACCAACGAGGACGTCAAGGAGTTCTACCTGGGCGTGGCCGCCAACGATGCCGATGGCGCCGCGCGCAAGTCGTTCCGCGATGTGAAGAGCTATCGGCGCCGCAAGCGCTGGCTGGCCTGAATTCCTACCCCTCCCGCACCATGGCTGACTATTTCGATTCGCTGGAAACGCGCACGCCGGCCGAGCGCGAGGCCGCGCTGCTGGCCGCCCTCGCGCGCCAGGTGGCGCACGCGCAGGCCCACGCGCCTTACTTCGCCGAGGTGCTGTGCGATGTGGACCCGCGCGACCTCACCTCCCGCGCCGCGCTGGCGGCGCTGCCGGTGACGCGCAAGTCGGAGTTGACCGCCCGCCAGCGCACCGCGCCGCCGCTGGGTGGCCTCAACGCTACGCCCATCGGCGGGCTGCGGCATGTGTTCCAGTCTCCGGGGCCGATCCATGAGCCGGACGGCCATGCCGATGACTGGTGGCGCATCGCGCGCGCCATGTTCGCGGCCGGTTTCCGCGCCGGCGAGCTGGTCTACAACACCTTCTCGTACCACTTCACGCCGGCCGGCATGATGATGGAATCGGGCGCACACCGGTTGGGCTGCTGCGTGTTCCCGGCGGGCGTCGGCCAGACCGAATCGCAGGTGCAGGCCATGGCGGCGCTGCAGCCGTCCGCCTATGCCGGCACGCCATCGTTCCTGAAGCTGCTGATCGAGCGGGGCGCCGAGCTGGGGCTGCCGTGCGCGAGCCTGTCGAAGGCGCTAGTCACCGGCGAAGCCTGCCCGCCGCCGCTGCGCGCATGGCTGCAGGACCATGGCGTGACCGTGCGCCAGATGTACGGCACCGCCGACGTGGGGCTGATCGCCTACGAAACCGAGGGCGGCGACGGCTGGGTGGTCGATGAAGGCGTGCTGGTGGAGATCGTCGAGCCGGGCGGCACGCAGCCGATGCCCGAGGGCGAGACCGGCGAGGTCGTGGTGACGGTGCTCGGCAACGGCGACTATCCGCTGATCCGTTTCGGCACGGGAGACCTGTCGGCCATCGTCAGCGACTCCTCGCACCGCGCCAGCCCATGCGGGCGCACCAATATCCGGCTCAAGGGCTGGCTGGGGCGCGCGGACCAGACCACCAAGGTCAAGGGGATGTTCGTCCATCCCGGGCAGGTGGCGGATGTGGTGCGCCGCCATCCCGAGATCCGCGCCGCAAGGCTGGTGGTGACCGGCATGGTCGGCGCGGACACCATGACGCTGCACTGCGACGCCACGCGCGAGGACGACGGACTGGCGCACGCCATTGCCGATTCGATCCGCGACGTCATGCGCCTGCGCGGCGAGGTGCGCTTCGTGGCGGCAGGGTCGCTGCCGCAGGATGGCAAGGTGATCGAGGACGCGCGCAGTTACGACTGAGGGGATTGGGGCGGCTCCGCCGCCTCACCATACCCACCCCGGGGCCGGGTCGGCAGCCGCACCATCCAGATGGTCACGGCGGTGCCCACCGCCAGCAGCGTCAGCGAGGACACCGGCCGCCCGCGCAGCAGCCAGGCGGTGGTCCCCATCGAAATCCACATCATCGACAGCGCCAGGCACTTGGCGCGCAGCGGAATGCTGCGATGCGCCTGCCAGTCCCGCACCAGCGGGCCGAAGCGCGGGTGCGAGATCAGCCAGTCGTGGAAGCGCTCCGAGCCGCGCGCGAAGCAGGCGGCCGCCAGCAGGACAAACGGGGTGGTGGGCAGCAGCGGCAGGAAAATGCCGATGAAGCCGAGCACCAGCGACACGACGCCGCAGGTGACCCAGAATGCCCGGATCACGCGCTCACGGTGCGTGAGCGCGTCGCTGGCGTTGCCTGGGGAGCGGGGCCGGCGGGTGTCGCCGGCGGGGCGTTCGGAGTCGGTCGGGTGCAAAGGAAGGGGCGAAAAGGAGCGGGGGCGAAAAAACGCCCCTATCGTACCAGTCCGAGCCGAGCGCGCGCGGCGTCGTACTCTTCCTTCATGCGCGCGATGATCTCGCCGGCCGTGGCAATGTCCTCGATCTGGCCCACGCCCTGGCCAGCGCCCCAGATGTCCTTCCACGCCTTGGTCTTGGAACTGCCGCTCGAGAAGTCCATCTTGGTCTTGTCCGCCACGGGCAGGTTGTCCGGGTCGAGCCCCGAATTGCTGATGCTCTCGCGGATGTAGTTGCCGTGCACGCCCGTGAACAGGTTCGTGTAGACGATGTCCGAGGCCGCCGCGCTGGTGATCGACTGCTTGTACTCGGCGCTCGCGTGGGCTTCCTGCGAGGCGATGAAGCGCGTGCCCACGTAGGCGAAATCGGCGCCCATGGCCTGGGCGGCCAGCACGGCGTCGCCGGTGGCGATGGAGCCGGACAGCGCGATGGGACCGTCGAAGATCTTGCGCACCTCGCCCACCAGCGCGAACGGCGACAGCATGCCGGCATGGCCGCCGGCGCCAGCCGCCACCAGGATCAGGCCGTCCACGCCCGCCTCGATGGCCTTCTCGGCGTGGCGCAGGCTGATCACGTCGTGCAGCACGATGCCACCATAGCTGTGCACGGCATCGATCATTTCCTTGACCGGCGCGCGCAGCGAGGTGATGAAGATGGGTACCTTGTGGTCGACGCAGACCTTCACGTCGTGCTCCAGCCGCGCGTTGGACGCATGGACGATCTGGTTCACGGCGATCGGGCCGACGCGCTTGCCCGGGTTCGCGGCCTGGAACGCGGCCAGGTCTTCCTGCATCTGCGTGAGCCATTCGTCGAGCAGCTCCGCCGGGCGTGCGTTGAGCGCGGGGAAGGAGCCGACGATGCCGGCCTTGCACTGCGCCAGCACCAGTTCCGGATAGCTGACGATAAACATCGGCGAGGCGATGACGGGCAGGGCCAGGTTCTGCAGGATCGGCGGCAAGGTCGTGGCGGCGGGCATGGGGTCTCCTCTGATCGGGTCGCAAATTGAACGATCGTTCGATTATAGGGACTTTCGCTCCGGATGGCGCCGCCCGGACGGCCGCCCGGCCTAGAGGCCCGCTTCCATTCCGCCAGGAGAGACGGACAAAAAAATGCCCCGCCGGGTAGGCGGGGCAATTACCACGAAGACTGATAAGAAGAGGCAGTGAGACACCTGCCAATGCCTCACCGCGAGACGAAGCATAGACGGTGAATATGACCGTCAGAAGTCAAAACCGAGGGTTTATACCGGGGTGCCCGGGCGCCCTCGGCCCCTGTCACACCTTCTCGAGCAGCAGGCCCTTCAGGTATTCCCCTTCCGGGAAGGCCGCCGACATCGGATGGTCGGTGCCCGCCGAGAGCCGGCGCAGGATGCGCGCGTCGCAGCGGGCATCGGTGGCCGCGCCAGCCACGATCTTCTGGAACAGCTCCATGCTGATGGCGCCTGAGCACGAGTACGTGAACAGCAGGCCGCCCGGCCGCAGCAGTTGCATGCCGACAAGGTTGATTTCCTTGTAGGCGCGCGCGGCGCGGTCGATGTGCTGCGCCGACGGGGCGAACTTGGGCGGGTCCAGCACGATCAGGTCGAACTGGCGGCCCTCGGCGCGGAACTCGCGCAGCGTCTTGAACACGTCGGCGTCGAGCCAGGTCGCCCGTTCAGCGTCGAAGCCGTTCAGCGTGACGTTGTTCGCGGCGATCTTGAGCGCCTCGCCCGACGAGTCGATCGACGTCACCGCCGTGGCGCCGCCCCGCAGCGCGGCCAGCGAGAAGCCGCCCGTGTAGCAGAAGCAGTTCAGCACCTCACGCCCTTCGGCCAGATCGCCGACGAGCTTGCGGTTGTCGCGCTGGTCGACGTAGAAGCCGGTCTTGTGGCCGTTGCGCACGTCCACGTAGTAGCGCACGCCGTGTTCGGTCACGGACAGCTCCGGGTCCGGCTCGGCGCCAGCCAGCACGCCGGTCACCAGCGGCAGGCCCTCGCGCTGGCGCACGGCGGCGTCGGAGCGCTCGTAGACATTCGGGCAGCCGGTCTCCTTGACCAGCGCCTGCACCAGCGCCTCCTTCCACTGCTCCACGCCGGCCGAATTGAACTGGCAGACCAGCTGGCCCTTGTCGCCGCTGCCGTAATAGTCGACAACC
Source organism: Cupriavidus sp. 10L43_2 (assembly GCF_056395265.1). Classification (NCBI taxonomy): domain Bacteria; kingdom Pseudomonadati; phylum Pseudomonadota; class Betaproteobacteria; order Burkholderiales; family Burkholderiaceae; genus Cupriavidus; species Cupriavidus sp. 10L43_2. The sequence goes on from NZ_JBFTJE010000013.1 coordinate 150,993, forward strand.
AGCCCGGGCAGGCGGTCCGCCTCGCCGAAGATCAGCCGTACCGCGTCGGTATCGCGCACCCACTGGCGCCGATGGGCCACCGCGGCGGCCACGCGGCGCTTGAACAGCGCGTGGTCGACCGGCTCGTTCTCGTCGAACGTCCACACCCGTGCGCGGATCTGCGACTCGGGGCTGTAGGCGCCGCGTGCCAGGAAACGGCCGTCCGCGGCGCGGATGACCACCGTGGTGCCGGTCTCGCAGCGGCCTTCGGTGGAGGCGATGCCGGTGGCGTACACCCAGGGGTGGCGGCGGAGCAGGGACTTTTCCTTGCCCGGTTTGAGCGTGATGGCGTTCATGCGCTTACAGCACCACCTTCACCATCGGATGCGACGTCAGCGCGCGGTACAGGTCGTCGAGCTGTTCCCGGCTGGTCACCCAGACCGTCACGGTCAGGCCCAGATAATTGCCGTTGCGCGACGGACGCATCTCCATCTTGCCGGCGTGGAAGTTCGGGTCGAAGTCCTGCACCAGGGTCACGATCGCCTCGGCAAAGCCGTCCTGCATCGCGCCCATGACCTTGATGGGGAAGTCGCTCGGGTACTCGATCAGCGAGGCCTGCGGCGGAATGCCGCCGGGCTGCTGACCATCGTTCGAATCGGTCGTCATGTTCGTGCTCTCGCGTGTGTGCGGATTACTTGCGCTTGAACCAGAGGCGGATGGTGTCCCACAGGCGGCCGAAGAAGCCGGCCTCGGGCACGTCCTCGAGCGCCACCACCGGGAACTCGCCCACCTTCGTGGTGCCGTCCATCAGCTTGACCGTGCCGACCTGCTGGCCGACCGCGATCGGGGCCAGCAGCAGTTCCTGGCGCTCCAGCACCGGCTTCAGGCGGCTGCCCGTGCCCTTGGGCACCGTGACGAAGGTCTCGTTGGACACGCCGATCTTGACCGTGCCGGCGGCGCCCTTGTAGATCTCGGGCGTGGCCAGGACCTGGCCCTTGTCGTACAGGCGCAGGGTGTCGAAGAACTGGAAGCCGTAGTTCAGGATCTTCAGGCTTTCCTGCGTGCGCACCTGCTCGCTGGTGGTGCCGATCACGATCGACACCAGGCGGCGGTTGCCGTTCGGCACGTTGGCGAGCGGGCGCTGCGCCGACGAGATCAGGCAGTAGCCGGCCGACTTGGTGTGGCCCGTCTTCACGCCGTCCACGGTGGGGTCGATGTACAGCAGGCGGTTGCGGTTCGGCTGCTTGATCTTGTTATAGGTGAACTCCTTTTGCGAGTACATGCCGTAGTACTCGGGGAAGTCCTTGATCAGGCGCGTGGTCATCGTGGCCAGGTCCACCGCCGTGGTGTAGTGCTCCGGGTCGGGGATGCCGTCCGTGTTCGTGAAGTGCGTGCCCTTGAGGCCCATGCGCTGGGCCTCGCGGTTCATCATCGCCACGAAGCCTTCCTCGGAACCGCCCACGGCCTCGGCCAGCGCCAGCGCGGCGTCGTTGCCGGACTGGACGATCAGGCCCATCAGCAGGTCCTGCACGCTGACCGGCTTGTTCGGCTCGATGAACATGCGCGATTCGTCGCTTTTCACCTTCAGCACGACGTTGGTCGGCACCACGGTCTGGTCCATCGTCAGGCGCTTTTCCTTGACCGCCTGGAAGGCCAGGTAGGCCGTCATGATCTTGGTCAGCGAGGCCGGCTCGATGCGCAGGTCCGCGTTCTGCGAGGCCAGCGCCTGGCCGCTCGTCACGTCGTACAGCATCCAGGACTTGGCGGCGACCTGCGGGGTCGGCACGCCCTGCGCCAGCACGGCGGYAGGGGCGGCGAGCGCGACAGTAACGGCAATAGCGACGGGGGCAAGGGCGGACGCGAAGCGCGGCGTGGCTCTGTTCATAGGTGCGAATTCCAACGGATGAGGGTTGCGCGGACGGGACGGATCACCGGTCCCACGCGTTGACGACAAGCTGCTTGATCAGATGCAGCTTGCGATGAAAAAAATGGTCGGCGCCAGGAATGACGATGATCGGGAGTTCCTGCGGCCGGACCCAGTCCAGCACGCTGGCCAGCGGCACGGTCTCGTCCTGCTCGCCATGGATGACGATGGTGTCGGCCGGCACCGGCGCCACGTCCCAGCGGCTGGTGGCGGTTCCCACCAGCACCAGGCGCTGCGCCGGCGTGCCGGCCTCGGCCAGCCGCCGCGCCACGTGCGTCTGCACGAAGCTGCCGAACGAGAACCCGCCCAGCGCCAGCGGCAGCGTGGCGGCGTCCGGGGACCACGCGGTCTGGGTGCGCATCCAGTCCACCACGGCCAGCAGGTCGTCCTGCTCGCCGATGCCCTGGTCATGCTCGCCCGCCGAGTTGCCCACGCCGCGGAAGTTCGGCCGCACCGTGGCGTAGCCGAGGGCGACGAAGGTGCGCGCCAGCGTCTGCGCCACCTTGTTGTCCTTGGTGCCGGCGAACAGCGGGTGCGGGTGCGCCACCAGCGCCAGGCCGCGCACGGGCATGCCCTGCGGCAGGTCGATCGAGATATCGATGGCGCCGACGGGGCCGGGAATCGTGGTGACCTGGGTATGCGCGTTCATGGTGGCAGGAGCAGGAGTGAAAGCGGGACGAAGACGGGCAACAAAAAAACCGGGCAACAAAAAAACCGGGCGGACCCGGCGGGCACGGCGGAGGCGGATCAGCGGTCGAGCATCAGGCGTTCGACCGGCTTGCCGTTCACCAGATGGCTGTCGATGATCTCGTCGATGTCCTGCTCGTCGACGAAGGTGTACCAGACGGCCTCGGGGTAGACCACCAGCACGGGCCCGAGTTCACACCGGTTCAGGCAGCCGGCCTTGTTGATCCGCACGCGGCCTTCGGCGCCGGAAATGCCAAGCTGCTTGCAACGCTTCTTCGCGTATTCCTGCATCGCCTTGGCATTGTGGTCGGTGCAGCAGGCTTTGCCGTCGTCGCGCTCGTTCAGGCAAAAGAAGACGTGGTGTTGGTAGTAGCTGCTCATGCTCGGGCGCGCTCGCGGGGGCGGATGCGTCGATGGCGTTAGGGAAGCACGGAATTATACGTCGTCAGACTCCGCGTTCCGCCATGCGGGGCTGCCCGGATTTCCGGAATGGGGCGGGCGATCGGGCCCCGCTGCATCGGCCGATTTGGCTAAATGTGATGCGATATGCCCTTGCAAGGCGATCCCCACGTCGCATCGGCTTCCGGAAACCCGGAGCGGCCCGGTCCGGAATTCCGGAAAGCCGGACCCGTCGGCCGTCCGGAAAATCGAAAGTCATTCCAAATCAATGGCTTGCGGACAAGTGCCTCGGTGGCACGTCTGTTGCAAATAGTTACCTTCAGACGCGCCGCAATCCGCCAGGCGTGCATAGCGGGCGCCCCGAGCGCCCGGCACCGGTCAAAAAACACCGAGGACGACATCATGAGGAAACCCTTCTACAAGATCCTGTACGTGCAGGTGCTGTTCGCGATTGCCGTGGGCATCCTGCTGGGCCATTTCTGGCCCGACACAGGCGTGGAGATGAAGCCCCTGGGCGACGCCTTCATCAAGCTGATCAAGATGATCATCGGCCCGATCATCTTCTGTACCGTGGTGTCCGGCATCGCCGGCATGCGCGACATGAAGAAGGTAGGCCGCGTGGGCGGCAAGGCGCTGCTGTATTTCGAGATCGTCTCGACCTTCGCGCTGCTGATCGGCCTGCTGGCCTCGCACGCGCTCAAGCCGGGCGTGGGCTTCAACATCGATCCGGCCACGCTGGACACCAAGTCGATCTCGCAATACGTGTCCAAGGCCCACGGCCAGAGCACGACCGAGTTCTTCATGCACATCATCCCGGACACGGTCTTCAGCGCGTTCGCCAATGGCGACATCCTGCAGATCCTGCTGGTCTCGCTGTTCTTCGGCTCGGCCCTGGCCGTGCTGGGCGACCGCGCCAAGATCGTGCATGAGATGGTGGACCAGGTCTCGAAGGTGTTCTTCCACATCGTCCACGTGATCACCAAGGTGGCCCCGATCGGCGCGTTCGGCGCCATGGCGTTCACCATCGGCAAGTACGGCCTGGGCTCGCTGGTGCCGCTGCTGAAGCTGATCGGCACGTTCTACTTCACGGCCATCGTGTTCGTGCTGGTGGTGCTGGGTACCGTGGCCAAGTTCACGGGCTTCTCGATCATCCGCTTCGTCGCCTATATCAAGGAAGAGTTGCTGATCGTGCTGGGCACCAGCTCCTCCGAGGCCGCGCTGCCGCACCTGATGGAGAAGATGGAGCGCCTGGGCTGCTCGAAGTCGGTGGTGGGGCTGGTGGTGCCCACGGGCTACTCGTTCAACCTGGATGGCACCAATATCTATATGACGATGGCGGTGGTCTTCATCGCCCAGGCGACGGGCATCGAGCTGACGCTGCTCCAGCAGTTGACGATCCTGGCCGTGGCCATGGTGACGTCCAAGGGCGCCAGCGGCGTGACCGGCTCGGGCTTCATCACGCTGGCGGCGACGCTGGCCGTGGTGCCGACCATCCCGGTGGCCGGCATGGTGCTGATCCTCGGCATCGACCGCTTCATGAGCGAATGCCGCGCGCTGACCAACATCATCGGCAACGGCGTGGCCACCGTGGTGGTGTCCGCCTGGGAAAAGGAACTGGATCGTGCCCGCCTGAACCGCGTGCTGCGTGGCGAAGATGACACCGTCGGACTGGCCGACGCGGCCCGCTGACCTGTCCCGGCAACGGGTATCATCGGCGCGAGACCCTTCGTGCGCGCCGATGCCTCATTCCGACGATTTTCTAGCCGTACATGACCCTGCGGCGCCGGGTTCCGTGCATGCGCCCGGACCCGGCCCGCGCTGGTATGGCTTTGCCGGCGCCCTGCTGGCCGGCCTGCTGCTGCTCTGCGGGCTGACCTGGCTGCTGTCGGTGCAGCGCGGGATCTCCGCGCTGCAGCAATCCACGGCCATGCGCGCCGAGCGCTACGCCGCCACGCTCGAGTCCACCCTCGACCGCTACGAATTCCTCCCCGCGCTGGTTTCCCTGCATCCCTCGGTGCGCGGGCTGCTGGCCGCCCCCCAGGACCCCGCACGGATTGCCGCGGTCAATGACTATCTTGTCGATGTGAACCGGCGCGCGCGCGCCTCCGCCACCTATGTGATTGCCGCCAATGGCATGGCGCTGGCTGCCAGCAACCACGGCGAGCCGGGCAGCTTCGTCGGCACCGACTACCGCTTCCGGCCGTACTTCCAGCGCGCGGCGCGGGGCGAGGTGGGCCGCTTCTACGCCATCGGCATCACCAGCGACGAACCGGGCTACTACATCGCCCAGCCGATCGAGTCGGGCGGCAAGGTCATCGGCGTGACCGTGGTCAAGCTGAACCTGGAGTGGTTCCAGCGCGCCGGCGCGGGCCGGGCGGAGCCGCTGATGGTGGCCGACGACCATGGCGTGATCTTCCTCTCATCCGTGCCGGCCTGGCAGTACCGCACGCTGCGCACGCTGCCGCCCGAACTCCAGGCCGAGTTGCACAACACCCGCCAGTACCACGATCAGGCGGTCACGCCGCTGCCGCTGCTGGCGCTGGATTCGCCGGTCACGCGCTGGCTCGGCGACACCGTGCTGGGCGAGAACGCGCGGCTGGTGCGGCTGGGCGCCGATGGCGAGGCCGGCAGCCCGGCCGGCGGCATCGGGCTCACCGCCGACCGGGGCGACCGCTATCTGGAGATCAGCCGCGATGTCGGTCCGGCCGGCTGGACCATGCAGGTCATGGCGCCGCTGGACCCGGTGCTGGCCAGCGCGCGCGGCGCCACCGTGGGCGCGGCGCTGGCCTACGCCTGCGTCGGCCTGCTGCTGGTGAACCTGCGCCAGCGCCGCCAGCGCGCGCGCGACATGCAATACAGCCGCCGCATGCTCGAAGCGGCCTATGACGAACTCGAACGCCGCGTGGAGGCCCGCACGGCCGACCTGATGGCGATCAACGAACAGCTCGAAGCCGAGGTGGCCGAGCGTACCCGCGCCGAAGGCGAGCTGCGCGCCACGCAGGACGAACTCGTGCAGGCCAGCAAGCTCGCCGCGCTGGGGCAGATGGCCGCCGGCATCACGCACGAGCTGAACCAGCCGCTGGCCGCGCTGCGCACGTTCTCGGACAACACCCGCGTGCTGCTGGAGCGCGGCCAGCTGGACGCCGCCACCGGCAACCTCGGCGCCATCGCCGATCTCACTACCCGCATGGGCAAGATCACCGGCCAGCTCAAGCTGTTCGCCGGCAAGGCGCGGCCCCGGCGCCACGCCGTGCGCGTGCGCGCGGCCATCGACCACGTGCTGCAACTGATGGCGCCGCGCCTGGCCGGCGTGGGGCTGACCGTGCGCGGGCTGGAGGGCGATGAGACCGAAGGGGCCGACGGCGCCGAGATCGCCGTCTGGGCGGACGAACTGAAGCTGGAGCAGGTGCTGCTGAACCTCGTCGGCAATGCGCTGGACGCGATTGCCGGCGAGGGACCGGAAGCGCGGCAGGCCGGCCACATCGACATTACGGTGTACGTCGCCCCCGAGGCGGTGAGCGTGTCCGTGCGCGACAATGGCCCCGGCATTGCGCCCGATGTGCTGCCGCGCCTGTTCGAGCCGTTCTTCACCACCAAGGAGATCGGCCAGGGGCTCGGGCTGGGGCTGGCGATTTCCTCGTCGATCGTGCGCGAGTTCGGCGGCCAGCTGGCGGCGCAGAACGCGGATGGCGGCGGCGCTGAATTCGTGGTGACTTTGCGGCGGGCGTACCAGCCCGCCACCACTGCCTGAGAAGGCAAGCAGGAATAAGGGATGGCGATGCAAGACGGATTGCGCGTGCTGTTTGTGGAGGATGAGCCGCTGGTGCGACAGGCCACGGCGCAGAGCCTGGAACTGGCCGGGTTCGCGGTACTGGCGTTGCCCTCGGCGGAGGCGGCCATGCCGCACCTCAGCGCCGACTTTCCCGGCGTGCTGGTGACCGATGTGCGGCTGGGCGGCGCGAGCGGGCTCGACCTGCTGCACCACTGCCGCAACGCCGCGCCCGGCGTGCCGGTGATCCTCGTCACCGGCCACGGCGACATCACGATGGCCGTGCAGGCCATGCGCGAGGGCGCCTACGACTTCATCGAGAAGCCGTTCGGGGCCGACCGCCTGACCGACACCGTGCGCCGCGCCCTCGAGCGCCGCGCGCTGGAACTGGAGAACGTGGCGCTGCGCCGCCAGCTGGCGGGCCCGGCGGCGGGCACGCGCATCATCGGCCGCTCGGCGGCGATGGCGCGCGTGCGCGACCTGATCGCCAACGTGGCGCCCACCGATGTGCCGGTGATGATCAACGGCGAAACCGGCACCGGCAAGGAACTGGTGGCGCGCAGCCTCCACGCGCTGTCCACCCGGCGCGACGCGCCCTTCATCGCCCTGAATTGCGGCGCGGTGCCCGAGGCGATCTTCGAGAGCGAGATGTTCGGCCACGAGGCCGGCGCCTTCACCGGCGCGGGCAAGCGCCGCGTGGGCAAGCTGGAGCATGCGTCGGGCGGCACGCTGTTCCTGGACGAGATCGAGAGCATGCCGCTGGCGCTCCAGGTGAAGCTGCTGCGGGTGTTGCAGGAGGGCACGCTGGAGCGGCTGGGTTCGAACACCTCGGTGCCGATCGACGTGCGCATCGTGGCGGCGGCCAAGGGCGACATGGAGGGGCTGGTAGCGCAGGGCGCCTTCCGCCAGGATCTGCTCTACCGGCTCAACGTGGTGACGATTCCGCTGCCGCCGCTGCGCGACCGCCGCGAGGACATCGTGCCGCTGTTCGAGCACTTCATGCTGGTGGCGGCCGTGCGCTACCAGCGCCCCGCGCCGATCCTCTCGGAGATGCAGCGCCAGTCACTGATGCAGCGCCCGTGGCCCGGCAATGTGCGCGAGTTGCGCAACGCGGCGGACCGGCTGGTGCTGGGCGTGCCCGAAGGCGTGAGCGGCAAGCCGGACGTCGCGGACGACTCCGCACCGCTGCGCGAGCGCATGGAGCACTACGAGCGCGCCGTGATCGCCGATACGCTCGCGCGCACCGGCGGCGCGGTGAGCCAGGCGGCGGATCTGCTGCAGGTCGGCAAGGCCACGTTGTACGACAAGATCAAGCGCTACGGACTGTAACGGGCTTGGTACACTCGGGGCCCTTCGCCTCGTGCGCCCCTGTGATTGCTGATCCGCCCCATGTCCGAAGTCACCCGCTCCGCCTTGCCTGCCGCCGACATCGACGGCCATCACCTTACCGCGCCCGCCGTTGTCGACGTGGCGCGTGGCCGCCGCCCCGGTCGAGTGCCGGGCGCCGTGCTCGACAAGGTGGGCGAAGCCCGCGCGCGCTTCGAGCAGGTAGCGTCGGCCAATGTGCCGATCTACGGCGTCTCCACCGGCTTCGGCGAGCTGGTCCATAACTGGGTCGATATCGAGCACGGCCGCGCGCTGCAGGAAAACCTGCTGCGCAGCCACTGCGCCGGCGTCGGCCCGCTGTTCTCGCGCGACGAAGTGCGGGCGATGATGGTGGCGCGCGCCAACGCGCTCTCGCGCGGCTACTCGGCCGTGCGCCCGCTGGTCATCGAACAACTGCTGAAGTATCTGGACGCCGGCATCACGCCGGCCGTGCCGCAGGTGGGCTCGCTCGGCGCCAGCGGCGACCTCGCGCCGCTCTCGCACGTGGCGATCACGCTGATCGGCGAAGGCAAGGTCCTGACCGCCGATGGCGGCACCGCGCCCACTGCCGAGGTGCTGCGCGAGCATGGCATCGCCCCGATCGCGCTGGCCTACAAGGAAGGGCTGGCGCTGATCAACGGCACCTCGGCCATGACCGGCGTGTCCTGCCTGCTGCTGGAGACGCTGCGCGCCCAGATCACGCAGGCCGAGATCATCGCCGCGCTTGCGCTGGAGGGCTTGTCCGCTTCCGCCGATGCCTTCATGGCCCACGGCCACGACATCGCCAAGCCGCACCCGGGCCAGATCCGCTCCGCCGCCAATATGCGCGCGCTGCTGGCCGATTCCGACCGGCTGGCCGGTCATGGCGAGCTGTCCGCCGAGATGAAGACGCGCGCCGGCGACGAGAAGAACACCGGCACCGGCGTCTTTATCCAGAAGGCCTACACGCTGCGCTGCATCCCGCAGGTGCTCGGCGCCGTGCGTGACACGTTGGACCATTGCGCCACGGTGGTCGAGCGTGAACTCAATTCGTCGAACGACAACCCGCTGTTTTTCGATGATGGCGCGCTGTTCCACGGCGGCAACTTCCACGGCCAGCAGGTGGCGTTCGCGATGGACTTCCTCGCCATCGCCGCGACGCAGCTGGGCGTGGTGTCCGAGCGCCGCCTGAACCGGCTGCTGAGCCCGCACCTGAACAACCGCCTGCCGGCCTTCCTGGCGGCCGCCAACGAGGGGCTGTCGTGCGGGTTTGCTGGCGCGCAGTACCCGGCGACGGCGCTGATCGCCGAGAACCGGACGATCTGCAGCCCGGCCAGCATCCAGAGCGTGCCGTCCAACGGCGACAACCAGGACGTGGTGAGCATGGGGCTGATCGCGGCCCGCAACGCGCGCCGCATCCTCGATAACAACCAGTACATCCTCGCCATCGAGCTGCTGGCCGCGTGCCAGGCCGCCGAACTGGCCGGCGCTGTGGAGCAACTGGCGCCGGCGGGCCGCGCCGTGTTCCACTTCGTGCGGACACGCGTGCCGTTCCTGGCGATGGATCGCTATATGACCGATGACATCGAGGCCGTGGCCGCGCTGCTGCGCGACGGCGCCTTGCTGGACGTGGTGCGGCAGGCCGGCATCGAACTCGTCTGATCCCGGCCGGCTACTTCCACATATCGCGCATGCGGCTGGCCAGGTCCACCTGGGGCAGGGGGGCCTTGGTCGGCGCGTCGCCGGGCATCGGCGGGGGCGGCCAGGACCGGCTGTAGAAGTTCGGCATCACCCGGTTCGGCAGGAAGCGCGTGCGCGACGCGTAGACGTGGCGGTCGCCAAATCCCACCTGCTGATGAACGTAGAAGCGCTGCGGCACCACGATGTCGAGGTGGTCCTTGGCGCGCGTCATCGCCACATAGAGCAGCCGGCGTTCTTCCTCGATTTCTTCCGTGGTGCCCGTGGCGAGGTCGGACGGCATGCAGCCATCCACCGCATTGAGCACGTAGACCGCCTTCCACTCCTGGCCCTTGGCCGAATGGATCGTGGACAGGATCAGGTAGTCCTCGTCGCGCGACGGCACGCCGGATTCATCGCTGGACGCGCTCGGCGGATCGAGCGTCAGCTCGGTCAGGAAGCGCTCGCGCGAAGCATAGGTGGCCGCAATCCGCTCGATCTGCTGGAGATCGGCCTGCCGCGCGGCGGCATCGTCGTGAATCCGCTCCAGATGGGGCAGGTACCACGCCACCACCTGCTCGAACTCCGACGGCCACGGCGAGGTGGGCGCCATCAGCCCGCGCGCCAGCGCGATCAGCTCGGCCCAGGCCGGCGCGGCGGCGGGCGGCGGCTCGAAGGCCTCCAGCGCCAGCAGCGGCTCGGTGGCCGCTTCCAGCCCCTCCAGCACGCGCGCGGCGGTTTTCGGGCCCACGCCGGGCAGCAACTGCAGGGTGCGGAAGCCGGCCATGCGGTCGCGCGGATTCTCCAGCCATCGCACCACGGCCATCACGTCCTTGACGTGGGTCGATTCCAGGAATTTCAGGCCGCCGAACTTCACGAACGGGATGTTGCGGCGGGCCAGTTCGATCTCGACCTGCGCGCTGTGGTCGGCCGCGCGGAACAGCACGGCCTGCGCCATCAGCGTCAGCCCGGCCTCGCGCCGCGCCAGCACCTGCTCCACCACGTAGCGCGCCTGATCGGCTTCATCGTTGACCACCACCACGCCCGGCTTCTCGGCCGACTCGCGCAGCGACCACAAATCCTTGGTGAACCGCTCTGCGGCCAGCCCGATCACAGCGTTGGCGGCGGCCAGGATCGGCTGGGTGGAGCGATAGTTCTGCGCCAGCGTCACCTGATGCGCGGGCGGCGAGAAATGCTGCGGAAAATCGAGGATGTTGCGGACGGTGGCGCCCCGGAACGCGTAGATCGACTGGGCGTCGTCGCCGACCACGGTCAGGCCGCGCCCGTCCGGCTTCAGCGCGAGCAGGATCGACGCCTGCAAGGCATTGGTGTCCTGGTATTCATCCACCAGCACGTGGTCGAAGCGCGCGCCCATGTCCTGCGCCAGCGACGGCTCGATCAGCGCCTGCGCCCAGTAGAGCAGCAGGTCGTCGTAGTCGAGCACCTGCTGCTTCTGCTTGGCGGCCACGTAGCCGGCGAACAGGGCCTTGAGCGCGTCCGCCCACATCGCATAGCGGGGAAATTGCGTCTTGAGGATCACTTCCAGCGGGAGCTGGGTGTTGACCACGCGCGAATAGATCGCGAGGCATGTTTCCTTGCGCGGGAAGCGCGAGGTCTGCTCCGAGAGGCCGAGGTCGTGCCGCACCACGTGCATCAGGTCGGCCGAGTCGCTCCGGTCGCTGATGGTGAAGGTGGGCGCCAGCCCCAGCGTTTCGGCGTACTCGCGCAGCAGCCGCGCGCCGATGGCGTGGAAGGTGCCCGACCATTGCAGCGCGGCCCGGCCCGCCCCGGTACTGGTGCCCAGCGCCTGATCGACGATGCGCTCCACACGGCGACCCATCTCGGCGGCAGCCCGGCGCGAGAACGTGAGCAGCAGGATGCGCCGCGGATCGGCCCCGCCCAGCACGAGGTGCGCCACGCGATGCGCCAGCGTATTGGTCTTGCCCGAGCCGGCGCCGGCAATGATCAGCAGCGGCGCATCCCCGGCATGCGACGCCGCCGCACGCTGCTCCGGGTTCAGGCGGGTCAGGTAGGCAGGGACGTCAGCAGGGACGTCGGGGGCGTCGGCTTCGAGAACAGGATCCGGGGACACGGGCAGGGGCAGGGGCGGCTGAGAAAATTCTGGCGCTCACTGTATATCCATACAGCCTGGGGAGGCAAGCGGGTCGTGAGGGCCCCACAACACAAGAGTGCGGTGCTGGGCGCAATTCGCCGGCGCCCTGGGGAATCAGCCCTTGATCGCGTTGCGTTGCCGCTTGAATGCCTTCAGATCCGCTACGGAAAATAACTGGCTACGGCCGACCGTTGCATGCGAAGTCAGCTTCCCATCGCGCACGAAGCGGCGGAAGGTGGCCATCGAGATCTCAAGATATTCCGCCGCTTCGGCTGCCGTGAAGTCGTCCTCTGCCAGGTGGCCGAAGACCTCCTCGTGGCTCAGATTCTCGTCGCGGAACGCACGTTGACCGACCATGGCGAAAAACTTCAGCCGCTCCTGCGCAGGCATCTCGCCAAGATGCCTCATCAGTTCTTCTGCGGTTGCAATATTCACGATTTCCTCTCTGCTTTCAGATACATCTTCAACTCGGCGTAGAAATTCTCGTGCGAGCCCACTTGGTAAAAATCAATCAGCAACAGTTCAATGTCGATGCCGGCAGCTTTCTGCGCTTCAGTGGGCGGCCGGTAGGCCATCAAGTATTCCTGGCGGTTGAACTTGAACTTATGGACCCAGATCCCCGCCAGATCCGCCACTTTCGCTTGGCCGACTTCCGGGTTGTTGCAAACGACTTCCACTTCATCCTCGATGGTCAGTTGAAGTGGCCTATGCGCCTTTTTTACAAACTGGCTGAAAGGCTTCTTGTAGTTCGGCGTCATGACCCTTTATTTGATCAGAATTGATTCTATAACGAATCAACCATGGTTGGTGACCGCCCGCGGCGGCGAGGGCATCAGCTTGACCAAACTGGAGTGAATCCGACTTGAGCGGGCGCAGCCGATCGCAAAAAAAGAAAGGCACCCACATGGGGTGCCTTCTGTCAGTCAGCGATGTCCGCCGACGGCGGACGTTTGGGCGCTTCAGGCCGCGCTGGCCAGCGCGCCGTCGAGCAGCTTGTGGAGCGACTCCCATTCGGGCTCGCCGACGTAGCGCTTGAGAATCTTCCCGTTCTTGTCGACCACGAAGGTCGTCGGGGTGAGTTGCACGTCACCGAAGGCCTTGGCGGCCGTGCCGTCGGAGTCCATTGCCACCTTGAACGGCAGGTCGCGGGTCTTGGCGAAGTTGGCGACGTACATCGGCGGGTCGTAGTTCATCGCCACGGCCACGAAGTCCAGGCCCTTGTCCTTGAACTGCTGGTAGGTCTTGATCATGTCGGGCATTTCCTTGACGCACGTGGTGCAGCTCGTGGCCCAGAAGTTGATCAGGTAGACCTTGCCCTTGAGGTCGGCCGTGCTGACCTTTTCGCCCGAGAGCAGCGTGAAGGTGGCGGCGGGTACGGTGCTGGCCGGCGCCAGCGCGCGGAAGCCGAAAAAGCCGAGCACGGCGAGGATGACCACGGCGACGGCGATCGGCACGATCGGGCGGCGCTTCGGTGCGGTGGAGACGGTGGAGTCAGACATGGGAGGCAGTCCCGTGAGATGGATCGGCGGAAAATCGTCGAAGAACGTCGCTATTCTACTTCCGGGCGATCTTGGCGCGCGCGGTGTCCAGCGCCTGCTCCAGGTAGGCGCCGTAGAAATCGCCCTGCAAGCCCAGCAGCGCGTTGGCCACGGGCTGGCCGTTGGCGTCGAGGAACAGCACGGTCGGTGCCACGGACACATTGTGAGCACGCGCCCACTTCTTGGCGGTGGTCATGGTGCCGTCGATGTCGCGCATCGGCGTGTCGGCGGTCATGTCCACTTCCCGCGCGGCGATCTCGCCGGCGGCGGCCTGCGGCGCGAGGTAGTTGCGGCGCACCGTCTCGCAGTAGCTGCAGCCGGGCAGGCTGACCAGCACCACCAGCGGCTCGCCGGCCTTGGCGGCGGCGGCGGTCTGGGCGGCCACGTCGGTCACGGCAGGCAGGTGGCCCGCCGCGTTGGCGGCGCCGCTGGCCAACAGCAGGGCCGCGAGCCAGGGCAGGGCACGAAGGGTGGACAGGCGTGGACGCATAGAAGACGGGGCCAAACTCGGGGCGAAACTCGCAGAAAATCGATGCGGCGACGAGCGGTCGCGCGCGGCTTCCCGGATAATACCGGCTTGCGCCAGCGGGCGTGCGAGTGGTCAAAGACGCACCCGTCAGCCCCGTCGCCTGATAAGAATGTTCTCCATGCTCCGCCAACCCCGCCGACCGCTCCGTTCGCTTCCCCACGCCATCCTGCCGTCCCTTGTCCTCGTGCTGCTGGCGGCGCTGGCCGGCTGCTCGCCGCGCTATGACTGGCGCACCATCCTGTCCGACGATGGCCGGTACGCCGCGCTCTATCCCGGCAAGCCGACCAGCGCCGCGCGTGACGTGGCGATTGCCGGGCGCAAGCTGCCGATGACGATGGAAGCGTCCCGCATCGACGACACGCTGTTCGCCGTGGGCGTGGTCACGCTGCCCGCCGATGACGCCGCGCTGCGCCGCGAGGCGCTGGCGTCGATGCAGGCCGGCCTCGTGGCCAACCTCGGCGCCCATCCCGAGGCCCCGGCGCGCACGCGCGCGATCACGGTGACGTCGGCCGCCAAGCCGCCCGTGGCGCTGGAGGGCGTGGAGCTGACCGTAACCGGCGTCTCGCCGCAGGACAAATCGCCGCGCCGGCTTACCGCGCGGCTGGTGGCGTCCGGCACGCGCGCGTATCAGGCCGTCGTGCTCGAGTCGGGCGACGCCGCCCGTGACGCGCGGCAGGCCGAGCAGGTGGAGCAGTTCCTGACCGGATTCCATCCGTTCTGACCGATTTCTGTGAGTTGACTGACGTTCCAAGGAGAACAAGATGCGTTGGGAAGTGTGGCTGGCGTATTTCGCCGCGTGCTGGGTGATCGCGATTTCGCCGGGGTCGGGCGCCGTGCTGTCGATGAGCCACGGGCTCTCGTACGGGCTGAAGAAGACAACGACGACGATCATGGGCCTGCAAACGGGCCTGGTGATCATCCTGCTGATCGCGGGCGGCGGGCTGGGCGCGCTGCTGCTGGCCTCCGAAGAGGCGTTCGTGGTGGTCAAGACCATCGGCGCGGCCTACCTGATCTACCTCGGCATCCAGCAATGGCGGGCCAAGGTCGAGTCGCAGGGGGAAGGCAATGTTGATGGCGAGGGCGCCCCGGGCCGCGCGCGCGTCGCCGTGATGAGCCGCCGCCGCCGGTTCGCCACGGGTCTGCTGACCAACGTGACGAACCCAAAGGGGATCATCTTCATGGTGGCCGTGCTGCCGCAGTTCATCGACCCGACCCATCCGCTCGGCCCGCAGCTCGCCATCCTGGCCGCGACGATGTGCGGCGTGGATCTGGTCGTCATGCACGGCTACGCGCTGTTGGCCTCGCGCATGCAGGGCCTGTTCCGCAACGCCCGCGCGGTGCGCTGGCAGAACCGCTTCTTCGGCGGCGTGCTGGTGGCCGTGGGCACGGCGCTGTTCTTCGTGCGCCGGCATCCGGCCTGAAGTCACTGCAAGATGGTCACGATCCGGCTGGCGCCTGCCGGCCGGGTTTGCTTCAATGGGGAGAGACCGTTGCCGGAGATCCCCGATGCCTGCTGTACTGCGTTCTGCCCTGATCGCCCAGAGCGCCCAGAGCGCCCTGAGCGCCCTGATTGCCGCGCACCGGGAGCCACCTCCCGAGCCCCCGCCGCCCGGCCATCCGCCTGACCTGCCCCCAATCGAGGAGCCGCCGCCCCCGCCGGTGGAACCCCCGGTCTAACCCGCACGCAACGCGCGCCGGTACTGGATGGCTTCCGCCACATGCGCGGCGGTCAGTACCGCCGCGTCTTCCAGGTCCGCGATCGTCCGGGCCACCTTCAGCACCCGGAAATACGCCCGCGCCGACCAGCCCAGCTTCTGCATCGCCCCGCGCAGCAACGCCTGCGCGTCGGCCGCCAGCGGGCAGTGATCGTCGATGGCGCGCCCGGACAACTCCCCATTCGGCATGCCTTGCCGCCCCAGCTGCCGCGCCCGCGCTGCCACGGCCCGTGCGCGAACCGCCGCGCTGCCCTCGCCGGGCGGGCCATCGAAAATCTCCTGCTGGCTTTGCGCCGGCACCTCGATCTGCAGGTCCACGCGGTCCAGCAGGGGCCCGGACACCTTCGACTGGTAACGCTGGATCTGGTCCGGCGTGCAACGGCAGGGCCGCGACGGGTGGCCGAGGTAGCCGCACGGGCACGGGTTCATCGCCGCCACGAACTGGAAGCGCGCGGGGAAGTCCGACTGGCCCGCCGCGCGCGAAATGGTGATGTGGCCGGTCTCCAGCGGCTCGCGCAGGACTTCGAGCACGCGGCGCTCGAACTCTGGCAATTCGTCGAGAAACAGCACGCCGTGATGGGCCAGCGAGATCTCCCCGGGACGCGGATTGCCGCCGCCGCCGACCAGTGCCGGCGCGCTGGCCGTGTGGTGCGGGCTGCGGAACGGGCGCCGGCCCCATTGCGCCGGCTGGAAGCCGCCCGGCGTCAGGCTCAGCACGGCGGCGGCTTCGAGCGCCTCGGCAGCCGTCATCGGCGGTAGCAATCCGGCGAATCGTTGCGCGAGCATCGACTTGCCGGTGCCGGGCGGCCCCACCAGCAGGGCGGAATGCTGGCCCGCCGCCGCGATCTCCATCGCCCGCCGCGCCTGTAGCTGGCCGCGCACGTCGCGCATGTCCGGACCGATATTGACGCCATCGGGCCATGCGGCCAGCCCCGGCGGCTCGGCGCGCGGCAGGCGCCGGTCGGGCAGGGGGCCGAGGTGGTCGCAGACATCGCGCAGGGTGGCGCCCGCGTGGACGGTCAGGCCATCGACCAGCGCGGCTTCGGGGCCGTTGCCGTCGGCGACGATAAAGGCGCGCGCCGGCTGGCCCTTGGCGGTGCGGCGGGCGTTGTCGCGGGAGAGCCCCATCGCCATGACCAGCGCGCCGCGCACCGGGCGCAGGTCGCCGGCCAGCGACAGCTCGCCCGCAAATTCGCAGGCATCGAGCCCGTCCCCCGGCAGCTGGCCGCTCGCCACGAGGATGCCCAGCGCGATGGCCAGATCGAAGCGACCGGACTCCTTGGGCAGGTCGGCCGGGGCGAGGTTGACGGTGATGCGCCGGGCTGGAAACTCGTAGGCGCTGTTGAGCAAGGCGGCACGCACGCGCTCGCGGCTCTCGCGCACCTCGGTGTCGGCTAGTCCGACGATATTGAACGCGGGCAGCCCGTTGGCGATGTGGATCTCCACGGCCACCGGCGGCGCCTCCACCCCCGTCAGCGCCCGGCTGCGCAGCACGGCGAGACTCATGGTGCGGGCCGCTCCCGATTTGCGAAAGTGTTAACGAAAAAGGCCGCCGGAGTCCGGCGGCCTTTCTGGCCTTCTGGGGTGGCGCTGGATCGGCGCCGGGGCGTCATACCCCTGCCGTCGGCGCGCCGCCCTGGGGCGCTGCCCCCGGCGTGGCGCGGCGCTCAAGCTCGGTCACGCGGGCTTCCAGCTCCTCGAGCCGGGCGCGCGTGCGGGCCAGCACCTGCGACTGCACGTCGAATTCCTCGCGCGTGACCAGGTCCAGGCGCGCAAAGCCCTGCGTCATCATGCTGCGCACGTTTTTCTCGATGTCCTTGGCCGGCGAGTTGCGCAGCGCCTCACTGACCTTCTGCTGCAGGTCGTTGAACAGATCGGTCGGTTTCATGGTGGAACTCCTCGTGGTGACCAATGCAATGGATTCGGGGTCCGCTGCGCTGCTATCCGCACTCCCGCACCGGAATGGTGCTGACGGACCCGGCGAGCGCCGGGATCGACGCATGCCGGTGCACCCGACTGGGGCGCGGTGCGTCCTGGCACCCATCTTGTGTCCGTCATGCGTCCGCCGGCCGCCTTCGCGCCTGGGGGATCGCGCCAAGCGCGCAGCACTTGACCCTGTATGGGCGGATTATGACCCCTCGGCGCCCGCCATGAAAGCGCCGGCAAGGCCCGGACACATCTTTTAACGGATTTGGCGGGGGCGAAATGTCTGCTTCGATCGTCGACAAAGTGGTGTGTCGGGCGCCCGCGAACGATCCGGAAGCCCCCCAGGACGATGCACCGCAGGCGGGGAATCGGGCTGGCACGGCTGTTGCAGTAATCGGCTCAGGAGCGTCAATGCCCGAGGCAGCGGAAAAAGCCGCCCGGGCACAAACAAAGGTAGCAAACACCTCAAATCGAGCCCGCGAAGACCACAAGGAAAAGGAGAAACCCCGATGAAGACGTTCAGCCTCGCAGTCAGCGCCAGCGCCGCCGCACTTCTGCTGGCAGCCGCCCCGGTCATGGCGCAGACCGCCCCGGCCGAGCCGGCCCCGGCCGCCGCCCCGGCTGCAGCCCCCGCCGAGGAAGCATCGCCGCATACCTTCACGGCGAACGTCTCGCTGGTCAGCGACTACCGCTATCGCGGTATCAGCCAGACCAACCGCCGTCCGGCCATTCAGGGTGGGTTCGATTACGCGCATTCGAGCGGCTTCTATGTCGGCAACTGGAACTCGAGCATCAGCTGGCTCGAAGACGCCGACTCGACGGTCTCGGCGCCCGTGGAAATGGACTTCTACGGCGGCTTCAAGAACACCTTCAGCGCCGGCGGCGCCGATTTCAACTATGACGTGGGCGTGCTCGAGTACTACTACCCGGGCGGCTACAACACCCCGCGCCCCTACACCACCGAGCTGTACGCCGGCATTGGCTGGGGCCCGGTCTTCCTGAAGTATTCGCACTCGCTGACCAACCTGTTCGGGTTCAACGACTCGAAGAACAGCTACTACATCGACCTGACGGCCAACGTGCCGCTGAATTTCTGGGACCTGACCTTCAACGCCCACGTGGGCTACCAGGGCGTGAAGAACTTCAGCGATGCGTCGTACACCGACTGGAAGGTCGGTCTGACCAAGGACCTGGGCAAGGGTTTCGCGGTGGCGATTGCGTACGTGGACACCAACGCCGACAAGGCCGTGTACACCAACACGCGCGGACGCTACCTGGGCAAGTCGACGTTCTGGGCGTCGCTCACCAAGACTTTCTAATTAGTGCATCGAGGCGGGCGGCCTGCCAGACCGGGTCGCCCCGAGGAGAAATGGGATGAAACTCATCATTGCAGTCATCAAGCCGTTCAAGCTGGACGAGGTGCGCGAGGCGCTCTCGGACGTCGGCGTGTCCGGTATCACCGTGACCGAAGTCAAGGGGTTTGGCCGCCAGAAGGGCCATACCGAGCTGTACCGGGGCGCCGAGTACATCGTGGACTTCCTGCCCAAGGTGAAGATCGAGGTGGCGGTGCCGGACGACGTGGTGGAACGCGCCATCGAGGCCATCGAGAAGTCGGCCCGCACCGGCAAGATTGGCGACGGCAAGATCTTTATCGCGCCGATCGAACAAGTCATTCGCATCCGCACCGGCGAGACCGGCGGCGACGCGCTCTGACACGAGATAAAAGACACGAGACAAGAGGTTAAGCTCATGACAACCTGGTTCAAGCGAATCCTGACGGCCGGCGCGATGTCGCTGGCGCTCGGCACGGCCGGCCTCGGCCTGTCCACCCATGCCGTGGCGCAGGACAAGCCCGCCGCCGAGGCTTCGGCCCCGGCAGCGGCCACCGCCGCTGCCCCCGCTGCCG
>NZ_JBFTJE010000014.1:0-165007 GCF_056395265.1 Cupriavidus sp. 10L43_2
TTGGTGAACTCGGCCGAGCGCACATCCATATAGAAGGTGCGTTCGTGGTTGCGGTTGAACGGCGAGTACAGCTCGCGCATGATGGCCTTGGCATGGCGGCCGGCCACGTCGGGCGAGCAGCCCAGCACGATGCGGTCCGGGCGCATGAAGTCTTCCACGGCGGCGCCTTCCTTCAGGAACTCGGGGTTYGAGACCACCGAGAACTGGAGGTCTTCCAGCCCGCGGGCGGCCAGTTCCTCGCGGATGACGGCGGCGACGCGGTCGCCGGTGCCCACWGGGACYGTGGACTTGTCCACCACCACCTTGAGGCCGGTCATGTGGCGGCCGATATTGCGCGCGGCGGCCAGCACGTATTGCAGGTCCGCCGAGCCATCCTCGTCCGGCGGCGTGCCCACGGCGATGAACTGGACGTCGGCGTGCTCCACGCTGGCGGCCACATCGGTCGARAAGGTCAGGCGGCCGGCGGCGCGGTTGCGCTCGATCARTTCCTTGAGACCCGGCTCATAGATCGGCACGCCGCCCGCGTTGAGCATGGCGATCTTGCGTTCGTCCACATCGAGACAGAACACCGAATTGCCGAGTTCCGCCAGGCAGGCGCCGGTGACCAGGCCGACATAGCCGCTACCGATAATTGTGACTTTCATAGCACTTGCAGCAGGTCGCGGATGGCGACCACCTCTGACGTCTGGTCCTGCGCGACGGCTTCGCCGCCAGCCGTGGCCACGGCGGCGCCTTCGGCAGCAGCGGTTTCCACGGCCTGCATCTCGGCGGCCTGCGCCTCGAAGTAGCGGGTCAGCGCCAGCAGCGTGGGTTGGCGGCGCAGTTGCTCGCGCATCAGCGCGGCGGCGGCCTCCGGGCCGTTCACGTCCAGTTCGGTGCGATAGGCGGTATCGAGCAGTTCCGGCGCGAGGTTGCCCTTGAGCAGCCCGCGCAGCCAGTCGATGGCCTGGCCCTGTTCGCCGAGCGTGCCGTAGGCCTTGACCACGCGGTCGGCCACCAGCGGCAGGTAGGCCGCATCCTGCGTCTCAATGCCGAGCCAGTGGCCCAGCGCGGCGCGGGCGTCGCCGCTAGCCATCGCTACGTCGCCAAGCAGGATCGGCGCGCGCACGTTGGCCGGGTTCTCCTCGCTCGCGCGGCGCAGCCACCCCACGGCGTCCTCGGGCCGCTTCTTCTGGAGCGCGTCCTGCGCCAGTTCGCAGCAGAATTGGGCGATCTGGATGCTGTAGTCTTTCTGCTCAAGCGTCTGCAGCTCGCGCGCGGCGTCGATGGCCTTCTGCCATTCCTTCTCGACTTCGTACAGTTCCAACAGCACACGCTTGGCCGACGCCGCGTACGGGCCCGACATCAGCCGGCGCAGCGACTCCTCGGCGCGGTCGAGCAGCCCGGCGCGCAGGAAGTCCTGGCCCAGTTCATAGAGCGCGTGCTCGCGCTCGGGCTCGGGCAGGTCCGGACGCGTGGCCAGGTTCTGATGAACGCGGATCGCGCGTTCGGTCTCGCCACGGCGGCGGAACAGCGCGCCCAGCGCGAAGTGGAGTTCGGTGGTTTCGGGGTCGAGCCGGGCCACTTCGACGAAGGCGTCGATGGCCTGGTCCGGTTGCTCGTTGAGCAGGAAATTGAGGCCCTTGAAATACGAGCGCGGCAGCGCGCCCTGCTCGCTGATCAACTGGCGCAGGTCGAACCGCGCCGCCACCCAGCCAAGGCCAAAGACAAGCGGCAGTACCAGCAGCCACCAGGTTTCAAACATCATGGGTCAGACTTTCGGGCCGACTACGTTATAGGGAACGCCGGGCTTGGCCTCGGGCGGCACGGTGTCCGCCGGCATCGGCACGCGCGCCTGGGCCAGCGCGCGGCGCAGCCGCGTGGCCTCCATCCGCTGACGCATCAGCGCCGGCGCCACCGCGGCCAGCGCCGCGACGATACCCAGCCCGAACGCGGCCAGCAGGATCAGGATCAGCGGCGCATGCCACACGGCGCCAAGGAACAGCTGCAGGGACGCATCCTCGGTGTTGCGCAATGCCAGGACGAACAGCAGGGCGAACAGGACGATGCGGAAAATCCAGGCGATGAGTTTCATGCGGTGACGGCCATCGGGACTCAGGACAACGAAAGCATGGACGCGCGTAATGTGCGCCATGGCTCCCGGCGACGGGTTCCCGGCATTGTAGCGGAATCACTTCAGGCAAACGGTAACGTTTGGTCGCGCCGCGCACCGTGGCGCCCCAAACAAAAAAGCGCTCCCGAGGGAGCGCTTTCCAACAGACTTCCAGATTGTCACCGCGTTCGCGTCAGGACCGAACCAGGTTGAGCTGGCCATCCTCGTGCAGCGTGCCGGCCGGAGCCGATACCTGCGCGCCCGACATGGCCTGCGCGGCGTGATCGCCATGCGAGCCATTGCCGTGATGCACGGTCTGGCCGTTATGCGACGGCCCCGGGCTACGGTCCACGCGTTCGCGCAACTCCTTGCCCGCCTTGAAGTGCGGCACCCGTTTTTCGGGCACCAGCACACGTTCGCCGGACTTGGGGTTGCGGCCCACGCGCGGAGGCCGCCGATTCAAACCAAAGCTGCCGAAGCCGCGAATCTCGATGCGATGGCCATCGGCCAGGGCTTCGGACATCGCGTCGAGAATCGTTTTCACCGAGATGTCCGCATCCCGCAGCAACAACTGCGGGAAACGGGCAGCCAGTTTTTCGACGAGCTCGGACTTGGTCATGGGCGGTCTCGCGGGCGCGGGCGCTGACGATTACTGGTTGTCCTGGCCGAGCTTGGCCTTCAGCAGTGCGCCGAGGTTGGTCGTGCCAGCCGTGCCGGTGTCAGCCTGGAACTTTTGCATGGCTTCCTGCTGTTCCACGTTGTCCTTGGCCTTGATCGACAGGTTGATGTTGCGCGACTTGCGGTCCACGTTCACCACCAGGGCCGTGATCTGCTCGCCTTCCTTCAGCACGTTGCGGGCATCTTCCACGCGGTCCGCGGAGATTTCCGAGGCGCGCAGGTAGCCTTCCACGTCGTCAGCCAGCTGCACCACGGCGCCCTTGGCATCAACGGCCTTGATCACGCCGTTGACCAGCGAACCCTTGTCGTTGGCCGAGATGAAGTTGTTGAACGGGTCGCCCGACAGCTGCTTGATACCCAGCGAGATGCGTTCCTTGTCGACGTCGATGCCCAGAACCACGGCTTCCACTTCGTCGCCCTTCTTGTACTTGCGCACGGCCTCTTCGCCGGTTTCTTGCCAGGACAGGTCGGACAGGTGCACCAGGCCGTCGATGCCACCGGGCAGGCCGATGAACACGCCGAAGTCGGTGATCGACTTGATCTGGCCCGTCAGCTTGTCGCCCTTCTTGTGGTTGCGGCTGAAATCGTCCCACGGATTGGCCTTGCACTGCTTCATGCCCAGGCTGATACGACGCTTGTCTTCGTCGATATCCAGAACCATGACTTCCACTTCGTCGCCCAGCTGGACAACCTTCGACGGGGCCACGTTCTTGTTGGTCCAGTCCATTTCGGACACGTGGACCAGGCCTTCGATGCCGGCTTCGATCTCGACGAACGCGCCGTAGTCGGTCAGGTTGGTCACCTTGCCGAACAGGCGGGTGCCTTGCGGGTAGCGACGCGAGATGCCCACCCACGGATCTTCGCCCAGTTGCTTCACGCCCAGCGAGACGCGGTTCTTTTCCTGGTCGAACTTGAGGATCTTGGCGGTGATTTCCTGGCCAACCGACAGCACTTCGCTCGGATGACGCACGCGACGCCATGCCAGGTCGGTGATGTGCAGCAGGCCGTCGATGCCACCCAGGTCCACGAACGCGCCGTAGTCGGTGATGTTCTTGACGATACCGTTGACGATGGCGCCTTCCTTCAGCGTCTCCATCAGCTTCTGGCGCTCTTCGCCCAGCGTGGCTTCCACCACGGCACGGCGCGACAGCACAACGTTGTTACGCTTGCGGTCGAGCTTGATAACCTTGAATTCGAGGGTCTTGCCTTCGTACGGCGTGGTGTCCTTGATCGGACGCACGTCGACGAGCGAACCGGGCAGGAAGGCACGGATGCCATTGACCATCACGGTCAGGCCGCCCTTGACCTTGCCGGTCACGGTACCCGAGATGATTTCGCCGTCTTCCAGCGCCTTCTCGAGGTTCAGCCACGATGCCAGGCGCTTGGCCTTGTCGCGGGACAGAATCGTGTCGCCATAGCCGTTCTCGAGCGCATCGATGGCCACGGAGACATAGTCGCCGGCCTGCACTTCGAGTTCGCCCTGGTCGTTCAGGAACTCCTCCACCGGCACAAATGCCTCGGACTTGAGGCCGGCGTTGACGACCACGAAGTTGTGGTCGATGCGCACGACTTCAGCGGAGATCACTTCGCCAGCCTTCATATTGGAGCGGGCGACGGATTCCTCGAACAGTGCGGCAAAGGATTCGTTAGTTTGCAGGTCGGACATAAACGTGTGTGAGCAGTCCGCAGTACGCTGGCCGGCGCGACAATCGCGCTCAGTCTGCCATCGCAGCGGGGTTAGTTGATGAACGCCTTGCACCGGTCATCCGGGGCAAGGCTCCAGTTAGCGCCAGACCGGTTCAACGCCGTACGGCGGTGTACCACTCCAGCACCTGCGCCACAGCCTCATCTACCGACATGTCGGAGGTATCGAGCCGTTGCGCGTCTTCAGCGGGACGCAGCGGGGCGGCGGCACGGGAACGATCCCGCGCGTCGCGCGCCTCAAGGTCACGCAAAAGGTCTTCGATATTAGCAGAAATTCCCTTATCAATCAATTGTTTATAGCGCCTGCGGGCGCGTGCCTCGACACTTGCGGTCAGGAAGACCTTGAGGCGGGCCTCGGGAAAGATCACCGTGCCCATGTCGCGGCCGTCGGCCACGAGGCCGGGCAGCTTGCGGAAGCCGCGCTGGAGTGCCGTCAACGCATCACGCACGGGCTGGTGCACGGCGATGGCCGAGGCGCGGTTGCCGATGGCTTCGGCGCGGATGGCCTGGCTCACCTCCTCGCCGGACAGCCAGACCCGGTCCGGGCCGAACTTCACATCGAGGCGGGCCGCCATCTTTGCCAGAGTGGACACGTCCTGCAGGTCCACGTCCGCGCGGTCGCTCGCCAGCGCCACGAGCCGGTAGAGGGCACCGCTGTCGAGCAGGTGAAAGCCAAGGGCGTCGGCCACCTTGTGCGCCACGGTGCCCTTGCCGGACGCCGTGGGGCCATCAATGGTGATGACGTCGATCATAGTCATTGGTTATTAGCGCGCTAAAAACTATTGATTTTGTAAATCAATTAAGAATCATTATCATTGGTTCCATGGCTCGCACGGGCGGCCTCCCCGCCACCCGTCCCCACAGAACAGCCCGGGCGAGCCATCCCGAATCCCGAGCCAAATCCAAGAATGCGAGGCAATCTATCATGGCCAAGACCCTGACTTTCGGCATCATGCACCTGGGCATCGCCTTCAGCGTGACCTATGCGCTGACTGGCAATCTGGCCATTAGCGGTGCCATCACCTTCATCGAGCCGGCCGTGAATACCGTGGCCCACTACTTCTTCGATAAATACTGGGAACGGCGCGAACGCAGTGCGTCCGGCGCCGCCAGCGCGCACGCCGGACACGGGGTGCACGCCACGGCCACTATTTGACCGGAGTGACCGCTTACCGCGCCACCCCGGCAAACACCGAGAAGTACTCCGGGAATGTCTTGGCCACGCAGCCGGGATCGTTGATCCGTACCGGCAGCGGGCCGAAAGCCGCCAGCGAAAAGCACATCGCCATGCGGTGATCATCATAGGTGCCGATGCCGTCGGCTGGCGTGCGCCAGTCGGCCGCAGAGGGCGGCGGCGTCACACGCAGGTAGTCGGCGCCCTCTTCCACCGTAGCGCCGAGCTTGCGCAGTTCGGTGGCCATCGCCGCAATCCGGTCCGTTTCCTTGACCCGCCAGCTGGCGATATTGGTCAGCGTGGTGGTGCCTTCCGCGAACAGGGCGGCCACGGCCAGCGTCATCGCGGCATCGGGAATGTGGTTGCAGTCGAGTTCGATGCCGTTCAGCCGGCCGTCGTCGCGCTCGGTGCCGCGCACCTCGACCCAGTTGTCGCCGGCCATGACGTTGGCGCCCATCCGGTTCAGCGCATCGGCGAAGCGCACGTCGCCCTGGATGCTGGACAGGCCCACGCCTTCCACGCGCACCGGACCGCCGCCGATCGCGCCGGCTGCAAGAAAATACGATGCCGTGGAGGCGTCGCCTTCCACGTAGATTTCGCCCGGCGAGCGGTACTGCGCGCCGGCCGGGAGGATGAAGCGCCCCCAGCCCTGCCGCTCCACGTCGATGCCGAAGCGCGCGAGCAGGTTCAGCGTGATCTCGATATACGGCTTCGAAATCAGCTCGCCGACCACCTCGATCTCGATGCGGCCGGACGGCGCGCTGGCCATCGGCAGCGTCATCAGCAGCGCGGTCAGGAACTGGCTCGATACGTCGCCGCGCACACGGATCGGCGCGTCGATGCGGATCTGCGCCGGATTGATCTGGAGCGGCGGGTAGCCTTCCGTGCCGAGGTAATCGACGGACGCCCCCACCTGCCGCAGGCCATCGACCAGATCGCCGATGGGCCGTTCGTGCATGCGCGGCACGCCGGAGAGCCGGTACGTGCCGCCCTGCAGGGCCAGCGCTGCGGTCAGCGGACGGATCGCCGTGCCCGCGTTGCCCATGAACAGATCGGCCGATTTATTCGGAAAGTTGCTACCTGCGCCGGTGACGATGCAGTCGCCACCATCGCGCTGCCAGGTCACGCCGAGCACCTTGAGGGCGTCGAGCATGACGCGGGTGTCGTCGGAATCGAGCAGGTCGCGCACGCGCGTCTGGCCGGTGGCAAGCGCCGCCAGCAGCAGCACGCGGTTGGAGATGCTTTTCGAGCCGGGCAGCCGCACCGTGCCGGAAGCACGCGTCAGGGGGCCGAGGGTCAGATGTTCCATGATGTGGGCGGCTTCCGCGCTTCAGGGTTCGACGTTGGTGGCAGCCGCGCGCGCGGTGCCCCACTTCAGGCGGGCGCCGCTGGCCCGCGTGAACACGCGCTCCAGGCCCTCGCCATCGCCATCCTTGATCTGGGTCTTCAGGTGCGCGAGCACCTTCTCATAGGTGTCGATCTCGCGCAGCAACGCCTCCTTGTTGGCGATGCAGATGTCGCGCCACATCTCGGGCGAGGAGCCCGCGATGCGCGTGAAGTCGCGGAACCCACCGCCTGCGAAATCGAGTTTCAGCGCGGCATCCTCGGCATTGACCAATTGGGCGACCAGCGCGAAGGCCAGCAGGTGCGGCAGGTGGCTCACCGCCGCGAACACGGCGTCGTGCTGTACCGCGGACATCACATGACAATCGGCGCCGGTGCATTCCCACATCGCGCGCACGGCGGCCACGTCAGTCCGCGCGTTCTCCTGCAACGGGCACAGCACCACCTTCTTGCCGAGGTAGAGGTCGTTCAGCGCCGCCTCCACGCCGCTCAGCTCGCGGCCGGCAATCGGGTGGGCGGGGACGAACTGGGCAGCCTTGTCGCCGAGGGCGGTCTTGGCGGCCATGATCACGTCGGACTTGGTGCTGCCCGCGTCGGTCACGATCGTGCCCGGCTGCAGGTGCGGCTCCAGCGCGTGCAACAGCGCGAAGGTCTGGGCGACCGGCGCGCACAGCACGATCAGGCTGGCGCCACGCGCGGCGTCTTCGAGCGAGGCAATCTCGTCGATCACGCCCAGCGTCTTGGCCTTTTCGAGCGAGGCCGCCGAACGGCCCACGCCCACCACGGTGCCCACCACGCCTGCGCGCTTCAGCGACAGCGCCAGCGAGCCGCCAATCAGGCCCACGCCGACAATCACAACCCGGGAAAAATGCAGAGCGCTCACGGTATCAGGCCACCTGCGTGGCAGAAAACTTAAAATCGGACATCTTCATCACTGCAAGGCCTGCTCGAGCGCGGCGATAAACGCGGCGTTCTCCTCGTGCAGGCCGATCGTCACGCGCAGCCACTGCGGCAGGCCGTAGTTGGCCACCGGCCGCACGATCACACCCTGCTTCAGCAGCGCCAGGTTCACCCGCGCGCCGGCGCCGTCGTCGGTGCCCACACGGACCATGACGAAATTGCCGGAGGACTTCACGTGCTCTAGGCCAAGCCGGTCGAACGCCGCCACCAGCTGGGCCTTGCCTTCGCGGTTCAGCGTGGCGCTGCGGCCAAGGAAATCGGCATCGCCCAGCGCCGCCACGGCGGCAGCCTGGGCCAGGCTGTTCACGTTGAACGGCTGGCGCACGCGGTTCAGCAGGTCGGTCAGCGGCGGCTGGGCAACGCCGTAGCCCACGCGCAGCCCGGCCAGGCCATAGGCCTTCGAGAACGTGCGCGAAACCATCAGGTTCGGATACTTGCGCACCCACGCCACGGACTCGTACTGCTGGTCCGCATCGAGATATTCGTTATAGGCCTCGTCCAGCACGACCACCACATTGGATGGCACTTTCGCCAGAAACGCCTCGATCTCGGCCGCCGGAATGAACGTGCCGGTCGGGTTGTTCGGATTGGCGATGAAGACCAGGCGCGTGTCGGGCGCAATCGCCGCAGCCATCGCGCCGAGGTCGTGGCCGTAGTCGCGCGCCTTCACCTCGATAGCGCGCGCGCCCACTTCCTGCGAGGCGAGCGCATAGACGGCAAACGAGTATTCGGCATAGACGATCGACTCGCCCGGCCGCACCAGCGCGTGGGCGGCCAGTTCCAGGATGTCGTTGCTGCCGTTGCCGAGGGTCAGCCATTCGGCCGGGACATCGTATTTCGCCGAAAGCTTCGCCTTCAGCTCGAAACCGTTGCTGTCCGGATAGCGACCCAGTTCGTCCATCGCCACCGCAATTGCGGACTTGGCGGAGGCCGGCATGCCGAGCGGGTTCTCGTTCGAGGCCAGCTTGACGATGCGCGCTTCGTCCAGCCCGAACTCGCGCGCCACCTCGGCAATCGGCTTGCCGGCGATGTACGGCGAGATCTTTCTCACATAGGACGGCCCGAAATAGTGGGCGGCATTCTGCGCGTCGTCGGCGGCGCTACCTGGTTCTGCCATGTTCGCTCCTTGATGCTTACTTGCTGGACGGGTATGAGCCGAGCACCTTGAAGTACGCGGCATTGCGCTTCAGTTCCTCCAGGGCGCGCGCCACGGCGGCCTCGTGCTGGTGGCCTTCCACGTCCACATAGAAGTAGTACTCCCACGCGCCACTGCGCGCGGGACGCGATTCGAACCGGCACATCGACACGCCGTTCTCGGCCAGCGGCGCCAGCAACTGGTACACCGCACCGGCCTTGTTCGGCACCGACAGGATGAGAGACGTCTGATCACTGCCCGAGGGCTCGGTCTCATAACGGCCAATCACGGCAAAGCGCGTGCGGTTATGCGGATCGTCCTGGATATGCGTGCGCACCAGATGCAGGTGGTAACGGTTGGCCGCCGACTCGCCGGCGATGGCCGCCACGGTGGGGTCTTCGCTCGCCATGCGTGCAGCTTCGGCATTGCTCGAGACCGCCTGGCGCTCCAGGTGCGGATAGTTGGCCGTGAGCCAGTGCTGGCACTGCGCCAGCGCCTGGGCGTGCGCGCGAACCACGGTCACGCCCTTCATGTCCGGCGTGGAGGCCATCAGGTTGTGATGGACCTTGAGCGCAATCTCACCGCTGATCTTTAGCGAGGTCTGCAGGAACAGGTCGAGCGTGCGCGACACCGCGCCTTCGGTCGAGTTCTCCACGGGCACCACGCCATATTCGACGGTGCCGGCTTCCACGGCGCGGAACACCTCGTCGATGCTCGGGCACGGCACGCCGCTCACTTCGTGGCCGAAATGCGCGTACAGCGCCTGCTCGGAGAACGTGCCGGCCGGGCCGAGGAACGCAATCTCAAGCGGCTTTTCCAGCCCACGGCAGGCAGACATCACCTCGCGCCAGATCGACGCCACGCTCTCGCCCAGCAGCGGGCCCGGGTTGGCGCCCTGCACCTTGCGGATGACCTGCAGTTCACGTTCGGGACGAAACACGGGCGCGCCGTACTTCTTCTTGACCTCGCCCACGTCGAGGGCGAGCTGGGCGCGGCGGTTCAGCAGCGCCAGCAGTTCGCGGTCCACCGCGTCGATCTGGCCGCGCAGCGGCGCGAGGTCGGCGGACAGCGCCTGCTCCTGGGCGCTGGGACCGGGGTTCCCTGTGGGCGGCGCGTCGTTGCTCGCGCGCTTGTCTTCGCTAGTCATGTCAAAGCCTGGTGGGCCGCGCCGGGGCGGCGGCCGGGAAGAATCGGTGCAAATCCGCCGTCAGGCGGCGGTACGCTCGAATTCGCGCATGAAATCGATCAGCGCGGTCACGCCTTCCAGAGGCATGGCGTTGTAGATGCTGGCGCGCATGCCGCCCACGGACTTGTGGCCCTTGAGCTGTACCAGGCCATTCGCGCGCGCCTGGGTCAGGAACGCTTCGTTGCGCGATTCGTCGCGCAGGAAGAACGGTACGTTCATGCGCGAGCGGCAGCTGGGGTCAATCTCGTTACGGTAAAAGTCGCTCTGGTCCAGGAAGCGGTACAGCGCCTGCGCCTTGGCGATATTGCGCTGCTCGATGCCGGCCACGCCGCCCTGGGCCTTGAGCCACTTGAACACGAGCCCGGCGATATAGATCGCATAGGTGGGCGGCGTGTTGTACATCGAATCATGCTCGGCCACCTGGCGCCAGTTGAACGCCGACGGGCACAGCGGGTGCGCGAAGCCGATCAGGTCCTCGCGCACGATGACGATGGTCACGCCGGCCGGGCCGATGTTCTTCTGCGCCCCGCCGTACACCACCTGCACGCGCGACCAGTCGATCGGGCGCGAAAGGATATGGCTGGACGCGTCGGCCACCACGATGCGGCCCTTGTCGTGCGTGCCGGTCTGGCCGATGTCGGGAATCTCCTGGAACTCCACGCCGACGATGGTCTCGTTCGTGCACAGGTGCACATAGGCCGCGTCGTCGGACAGCTTCCAACTGGCGACATCCGGAATTTTCGTAAATTTACGATCCGCGCTTGAGGCCGCGATATTGACCTCGCCATAGCGGCGCGCTTCCTGCTCGGTCTTGACCGACCACGTGCCGGTCACGACGAAATCGGTCTTCGGCTTGGCCGCATTGACGCGGCTGGCCAGGTTCAGCGGCACGATGCCATTCTGGCCAATCGCCCCGCCCTGCAGGAAAAGGATGCGGAAGTTCTTCGGCACATGGAGCAGTTCTCGCAGATCGGCGAGGGCTTCGTTGTGGATCCCCTCGAACTCGCGGCTGCGGTGGCTCATCTCCATGACCGACACGCCGGTGCCGCGCCACGACAGCATTTCCTCGGCCGCCTGCTGCAGGACTTCGGTCGGCAGTGCGGCCGGACCGGGCGAGAAATTGAACACGCGCTCGGCCACATTGCGTTGCAGGCCAGCGAGGGCGGGATTCTGGGGATCGTTCATGGAGGAAGAAGGAAAAATGGCTGCCGGTTTGAACCAGGCAGCCATTATCCCTCAAACGCGCGCCGCTAGGGCAGCGGCTCGGCGGCCGGATCGGCCGTCGATTCCTTGCGGATCACTTACTTCGAAGCGGCGGCGATTTCCTTCTCGGCCGAGTCACGCATCGACTTGCCAACCTGCGGGCCGTACTTCTGCATCATCGAACCCCAGATTTCCTGGGTCGCCTTGCCCTGGTTGGCCATGAACTTCTGGCCGGTCGGCGACTTCAGGAACGTGGTCAGGTCCTTGATTTCCTGCGTGCTGTAATACTTGCCGAACGCGTCGTAGTGGGCCTTGATGGCGTCCTGGCGGAAACCGTCGGTGTTGAACGCCGTACCGGCGCCATCCACCATGCGCTGCACCGCGCCGTTCTTCTTCAGCTTGTCGACAGCGGCCTGCTTCTGCTTGTCGTTCAGCGTCTTGTTTTCCACGAGGACTTGCTCGAGGACCAGCGGCGCTTCCTGCTTGGCGCCGTTCTGCCAGTTGTCGGCCTGGCCCTTCACGGCCTGGTCGGCCTGCATGACGGAGAGCAGTTCCTTGATGGCGGCGGTCTTGTCGGCATCCTGCGCCTGAGCGTGGGCGGCCTGGGCCACCATCATCGTCGGGACAAAAGCAGCCAGAACAGCAATACGTCGATAGGTTTTGAGCATTATGACTCCCTGGAAAATATGTCCGATTTAGTCCGCACGGCCGTCTGGCGAGTTCCGGCCGGCGTCCTGTTGTTGCAACAAATTACGAATTCGCGTCCGCGTCGGTTGCGCCGTCGGCGCCTTCGGCCCCGGCGGTGCCAGCGGCACCTTCCACCACATCGGCGTCCGCATCCTCGGCACCCTCGATCCCGGCGCCATTATCGGCATCGGTCTCGACAATCCGTTGCAGGCCCGACAGCTTGGTGCCCTCGTCCACGTTGATCAGGGTCACGCCCTGCGTGGCGCGGCCCATCTCGCGGATCTCGGCCACACGGGTGCGGATCAGCACGCCGCCGGTCGTGATCAGCATGATCTCGTCCTCGGGAGATACCAGCGCGGCAGCCACCACGCGGCCATTGCGCTCGCTGGTCTGGATCGCAATCATGCCCTTGGTGCCGCGGCCATGTCGAGTGTATTCCGAGATCGGCGTGCGCTTGCCGTAGCCGTTCTCGGTGGCGGTCAGCACGCTGCCCACCGCCGCGACGGCGGTCTCGGAACCCGCACTGCCTTCGGTCGCTTCCGCCGATTCGGCAGAATCCGTCGATTCAGCCACCGCAGTTTCTGCCGGCGCCACCAGCATGGCGATGACCGCCTGGCTTTCCTCGAGGTTCATGCCGCGGACGCCGCGGGCCTGACGGCCCATCGGACGCACGTCGTTTTCGTCGAAGCGCACGGCCTTGCCGGCGTCCGAGAACAGCATCACGTCATGCTGGCCGTCGGTCACGGCGGCGCCGATCAGGAAATCGCCCTCGTCCAGGTCCACGGCGATGATGCCGGCCTTGCGCGGGTTCGAGAACTCGGTCAGCGCGGTCTTCTTGACCGTGCCGCGTGCGGTGGCCATGAAGATGAAGTGCTCGGCGTCGAACTGGCGCACCGGCAGGATCACATTGATCTTCTCGCCATCGGCCAGCGGGAACATGTTAACGATCGGACGGCCACGCGAGTTGCGCGACCCCTGCGGCACCTCGTACACCTTGAGCCAGTACAGCCGGCCGCGGTTCGAGAAGCACAGGATGTAATCGTGCGTGTTGGCCACGAACAGCGTGTCGATCCAGTCGTCTTCCTTGGTGGCCGTCGCCAGCTTGCCGCGCCCGCCACGTTTCTGCGCGCGGTATTCGGAAATCGGCTGGCTCTTCATATAGCCGCTGTGCGAGAGCGTGACCACCATGTCCTGCGGCGTGATCAGATCCTCGGTGTCGAGTTCGGTCGCGTTCAGTTCGATGGTGGAACGGCGCTCGTCGCCAAATTCGGCGCGGATGGCACCGAGTTCGTCGGTGATGATGGTCGTAATACGTTCCGGACGCGCCAGGATGTCCAGCAGGTCCGCGATCACCGCCATCACTTCACGGTATTCCTGGACGATCTTGTCCTGCTCCAGGCCCGTGAGGCGTTGCAGGCGCATTTGCAGGATTTCCTGCGCCTGGCCGTCGGAGAGGCGGTACAGGCCGTCCGGCTGCATGCCGAACAGGGCGGGCAGGCCATCCGGACGATACGAGGCACGGCCGCCGGCAGTGTCGCTTTCGGCACGCGCGAGCATGTCGCGCACGAGTGCCGAATCCCACGACTTGGCCATCAGCTCCTGCTTGGCGATCGGCGGCGTCGGCGCGGCCTTGATGATCGCGATGAACTCGTCGATGTTCGCCAGCGCCACGGCCAGGCCTTCCAGCACGTGACCGCGCTCCCGCGCCTTGYGCAGCTCGAACACGGTGCGGCGGGTGACCACCTCGCGCCGGTGCGACAGGAACGCGTCCAGCATCTGGCGCAGGTTCAGCAGGCGCGGCTGGCCGTCGACCAGCGCCACCATGTTCATGCCGAAGGTGTCCTGCAGCTGGGTGTTCTTATATAGGTTGTTCAGGACAACCTCGGGCACTTCGTTGCGCTTCAGTTCGACCACCACGCGCATGCCCGACTTGTCGGACTCGTCGCGGATGTCGGAAATGCCCTCGACCTTCTTCTCGGTCACCAGCTCGGCGATGCGCTCGAGAAGCGTCCGCTTGTTCACCTGGTACGGCAGTTCGTCGACGATGATCGCCTGGCGCTGGCCGCGGTCGATGTCCTCGAAGTGCGTCCGGGCGCGCATGATGATGCGGCCCCGGCCCGTGCGATAGCCTTCGCGCACGCCCTGGATGCCGTAGATAATGCCGGCCGTCGGAAAATCGGGCGCTGGCACCAGTTCGATCAGGTCATCCACCGTGGCGTCGGGATTGCGCAGCAGATGCAGGCAGGCGTCGACCACCTCATTGAGGTTATGCGGCGGAATATTGGTGGCCATGCCCACCGCAATACCCGACGAGCCATTGATCAGCAAATTCGGAATACGCGCCGGCAAAATACCCGGTTCTTTTTCCGAACCGTCGTAGTTCGGCTCGAAATCGACAGTTTCCTTGTCGATATCGTGGAGCATTTCATGCGCAATTTTCGACAGGCGGATTTCGGTATAACGCATGGCTGCCGCGTTATCCCCATCGACCGAGCCGAAGTTGCCCTGCCCGTCCACCAGCATGTAGCGCAGCGAGAAATGCTGCGCCATGCGGACGATCGTGTCATAAACGGCGGTGTCGCCGTGTGGGTGATACTTACCGATCACATCACCGACAATACGGGCCGATTTCTTATAGGCCCGGTTCCAGTCGTTATTCAGCTCATGCATCGCAAAGAGCACGCGCCGATGTACTGGTTTCAGGCCATCCCGGACGTCGGGAAGCGCACGCCCGACGATAACGCTCATCGCGTAATCCAGGTATGAGCGGCGCATTTCCTCTTCCAGGGAAACCGGAAGCGTTTCTTTGGCGAATTGATCCATTGCGGCTTGGTTTATGCGGCGGGTTTTAGCGAATGAGACCCTGGTCCCGGGGCGCCGGCGGGGGCGCCTGTCCAGGACGGGCAACATGGCATTCTACCACGCGCGCCACCCCTTCCCGACGCCCGCCGGACGGCCCGGAAACAGGCCCGCCAGCGCCCTCCGGAGCGCCGCGCCTACCGCCCGCAAGCCATACGGGACAAGGGTTTGCGGGCCCCGCAAGAGCGATGTTGCACAAACACCACAGGGCTAAAACCCCAGGGTTGAATCGAATATATTTACTTCTTAGGAAACGAGCCTTGTGGCACAATTCCCCAGCGAAGAGCCAGACATTGTTCGAAGTGGAGCATCCACCACATCGAGAATGTTATACTCCGAAGAATGTATGACTTGTTTTCGTCCATTTGCTCGCAGTAACCCTGCGGTGATCTCATCCTGAGAGGAGAAATATGAAAAAATTTGCCAAGCTCGCGCTCGTTGCAGCTACCGCAGTAATGGCTGCATCCGCTCAAGCCCAGTCCGTCCCCTATGAAAAGAAGGCTGTGAACGACAACTGGGGCAACGGTACGAGCGAGTACGTGTGGAAGAATGGCACGAACGAGCTCTGCTGGCGCGACAGCTCCTGGACCCCGGCAACGGCCAATGCCCTGTGCGATGGCGCACTGGCTCCGGCTGCTGCTCCGGCCCAGGCACCGACCCCGGTGGCTCCTCCGGTTGTGTCGAGCGAGAAGGTCACTTTCGCAGCTGACACCCTGTTCGACTTCGACAAGGCTGTTCTGAAGCCCGAAGGCAAGGCCAAGCTGGACGACCTGGTCTCGAAGCTGCAAGGCATCACCCTCGAAGTGATYATCGCCGTKGGCCACACCGACKCGTTCGGTTCGGACAAGTACAACGATCGCCTGTCGATCCGTCGTGCTGAATCCGTCAAGGCTTACCTGGTGAGCAAGGGCGTGGAAGCCAACCGCGTGTACACCGAAGGCAAGGGCAAGCGCCAGCTGAAGGTGGATCCGAAGTCGTGCAAGGGCAACCGCACGGCACAGATCGCCTGCCAGCAGCCGAACCGTCGCGTGGAAGTCGAAGTGGTCGGCACCCGCAGCGCACGTTAATCGGATCCTCTCCGATGAAGAAAGCCCAGCGCAAGCTGGGCTTTTTTTTTGCCCGCTATTTTTGGTACAGTTGCCGGACGCTTCTCTCCGCACTCAGGTTTCGGGCCATGCGCCCGGGACCTCACTCCTTTGACGATGTCGCAAACCTCCACCCTTTCCCCCGCTGGCAGCCCCACCGGTCGCAACGCCGATCCGAAAGAGATCGACAAGTTCAGCGAGCTGGCCCACCGGTGGTGGGACCCGAACAGCGAGTTCAAGCCGCTCCACGACCTGAACCCGCTGCGCCTGGGCTGGATCGACGGCATCGCGCGCCTGCCCGGCAAACAGGTGATCGACGTTGGGTGCGGAGGCGGCATCCTGTCCGAAAGCATGGCGCGCCTTGGCGCCACCGTGCGCGGCATCGATCTGTCTACCAAGGCACTCAAGGTAGCGGACCTGCATAGCCTGGAGTCCGGCGTGCCGGTCACCTACGAGGAAATCGCCGTCGAGGACCTCGCCGCGCGCATCCCCGGCAGCGTGGACGTGGTGACTTGCATGGAAATGCTCGAGCACGTGCCCGACCCCGCCTCCATCGTGCGCGCCTGCACGACACTGGTCCGCCCGGGCGGCTACGTCTTCTTCTCGACGATCAACCGCAACCTCAAGGCCTACCTGCTGGCCATCGTCGGCGCCGAATACGTGCTGAACATGCTGCCGCGCGGCACCCACGACTACGAGAAGTTCATCACGCCATCGGAAATGGCCCGCTTCGCGCGCCAGGCCGGGCTGGACCTGATCGAGATGCGCGGCATGACCTACAACCCGTTGTCGCAGACGTACTCGCTCGGCCATGACACGGGCGTCAACTACATGATGGCCTTCCGCAAGACGGCGCCGAAGGCGGCGGACTGAATCATGCGCACCTTCGACGCGGTATTTTTCGATCTCGACGGCACGCTCGCCGACACAGCCCCTGACCTCGCCGCAGCCGCCAACCGGCTCGTGGTGGAGCGCGGCCTGCCGCCCGTGGCCTATGAGAAGTTGCGCCCGGTGGCTTCGCACGGCGCGCGCGGCCTGATCGGCGCGGCGTTCGGCAAGTCGCCCGAGGATCCCGAGTTCCCCGCCCTGCGCGATACCTTCCTCGACTACTACGAGGCCGACATCGCGGTGCACACCCGCCTGTTCGACGGCATGGACGAGGTGCTGGCCCGGCTGGAAGCCGCCGGCATCCGCTGGGGCATCGTGACCAACAAGATCGCCCGCTTCACGGTGCCGCTGGTGGCCGCGATCGGCCTTGCGCCGCGCGCCTCGGCTGTGGTCAGCGGCGACACCACCGCGCATGCCAAACCCCACCCCGCCCCGCTGCTGCATGCAGCCGAGGTCAGCGGCGTGGCACCGGCACGCTGCCTGTATGTGGGTGACGACCTGCGCGACATCCAGGCCGGCAAAGCGGCCGGCATGGCCACGGTGACCGCCGCGTACGGCTACTGTGGCGACGGCGAGCCGCCCGAAGCCTGGGGCGCGGACTACCTGATCCGTCACCCGGCCGAGCTGCTGGCGCTGTTCGGGAACTGAAGCCCCCGGCAGGCAGCCAAAGCGAGTACAATCCGTCTCCTACATCTTCACACTGGGGCCGACCTGGTTTCGACGTGGGTTGCGAAGCAGTGGAGGGCATACCGAGGACCCGTCACCTCGTTAATCAATGGGAATGTAATAACTGCTAACGACGAACGTTACGCACTGGCTGCCTAAGGGCTAGCCGTCCTCGCACTGGCTCGCTGACGGGCTAGGGTTCGCAAGAACTGGCGAGGTCATTTACGTCAGATAAGCTTCGGGAGTGTCACGGGCCCGAGGACGAAAACCTAGTGACTCGCCGTCGTAGAGCGTGTTCGTCCGCGATGCGGCGGTTAAAACAAATGACAGAACTAAGTATGTAGAACTCTCTGTGGAGGGCTTGCGGACGCGGGTTCGATTCCCGCCGGCTCCACCATTACCAAAAACCAACCCTTCATCCGGTTGGTTTTTTTTCGTCTACTCCCGCGTGTCTGCGTGGGTTCCCGAGGGTTCCTGCGGACTTCGACCTTCGGCGTGGGCCTCGAAAAACGCCCGTTTTCACTCTCTCCAGGCCATTATTCTCTCCGGCCTCGCGCTCCCGAAGTGGCCCGAAGTCCGCAAAGGCCACGGTTCAACACCATAAAAATCAATAACTTACACGCGGACTAATCAAGCCGTTTTATTTTGGCATTGGTAGGTGAAAGGAAACCGCCCCGATTCAGCAAGTGGAAAACACATAATAAACCGCGCTTGTCTGGTGAGTGCCCTGCTATGTCTTGACGTTCAGGATGCGCTCCGGACGAGAGAAGGCTTCCACAAGTGGGTCGATCTGTGCTTTTCCGGACTGAAAGTCCAGTACCCATTGCGCGTTGGCGTCCACGACCTGTGT
The DNA here is from genome assembly GCF_056395265.1 of Cupriavidus sp. 10L43_2. NCBI lineage: Bacteria > Pseudomonadati > Pseudomonadota > Betaproteobacteria > Burkholderiales > Burkholderiaceae > Cupriavidus > Cupriavidus sp. 10L43_2. Next base: position 18,512 of record NZ_JBFTJE010000014.1, read on the forward strand.
CAGCCTTCCTTCCTGCCCAAACTCCAGTGCCGTTTCTTCGGAGACGCTGTACCCGCTTGCGCGAAGCTTTTCAATCCTTTCTGACCGCTCTGCCCGCAAGCCCTGTAAAGCCGCGTAGCAAGATCCAAAGCGTTCGAGAAACTGCTCAAGCGCGTGCTGTCCATAGCGTGAACCGATATCGCTATTCAAGCTGCGCCGTGCCGAGTTGGTCTTGCTTGACGCAAGCGAAATCAACTTTTCAAGCTCTGCAAGTGCGGCGACCGATTGCACCAAATCTAGACTAAACCTTTTGCTTCGCGATTCCTCGATATAGATGTTTTTCTTGTCGTACAGGGCTAGATACGCGAGCGGCATGCGATCCCAGATCGTCTTGGCATCGTTGACTGCCTCCTCAATGGTACCTGCGTCCACCTTAATGCGCCTCTGCTTCTCGCCCTTCGATACGATCAATAGGTACAGACCTTGTACGCGCACCGGCGGTGGCGGAATAACCACCTCCACGTCCATTACGCGCGGTGGGGATGCAGCTACAATCGGTGCTGAATAGTTGGAAAAGTACGATCCACTTGAGCGACGTGGCGAGTCATCATCATCATCGTCGTTGGCACCGATCTGATTCGCGCGATTGCTCTCGCTTGCCAAGTACGCATCGTTGTTCGGATTCATGCTGTCGCTGCGGTCATCATTCGGACTTCTGGCCATATGCTCTCCATTCAATAATGATGTCGGGATTTTGAGCGCCCGACCGGTACGGGCGCGGGCTGCTTGTAACCCAATGCATATCATCGTACGCTTACGACCCGAAAGTGTTCCCTTTGGTGGAAAAGATGACGACGCCGGCCAGCGGCAATAATCGCCCAGAAAAGACGATCGCCGATATGGTGATCGTGCCCTTTTCTCCAATGACCATCCAGCGGCCGTTGAAGCTGTTTAAGGGAATACTGGGTTTAACTCCATGCGTTGAAGCAGCGCCGGATCCGGACTTTCTGGCCCATTTGCTGACTGGCCGGAGCCACCAGGCATGGCTTCGCCTCTACCTCGGTAACCAGTACAAGAACCTGGAGAACTTGCTGCGTGGACGGGGGAACAGTTCGGACACCACAGTCGCCATCCTGCAGGACAAGTTGCAGATCGAGGATCTGCGATCGCATTCGCACGGCAGCAATCGTGGTCCGCTCCTCCCAGTCCTGATCAGCCTCTTTCAAATGATCGAAGGATTCTATTTCCAAGTTGCCGCAGGGGTGTCTACGATCCCGCTTCCTTGTCCTCACTGCGGCCACGATGTGAACGATGACGTCGATCTGTTTTGGCAACGCCAGCCGCTCATCTTGGGAGTTGCCGAGTACAGGTTTGTGGACCGCCTCTTGACGGCCATTGTTGGGGCAAGTCTGCTGCATGTGGCGCTGCGCAATCTGTCTCATTCAGACGGCCTACGGATTGTTCCAGCGGACATGGCGGGACCACGGCGGCATCCAATCGGCAACTGGTTGAACTTGCTCAGTAAGTATTATGGATGCCGCACACTGACCGAATTGCAGGTCCTGTTGCCGATTGATGCGAATGACCCGGATCACGTTTTATCCTACCGGCGCATGCGCAAGTGGGCCGCCGGGCACGCTCTGCTAGGTACGGACACCGCTAGCCGCATGATCAAGGGAACATCGGATGAAACGACGCTTGGTGCGCTCTTCCTTGTGTCCAGGACACTGGCACTTGCGCTCGATTTTGCGATCGCGGCAGCACCGAATGGTCAGTCCTTACCCCGAAAGACGGTGCAGGAGATTCTCCACCATCGGTTAATTGAGCGTGAGGGAAAAGTGAGATTGACGATTTCACGCATCGGAATTGGACATCCCAAGTAGTCGAGGCGAGCCTTCCACATTCCTCGTGCACCTTCCGCTCTTGGCCGGTTGGCTGCCTATCGAGCAGACTCGGCAACTGGCCGCTCCCGCTACGTTCCAGTCGGTAGCCGGCCACATACAGATCAACGAGTTACGCGCGGACGAATCCAACGGTTGGATTGCGGCATTGGCTACCGGAGGGAATAACCTGGGTAGCAATGCCCTCCGTCCCGACGCTACGGCAGCGGCCTCACCTCACCATTCCGTTGAATCTGCTCAAACAGATCCTGCGCGGCAAGCCTGGCAGCGGCGTCTTGCTCTGTACTGAGTGGATCGAGAGCTACGCCATCGCGACCAGCGACATAAGCAGGCCCGCCGACATCATCGTCGTAGTCCGAACCGTCATCATTGATCGCGTAGTGCGCGTCCCGGGTCAGATCCGTTCCAACCAGCTGCGAGAGATACACCCACGTCCAGCATCGGAGCAGATCACCTTGATCGTGTTCCTCGATGAGCTGGAGCATGGCATCCGTGTTGCCGCTCTCGGCAGCAACGGTCAACCAATGCTTGGCATCAGCAGTACGCCCCATGCGTTCTGCGATTGCGGCAACTGCCGCTGGATCTGCGCCAACATCGCGACGCGACTGCTCGAAGTAGGACGGGTCGTCAAACCGGTCCGCCAAGTCGAGAAGCGCATGCTGATTGCCCAGTCGACCAGCCTCTCGGAGGTGGCGTAAGTACTTTTCGGCTTGAGTGAGACGAGCCTCGTATGCTTCGGCCCATTCTTTTTCCACCCCGGTCAGCACGCGACCTTGTTGCCCTTGGGAATACCAGTAGGAGCTCCCAGCGTCCGGTTCGTCGCCTTCATCGTCGGAGGCGTGGATCAGCGCCAGTGCGTAATGAGCGAGAGCATTTCCCTTGCTGGCGGCAGCCTCCAGGCCGTTCATCAAGATCGGTCCGAACCCACCCTCGTCAGCAGGATTGAATAGATCGTCCTGGCCGTCCTCAAGGTAGTCGTCATGGTTGGGCGATTCGCCTCGCAGCCGGCTGATTAGCGACGAAATGCTCGTGACACCAATCTGGCGCTCTGCCAAGAAGGATTGCAGCGCCGCCGTGGCTAGATCAGCATTGTCTGGGTGATACCCAAGCTCGATGCAACGCCGCTTGATGATCGCGCTTTGCGGCGCTACCCGTTTGTCATCCGGGCGATGCTCGGTGAGAACGGTATCAACGCCAAATGCGGCGAAAGAGTTGAAGCCGAAGGAAGCCGCCAACAGCTCATATATGTGAGCTCTCTTGAATGAGCCGCTGTTGCCGGCCTGAAGGTATTGCTGCGCGGAGTACGCAAGTTCTTTGATTGTCATGACAAACCTTTCCTAAATGCCACGCCGATTTCGGGTCAGGCGCACACGTTTAAGTCCCCGACGACGAGGCTTTAAAGAGAGGTTTTCAATGACAGTGAGGCAACGCCTTTTTTTACTCGTGTGCAAGTAAGGTGGGCACCTTGCGCGATTTTATACTGATGCCCCCACTCGGTCTACAAGAGCTTGGCCCGCTGCTCATCCCACAGAGCCGGCGGATCGACCGCCAGATCGAACAGCGTGATGTGGTTTGGCAGTGCGTCGTCCAGGATGGCGGCCACGATATCGGGCGCCAGCGTGGTCAGGTTGACCATCCGGCTCACGTAGCTGTTGTCGATGCCCTCCCGCACGGCGATCTCTTTCAGCGACTTTGCTTCTCCCGATTCCAGCATGGCCAACCAGCGGTGGCCCCTGGCCAGCGCAAGCTGCAGTGGCGTCGGTGCCACGTCCCACGGTCTGGCCGGGCTGGTTTCACCGTTTGGCAGGGTGACCAGCTTGCGGCCACTGCGGCGTTTGATCTGAATCGGTACCGACAGGGTCAGCCTGCCGTCGCTCGTCTGCAGGATGTCCGGCTCGCCGGTCTTCTGGATGCGGATGTCGCTCATGCCAGCGCCTCCTCTTGTTGGTCGGCAGGCTCTGGACGCAGTTCCAGAACCAGGCGCTCAATGCCGTTGGCGCGCAGCCGCACTTCGAGGTCGTTGGGCGACACGATGACCTTCTCGACCAGCAACTTGACGATCCGGGTCTGCTCGGCCGGGAACAGTTGATCCCAAATTGCATCAAGCCTTGTCATAGCCACGGTGATCTTGGCTTCGTCCAGGGTCGGGTCGAGTTTGATTGCCTGCGGCAGCATCTCACCCAGGAGATTCGGGGCGCGCAGGATCACGCGCAGTTGGTCGAGCACCGCCGACTCGAGTTCTGCGGCGGGCAGTCTTGGCAGACCCGATGCGCCCGCGTGTTCCTTGGCGTCGCGCTGTGGCACGTAGTATCGGTACCGGCGCCCATTCTTCTTCGTGGTGTGCCACGGCGACAGGGCACGGCCATCGTTGCCGAACACGATGCCCTTAAGCAGATACGCCACGGTCGCCCGCGTCGCGTTGCCGCGCACCCGGCCATTGGTGGCCAGGATGGCGTGGACGTTGTCCCACAGTTTGCGGTCGATGATTGGCGGATGCTCTGCCTGATACCACTGCTCTTTGTGGCGCAGCTCACCGAGATAGGTTCGGTTGTTGAGCAGCTTGTAGATCAGACTCTTGTCGATCGGTTTGCCGTCCCGGACCTTGCCGTCCTGAGTGGTCCATGCCTTGGATGTCACGCCGTCAAGCTTCAGTTCCTTGACCAGCGTGGTGCCTGATCCGAGTTCGACGAAGCGCTGGAAGATATGGCGGACGATCTTGGCCTCGCGTTCATTCGGAACCAGGCGCCGGTTCTCGACGTCGTAACCAAGGGGTGGCACACCACCCATCCACATGCCTTTGCGCTTACTTGCGGCGATCTTGTCGCGGATGCGCTCACCGGTGACCTCGCGTTCGAATTGGGCGAAGGACAGGAGGATGTTGAGCATCAACCGGCCCATCGAGGTCGTCGTGTTGAACTGCTGAGTGACCGAAACAAAGGACACCCCGTAGCGCTCGAACACCTCCACCATCTTGGAGAAGTCGGCGAGGCTGCGGGTCAGGCGATCGATCTTGTATATAACGACCACATCGATCTTGCCGGCCTCGATATCGGCCATCAGGCGTTTCAAGGCCGGGCGTTCCATGTTGCCACCGGAGAATGCGGCGTCGTCGTAGTCGTCGGCGACCGGGATCCAGCCCTCGGCACGCTGGCTGGCGATGTAGGCGTGGCCGGCGTCGCGCTGGGCATCGATGGAGTTGTACTCCTGGTCCAGTCCCTCGTCAGTGGATTTTCGGGTGTAGACGGCGCAACGCATGCGTCGTTTGAGAACTTCACTCATGTCCGGGCTCCCTTCTTGACGGCGGCCTTCGGCTTGCCCGGCGCTTTGAGCCCAAAGAACAGTGGCCCCGACCACCGGGTTCCGGTGATCTCGCGGGCGATCACGGATAGGCTGGGGTACATCCGGCCCTCAAATTCGTACTGGCCGTCGGCGGTGGCGACCACCCGGTATACGACGCGTTGGTATTCGCGGGTCAGCACCGTGCCTGGCGCGGGACGGTAGTCGCGGTCCCGTTTCTTCATCTTGCCGGTATCCACCAGGGACGCGATGCGGCGCTTGTTCCGCTCCAGCAGGTTGGCGTCAACCTTGCGGAATTCCACCTCCTGCAGCCGGTAGGCGATGCGGCGTTCAAGGAACTGCCGGTTGTGGTTTGGCGTGTCGCCGCCGATTAGCTTTTTCCAGAGTGCCTTGATCTCGGCCATCGGCAGTTCGGGCAACTTGGCAATTTGCGCGGCCACCGATGGCGGCRTTGAAAGCGTATGTGTGGACGGGCACATCATGACTCCGTAGTTATCTTGTTGACGGGGTCTGAATGAACGCGCTGGTGGCCGGAGAAGCCAAGCTCAAACTTGTTCTCCGAGGCCCTATTTGCGGATTGCCGAGAGCCTGCGCTACGCAGGCGGGCCAGGCCATTGGCCAGCAACGACGCGAGCTCGCGGCGACGCTGTTCCGGAGTCATCCGGTCGGGTGGTATTTGGTTGATTGCATGCATCGGTATCGGTCCTGTCTATCAAACTCGCTTGAATAGCGAAATTCTCCGGATGAACCGTCTCCGACGCCATGAGGGAGTTTCGGGTGCCTGCGTACTGATGCGGGCTGCTACAAAAGTGCGGTATCGGCGGATGCCAAAACCCCGACCAATTCAGCCCATCAAGTGATGAGCCAGGACGGTCTTCATGAACTGCTGACCAGGCGGTACGGACGTCAGCAATTCCCGTACTTGTGCCTGGACCTGCTGTGCATCAGCCCCGGCATTCGATGCTGCAAGCATCACGGCCGAGTAAGCATCAAGCACATCAAGACCGGTGATATCGTAGCCGTGCCCGCGTGAAATCCAGCGCAGTGATGCAAGTCCGGCAGCGACGGCGAAGTCTGGCTGACTCACGGCGAAGTCTCGCGCCGCGCGCGCCAGCGTGCGTGGGTCGGCTGGACTGTTGGTTGCCAACTCGATGGCAACGTTGAACAGGCCGGCGTCCTTTGCGGCAGCGAACCACTTACCTTCGGCGCCGGGCGTGCTGGCAACAAGGTCGCGCAGGATCTGCTCCGGCGGCATGTTCGGGTATTTTTTCGCGATGGCGCGGAAGGTCGCGAGGTTGGTCGTTCCCTGGTTGGCTTCGATCGCATAACGCCGGTACGCATCCTCTGCCATGCCCGATGACAGCAGGATAGCTTCGCAAGCCTCGGCGATCTGCCAGCCGGGGTCGTTCAAACCGCGAGAGTGCTCGGCATATCGTACTGCCTCCGCTTTCTTGCCCATCGCGACCAGCGCTTTGACGCCCCACTGGCGGTCATGCCACCACTTGAAACGCGCCCGTTCCAGCAAGGCGAGAAGTTGCTCATGGCAGCCAGCGGCGTAGAGCGAAGCAAGACATGCGCTTGTTCCTTTGAAGAAGCCCTGGCCAGAGGCCTGGGGACTCCAGACGTGCTCGACAAGAGGCAAGAACTCCTCGACCCACTTGAGCGCGACTTCCGGGGTGACGCACAACTCACCCCAGTATTCGCCAAGCGATTCGATGTAGGGCATCTCATCGTCCTGCAAGGCTTGCCACAGGCGTTCCAGCCAACGCTGTCGGATGCTCGGCTCGACGTCAGCTTTCGCGATGATAGGCACGAGGATGTCGATGGCCCGGTTCACGGCCGTGCCCAGGGCACCCGACGAGCTATCGACCTGGTTCAGCGCTGGCGAGAGCTTCTCCAGGAGGGTCACGGCGCCCTCGGCTGCGACCACAGGCTCCTTGTGCGCAACCTGCTTGATTTCCGCGAGGGCTTCCTTGATGCGCTGAATCGGCGTGTCGGACCGCCAGCCGAAAGCGTGGCGGCGGAATCGGGCGCTGAATTGCCATTTGTGTGCGCTCATGATCGATGTCTCATGCGTTACCGCACTGGATATTGGCCGTTGCGGATGAATCGATCAAAGGTATCCTCTTCAGCTTCTTCTTCATCATGCTGAGGCCGTTGCCATTCAGCGTCCGGCATCAACAGCAGCGTCAGGGTGTAGTCGTACTGGCCGGCGACCCGGGTCATTTCGGTCAGCGGCATGGACGCCGGTTCACGCGGGAACCAGGTCTGCGCCCGCGTCGATTGCAACTGGGCACCAGCATCCAAGAGGTTGTTGCTGTGCGCCAGCGCATCTTGTGGCAATTCGATGGTCTGTTTGCGGGTGGCGAAGTAGGCACCCGACTCGAAGGCCGCTTGATTTGACTTCGCCCACAAGAGGTGGTCGTCGCGGCTGGCCACCAACACCGCGCGCTTGGGTGCGATCTCGGTCCAGCGTAAGGCAGCGGCCGTCAGCGAAACCCCATAGCGATCGGCGCAGTGACCGAGCAGATCAAAGCTGACGGGTTCTGTATGGGGTGGATCTCGACCTTGCCACATTGGACACGTTCGCACTGCTCGATGGCGAGTTGGTTGCCGTGCAGGCCATCGACATCGCCGCCGGTACAGTGACCGTGGATCGCGGGGTGCTGGACACCGTGCCGATGAAACATTCTGCCGGGGCTCGGCTTTATTTCGTCGAGGGCGGGCAGTTCTCCAATACGACGCAATACCTCAACGGCGAGACGGTGCAGACCAAGGTGCTGCCCGCCACCGGGATGGGTGTTCTGCCGGAGGCGTCAGCCACCGCCACCAGCTACACCTTCGCCCGGCGGCAGATCCGTCCTTATCCACCGGGAAAATTCCGGGTCAATAGCCTCGACTACAGCGTTGCCTACATCACCGGGGTGGTGACGGTCAGTTGGGCGCACCGCAGCCGCGTGCTGCAAACCGTCTATCTGGTAACCCAGGGCGAATCGAACATCGGCCCTGAGCCCGGGACGACCTATACCGTGCGGATTTACGGCGAGGCGGGAACACTCAAGCACACGGAATCCGGGCTTACCGGCTCCAGCTGGACCTATCCGATGGCGACCGAAATCGCCGAGAGCGGCTTGAATCGACCGAACGAGAAATTGACCGTCAAGGTCGAGGCTGTGCGCGACGGTTACACCAGCTGGCAGGCCCAGCAAATCGACATCCCCGAGTGCCGGGGCTACGGCATGTTCTACGGGGCAAGTTATGGGGAATGAGACAAGGAGAATGACATGGCAGTAATGCAAGGCCCGAACCTGGGCGTGAACTACGGCTGGGCCGCCCGCGAGTCGGGGTGGAACACCGGAATGGATGCCAACCTGAAGCTGCTGGACGCCGTGCTGCAGTTGTCGGTGAAGTCGCGGGCGCAAGCCACGCCGCCGACCACGCCAACGAACGGCGACCGCTACATCGTGGCACCCAGCCCCACCGGGGCCTGGGTTGGGAAAACCGGCCAAATCGCCGTACGCATCGAGGCGGGGTGGTCGTTCTACGTCCCGAAGGTCGGCTGGACCTGCTTCATCGAGGACGATGGCGTGCTCTCAGCCTACAAGGCCACCGGCTGGAGCGCTGGCATCGTCATCTGATTTTTCTCGCTCGTACCCACAAGAAACCCGCCCCCGAGGCGGGTTTCGCATTTCTGGAGACCAACCATGACTGAACCTGACAGCAAACCAGCGCTCGTCGAGAACATGCTCCTGCTGCGCAAGGACGACTTCGACGAACTRCTCGACCGCGCCGCTGAACGAGGTGCCGAGCGCGTACTCACACACCTCGGCCTGGAAAACGGCCATGCAGCACGCGATATCCGTGAACTACGTGACCTGCTCGAGGCCTGGCGCGATGCCCGCCGTACTGCGTGGCAGACCACCGTCAAGGTCATCACCACCGGCATCCTGGCCGCGCTGCTGGTCGGTGCTGCCATCAAGTTGAAACTGATGGGAGGTCCGCAATGATCGAGACCCTGCTTGGTGGCCTCCTCGGTGGGGCCTTCCGTCTCGCGCCTGAATTACTGAAGTGGCTCGACCGCAAGGGCGAACGCGGCCACGAACTGGCGATGCAGGACAAGGCGCTGGAATTCGAGAAACTGCGTGGCGCGCAGCGAATGTCGGAAATCGGCGCGGGAGCCGATGCCGCGTGGAACGTCGGAGCCATCGAAACCCTGCGCGAAGCCGTTCGCACTCAGGGCGAGAAAACTGGGGTGCGTTGGGCCGACGCCTTGTCGATCAGCGTTCGCCCCGTCATCACCTACTGGTTCATGGCCCTGTACTGCGCTGCCAAGACCGCCGCATTCGCGGCTGCTGTCACTGCTGGCGCGGGCTGGGGCACGGCCATCCTGCACGCATGGACGGAAGCAGATCAGGCACTGTGGGCCGGAGTGCTGAACTTCTGGTTCCTCGGGCGCGTGTTTGACCGGGTGCGGCCGTGATCGAGGTACCAAAAGCGGCCATCGAGCTGGCCAAGCGCTTCGAGGGGTTCGAGCGCCGGGTGAAGCGCGGTATCGAGATCACCGCCGTCCCCTACATCTGCCCCGCAGGCTTCTGGACAATTGGCTATGGCCATCTCTGTGATCCGAAGCACCCACCGATCAGCGAGGCCGAAGCCGAGATCTATCTGGCGCGCGATCTACAGAAGGCACTGGCGGCGACCGTGCGCTACTGCCCGGTTTTGGCCACCGAGCCGGAGGGTCGGCTCGCGGCCATTGTCGACTTCACGTTCAACCTCGGCGCGGGGCGGCTGCAGACATCAACGCTGCGTCGGCGCGTCAATCAGCGGGACTGGACTGCCGCCGCGAGTGAACTGCGCCGATGGGTTTATGGCGGCGGGAAAGTGCTGCCGGGACTTGTCATTCGCCGGGAGGCTGAGGCCGCTTGGCTGCTTCGCAACGCCTGATTGCAAAGGCACGCGGAAGAGCTTGGCTTTCCGGCCGAACAGCGCGTTCATGTCATCCACGCCACCACGGAGTAATAACCATGAGTAACCGATTCAAGCGCGCCATCATTGACGACGTGACCTCGCGCAACATCAACACAAACTTGCAAGCCTACTTGCTCGACCTGTTCGAGTCGGCCATGAAGTCGATATCGACGACGCTGGTGCGCGAGGCCAAGTTCGACACCACCGACTTCGCCAACGCCAAGGCACTCGGTTGCGAGGGCTTCACACTATTGATGACTCGCACCCGCCACGATTCACTGGGTGCTTGGTTGGGCTCATTTCAGCGTGGCGATGAACGCCTCGACATCATCGGCCATCTCGAATAGGCCTCAGTCTTCTGTCTTGGGCACGTCCCAATCTGCCAGCCGTGCTTCGCCGGTTTGATAGAACTGCTTCACCAGCTTTACGTATTCCAGAAAATCCCTGTTTTCGGTGGCCAGTCGATTGGCCATATCCCAATCGATCTCATCCCTTTCACGGGCCGGAATCAAGACCTGACTTTCTGCGGGATTGTCTGCATCTAGTTTGATCAAACCGATGCCATGTGCCGCAAACAACATGCGTAGTTCTTTGAGCGTGTCCTGCCCCTCGATCTCCGCCGCGACCAAATAGCCGAAGTTCGCCCACGACGAGTTCGAGACGGCCTGAAAAAAGCATTCGCGCACGTTCGACCGGTTTATCAGCAACTTGGCTTCGAACGACCACAGCTTGGTGCGCTTGTCGGAATACTGATTTACGCAGTCCCGCACCTCCTGATGCCAATCCGCGCCCAAGTCCTCCATCCCGACCACGTCCGGATACAGCCAGCGGTTGCCGTTCGGCCCGCGCTTGTTCGATGAGCGTTTCTCGTCAATGCGCTTTGAGTAAACCCCAAATTCTTCCCACAGATACAGCGAGAGCAGCGGGTACAGCGCGTGCTCGCCAAGCTTGGCATCGCCACTGTCCGCCATAGGAGCGGCAACCACGCCCTCAGCCGCAGCAACTTCGGCCACGTCAGATTTCTCCGAGTAGTAGTACTTGCGTGGCCGCCCCTCGGTGGTCTTCAACTCCGGGTAGCGTTTCTGCAAACGCGGGCGCTGCGAGCTGATTTCCGCGACCAGCTGTTGCACCAAATCACTATCAGTTTTGATGTAGTCACCGCGACTATTGGATTTCTTCTCCTGGCACTCCACAGGATAAGTATCAAAAATCCACTCAGCGATTTGTCGAGCAGTCAGCTTTTCTTCAGGTCGGGATTTCAAACAATCCAGTACAGCCTTCGCCAGATTCAACGCCATTTTTTGCACCCTCCCGCCACGCACATAGCATCAATGCAGCACCATTCAATTACCATAGCCCTAGCCCCTGGTAACGTTGCCGCTTAGCGTCCAATTCCGCCGAGTTACTGACCACCCGCAAAGCATGTTTTAAATATCCAACAGCGGCAGAGTAGTCACGCATCTGCTCGCAAACTTGGATCAGCCGGATTAGAACTTGCGGTTTGCTTGGGCACTTCCTATTGATCGCCTCAAGTGCTGAGCGAGCATCTGGAAAATTGGCCTCCAAGCCAAACAGGGTTGCCCGCAAAAAATCAAGCTCTAACGATTCGCCATCCTGCTTTTCAGCATCTTGAATAAGATCTTTTGCGGGATTGGTTTTGCGTAACGTCAGGAATGCCTTAATGCCAAGCAGCCGAATTAACTGTTGGCCGTTCCCCTGCAAGTCGCTCTTGTATTCTCGGTGGAATACTTCTTCGAACTCGAACAGCCTGTTTGCCCGATAGAGCGCATTAAGCTGTTGCAGCAACGCAGCGGAATCATGGGTGCGGGCGAACTCGTCTTCCGCGACTCTTGCCGCCTTAAGGTAGTCTTTTGTCTCCAGAGCTTCGACAACTGACGTCGACCAATCAGCCGAAGCCTGCCCGCCAAATGACGTTATGGAATACTGAGGAGCATCTAATTGGTGCTGCCTTGCCAGCTCAAAAGCACTGCGAAGCGAAGCAATATCGTGATATCGAGCGGAAGGGACCCTTTCCATGCACCTAAGGATTAGGGCGTCAACCATGGGCACGATGTTGGCGTTGATTTCGCTGGGGCGCTTAAATGGCGCATGGCGACGCACTTGAGAAGGCGTGTCGTGAGGGAGCTGCCCCGTTAGCAGCTGGTATAAAAGAACGCCGAGGCTGTAGATGTCGCCTCTCAGCAAGTCCTCAAAAGTCCCTTTTCGAGAAACACTGTCGGAAAATTCTGGCGCAGCGTACAGAACGGTTCCGCCGTTTTCCCTGGTTCGGACATAAATTTCTTCGGGAAGAGCGGAGCTCCCAAAGTCGGTCAACTTCACCAAATCTCCCGCACCCACGAGAATATTGTGCGGCTTGATGTCGCCATGTGAAATGGGTGTTGGCAAGGTCGCCAAAAAGCCAACGGCGTCGAGCACCTGCGCATAGATGCTGAACAGCCGCTCAAACGTGTTGCCGAAATTTTGGTTTCTCTGCTCCAGTTTTTGGGCAAGGCTTTGGCTCGGGAAATACTCCATTTCGATGAAGAACCATTCGTTCTCCGGTGGAATTCTCCCCATATCGCAAATCCGAACGATATTGGGATGTGGATCTATTGTGAGTAGCTCTTTCCCTTCGGCAAGTAGGCGATCATCTTTTGTAAGATCTTTAGGAATCTTCACCGCGACGATGGTGCTGTCTGACAGTCTCTCCGCCCGCCATACCCAGCCATGACTGCCGTCGCCGAGGCATTCGAGCAAGAGATACCTATCCCCTAAGCGCTTATTGGTTCCCGGCAGAAAGTGTGCGGACTTAATATTCACATCAACCTCTCGCAGCGAATCTGTTTGAGAAGCAGAGTTCCGCTGCGCTCAATCTCAAAAATAAACCGGCTGAACAGAACAGCTGTATTTCGTATTGCCGGCACCTGCGCTCCAACCGACGATTTGAAGCCTTGTCGACATCTCTGTAGAAACACCTCTTTATTCGGCGCAGAGACAACTCCTTTGCTCCATGCCGAAAGAATCAGCACTGAAGGTGCATCCCCCCACCTCATGGAAGCCTCAAGTAAATTACAAAGCTTCTCGTCGAGCTTTTTTTGTCCCCGATCGGTTCCATCGAAGCGTTCGAACTCAATCAAGACATCAGGCGTGCGCTGCGTTCGACTAAACCAGGTTGAGTCGGCGCGAATGTCTGCACCATGCGTCATCGGCACCGGACACTCTGTCACCGCCATAAAGCCAAGCTCAGATCCAAGCTCATTCCAGGCACTACAACCCAAGCTGTGGATTAATACATCCTCGTCGCGAACACCCCAGCTAGACAGCATGGGGTAGCTGAGATCGACAAACTCCAGTGAGGACATTTCGGCGCAAATGCGCCCAGGGAGATCAGTCACCAAAGCTCCCCCAAACTCGCAGCACCTCGGGCGATTCTCCACCGTGTATCAGTGCCTTGCCTCCAACTTTGACCAAAAGCGGGGCAGGAATAGATCGCCCACATACCAAAGCCTCACCCGTTGACAAGTTCGGCAACTCGTCCAAGTCCGCCTTGCTTACCATGTCAGATGCTTTTGCGATAAAGCGCTGGTCGTCCGGGTTCTTCAAACGCATGGTGATCAAGGTGTTGCACTGTGATGTCACGTCCGCGTCCAGCTTTGATGGACGCTGGCTAACGATGGCAAATCCCACGCCGAACTTGCGACCTTCGCCAGCAATCTTCTTGATGATTCGGTGACTGACCGCATTTCCGCCTGCAGGCGCAAAATTATGTCCTTCCTCATAAACCAGGAAACAAGGGCGCAGTGGATCTGTCTTGCTGGAAGCTGCGCGCAAAATCTCACTGGAAAGTAGCGCGCAGATCACCTGTTTAGCCGTATCACTCAGCCCTTGCAGATCGATCACAACGAGACGCCCTTGTTTATTCGAAGGACGGCCGACCATCTTGTAAATGTCGGTCGGGGCAGACATAGCCGCAGAGTAGAAGCTTTGCGCCTCGTTGAGCACCCGCGACAACTTCATCGAAGTCACCGCAGCACTACGGCCATTCAATGCTTTGCCTTCTGCCTCAGAAAGGTCATCCCACTCGCGCAACTCTTCGATGCCATCTCCGAGAAGATGTCGAAGGCGATTGATATCCCGTGGTTCGGTCTTGTCTGCTGTCCGCCAGTAGCGCAACGCAACATCAAGCACACGCTGCTGTGGCTCGGTAAGCCCTGGCAGAATCTCTGCCACATCATCCATTTCAAAGTGATCGAACTGCAGCGCAAGCTGGGTGTTTTTGCCTGCGTACTTGTGTTTGAACGATTCATTTTGTGGCGTGTAAACATGGATGCCAGCTCCGGCTTGCTGCAATCGTTCCAAGGTTTCGCGGATCTTGGGCAGCGCCGTGCGATCGCGTCCGTCTTCGCTCTCTGACAGACCTCCCGAGAAATTCAATTGCCCCTTCGCCAGGGCTTTTCCATACTCACCATGCGGATCGAAAACAACAACGGTTCCATTGTTCAGCGCCACCAAGCGTTCAATGATGCGGCCGACGGTGTAGGACTTCCCAGATCCCGTCATCGCTAGAACAGCCATATGCTCAGTGACCAGTTTGTTTACGTCTAAAAAGACCGGCACCGTGTTATCGCCACGCTCATAGCCAACGAGATTCCCCAGGTGCAAACTGGTGTGTTCGTTGAACTCGTAGAAGTCGCTTAAAAATTGAAAATCCACCGTTTCAACGGCAGCGCCGGGGTCCAGTGGGCGGCGTGGAATTTTTATCTGGCGAGAGACCGGATCGCGGTAACCGACCAGTTCGACATTTGCGTAGAGATTCTCGCCGGTGACACTGGCGCCCGGGAGCAACTCGAGTTCAGTCACGCCATCACCAAATCCAGCGTTGAACAGCATATTGGTTCGGGTAATCCTGGTGACTCGCCCAAGCACAGGCACCACGCTTTCATCCGCGCGCTCCTGATGCATGATGCGGACAAACTCCCCTCGACGTACGGAAAAGGAATCCTGAACCACCATCGTCAGCTGTGCTGCGTCACCGGTGTTGCCAACCAGCTTTCCAAGTACCTTGTGTTTCATGATTCAAACCCTTCATCGAGACCGGACAACCACGTGCTTTCCACGTCGTTACTCCGCAGTGCTTCATTTAACCCCTGCTGATAGTAGGCAGAGAATTTTTCGAGAATATTGAGTTGCTGCCGACTTAGCAGTTGCGGCAGTGGCATTGCTTTCTTCTGGCTCTGCATGTCCAGAATCATCAGTCGGGATGCCACGGTATCCAGCAAGGCGGAGTTCCAATCGGACTCTTCGCCAGCCAACTGAGCCATTTTTATTTGACTTGCGCGCGCGCTGCGGAAGTGAAAACCAATAACACCTTGGCTTACTTCACTGGCGGGTTCCATTCGGGAGCGGTTCTCGGTCATCCGAAAAGCGATAGTTCGGGTGAAGTTACCCAATATGCCATTGATAAAACGAGTATCGCCAATGCCGCTCAGCCGCTCTTCCAATCCTTCGAGCATGGCGGCCGATTCCGGTGCAAAACCATCGTTGGTCAAAATATGCTTGCGGCCTTCTTCAGTGCGCAAATCTTGGCGAGCGATACTGACAATGGCAGAGAATCGCTCAGCCAGAATACTAGCGAGCACAGGACCTTCCGGATTCCATGGAAACAAGGCTTTCCGGTTGTTCTGCCAAAACTGTTCGATAACATCCCGAGTCTTTTCAAACTCGGCCCAGTGCCGCACATTCCGCTTCAATGGAATCATTTCGCGATCAATGAACAGCGGGGTATCGATCAGAATCAGGTTAGCAGAACCCTTCTGTTGCAGCAGCCGCTCCACCAAGGCATAGCAGTGCCGCATCTCCACCAAATCCAAGCGCTTTCTCTGCGCTTCGAAATCGATGTCGTCCAGCTCGGATACTGAATCAGACCCGGCAGTGCTGACCTTATTGTCCTGTATCGTCAAATCTGTCCGCACTGCAGCAGAGACGTAGATAAAGCCACCCAAAGCACGGTGAATACATGAGTGACTCGCAATACCGGAGACCGCGAGATTGACGACAGATGGTCGCTTGACGGCCTTAATTAAACCCGCATCCCGAAATAAGGGCGCCACTTGCTCAATATCCCGAATCTGTTTGAGTAAGCGGCCAGCACTGCCAGGCAATCTCAACTGACTATCAATAGCCAATGCTTGCGCAAGATTAGTTGTTTTCATTGGCTAGGCCTCTTTCCTCAAATTTTCGGCAAATGCCCAGTATTTAGACCCCATCAAGTGTGCCAACCCCCGTTCAGTCAATCCACGGTCATTGATCAATCCGGCATTTCTTAAGCGCCCTATGCTTTCTGGCAGATCGAAGTTGGCCAAATTCAATAGTGGCACTGCATATGTCTTCAATTTGCTTAGCAAGTCCTCGGTTGTTGCGACATTGAATCCGTAGCTGCACACCAATACGGTGACATCCTCCGGGCGTATCGCGTCTTCTTGGGGCTTTGTTTCTTCAGCGCTAACAGATGGCAGCCCACAATGCCGCTCGATCTTGGCTAGAAAATCATTCACCAGCGCCGCCTGATCCAACAAACTTATGGACCAAAGCGGTAGCGTCGTGGCAGCGATCAGGCCGCTATTGGAATGTGCCTTCCAGTATCGTGTATGGCAAGTCAGTTCCCCTGGCGGCATATCCTCTGTGCAAGCACCGTCCGTCCCACGCAGGCAGTACGACAGTTCGCCCTCAAGCATGCTCTTCAAAGATGCTTGTTTGGCGGCTACAGAAATTGACGGTGCCAATTCAATCACCCAGTCCAGAAAATGGAAAATACTCCCTTCCTTGTACGGGGGGAGCAGCAGTAATGAACAACCAGATTGGCGTACCCAAGCCGCACACTCCTCCTGCAGATCTGGCGATGCTTGCAACTGTTCGCCGGTCATCAAAACAAAACCGGTCTGCGGTAAACCATGCTCGGACGACTGGGAGATCCCCAACAAGCTGGTCAGGAAACGCCCTCTGCGGTGCGCCTGCAACTCCGGAGTGAGATAGAGCTTCACGCATCGCCCCCAAAATACAGCTTCATTTTCAGGATGCCCTTGGCCACCAAAGCCTCTTGAGCGGGTTGTGACAGTACTGGGCTTTTGCCCTCGGCTATCGCCTTCGCCAAATCTTGCCAGCTCGCGAAGTCAAGACCTGTCCCGCTTAACAACTGAGTCGCTTTGGCTTCCCACTGCGATTGCTGCACATCTATCGTCACATGCAGGTCATGCAAGGAAAGTGGAGATACGCTACTCAGGCTAATTGCCGCTGGTGCAGCTTCATTGCAAGCACTGAACAGTGGCATCAGCACTGGAAGGTAGCGCTCATTGGTCTGACTGACCAAGGTCTCGCGATGCGCCAGAATCGTGTTTTCAACTTTGCTGATGGCACCGCCAACACTGTGCAGCTGAGAGTGAATGGGATTGAGCAAACGATCAGGGATGTCGCGGATGGCGCTGAACTGCCCCTTGCGTGCTTGCTCCCGAAACTTCTCACGTTCACTCTTGGCCATGTCAGCCAAATCTTCAAACGCATCGCCAATCAACACCAATTTTTGTGCGAGTGCTGCAAGGTCTTGGGCGTTTTCTGGCGTTGCATAGTCCGCAGGCATGGGCTCCAAAACTCGTGCAGCCTCTGCACATCGCCCTTGCAACTCCGCGAGGTACCCGGTGATCTCAACAAATTTTTTCTTGCCCGCTCTATAGCTACTGGCAATGCAGCCAAGGTTCTCAGCCAGACCCAAAGCCGTTCCATTGTCGATATTGACGCCAGCTTCCTCGGCGAGCAGGCGCAATCGATCCGCCGCCTTGTCCAGTTGAAGTGAGCGCAAGTAATGCAGCAAGGTGTCCGAGCTCGCGGTACCCTCTGCCGCTGCGGTGCCACTGGCGTTGTGCTGCTGCAGGGCGCCATCAAGTATGTTGGTCACCGTCTGTAGCGACAGGGTGAACAAGCTGCGCGGGAACAAGTCCAGATTCTGCGCATCAGCCTCAATGTCAGTGATCAGATGATTGATGGCTTGTTTGATTTGGGATACGGACTTCTCCACGTAATCCGCAAACAGCCGGGCCTGTTCGATACGCTGATAGAGCGATTGGCTCTTGTCGTCGAGGCGCAGGGTGTTGATGTTGCCCAAGGTAATCTCAGGCACTTGCTCCGGTTTGACACCAGCGACCCGTTGCAGCACTTCAAAGCGTCCGGCAAGCAACGCGGGCATCTTGGCAGCAACGGCAGCCAAGGCATCGGGCCCCTGCAGAGCGAGCGCTTCTTCATTGACCTTCAGTGCGTCAAACGCTGAGCGGGCCGCTTTGATCAGCTCATGCGCTTCCACCGTCTCGGTGCCAGTGGGTGATTTGCCCAAGGGAGCAAAGAGGCCCGGAATGCGGTCATAGCCGAAAACGCGCTCCAACTTGGCGACCACAGCCCTGTAGCCGTCGGCTCCGTTACCGTTGAACCAGTTCTGCGCCTCGATAATGGCGTTATCTAGTTTGGCGCGTGGCAGGCTTTGCCATTTGGCTGTTGCAGCAGTGGCATCTTGTAGCTGCAACAGATGCAGCTCACCGCACCACCACATCCAGTCATCAAACACATTCTTGGCTGTCACACTGGCATGTTGCAAGTAACCCCAATACCAATCGCGCTTTGCCTTCTCCAGTGTCCACTCCTGCGTGCTGGCCGGGTTCGCTATACGCGCCAAGAAGTAGGGGAATTTTGCTTGCGCCTGCTGCGGGTTGGCTAAGTCGGCAAACAAGCCCGCATGCTCTTCCTTCGCAAAACCAAGGCTGAGCAGCTTGCTCGGCAAGGCCAGGCGTTGCATCAGCGATGCAATTTCTTCGGCATCAATACCGTGCCGGGTTTCCAGATCATTCAAGCCGGAAAGGGTAGGTTCCTTGAACACAAACAAGGTCCACGCCCGCAGCAGCAGATCGCGATCCTGCGCGTTGATCTTGCCGGTTGGTCTCAGCGGCCAGGCAATCATGCCGCGCTCATTCAAGCGAGCGCGCCATTGGTGGATCGCTTGATAGGCAAAATCGCGCAGGGCATTGAGCTTGTTCTTGAACTTGCTCGTCAGGCGAGCATCATCCAGCAACAGGCCCTTGCACTGTTCGGGCAACAGGCCGATGCGCTCCAACTGGTCCACTTCGCTGGGGTTCAGGTAATAGAGCAGCAGATCGTCTTTGAGCTTTTCACTCACATCGCCCCGGTTGTACTGCTCCATCAAGTGGGTAGATGCCGTGAATGCCATCACCGGGAAACGCCCTTCATCGGCATGGCGCGTTGCCGCCGATAGATGCAGGCGATCCAGCTCCTCACGGTTGTTCACCCAGGCAAACCACGCCAGATTGTCCGGGTGCAGCTTCAACCCCTCGCAATACAGCAAGCCACCACGCTGACCAGCCCCTTGCCCGCGCGAGCTGGTTTGAATGCACAGATTCTCTTTGTTGGAGAGACCGGGCTGTGCGTATTGCCAGTTCTTGTCCAACAAACGCATCAAGCCCATCAGGCGCGCCGTCCAGCGCAGGCCCGAGTTGTGGCTGCTGGCCTGCAAGAAGGCCTTCATCGCCGTTTCGTGCACATCCGCATCCGCCGGGTCGCGGAAGATCATAGAGTTGTGCTGCTGGTTGCGGTAGCGCAGGTCCAGTCGCAGCAACATCGCCACGCTGGGGCCAATGTGCGTAGCCTCTTCATCCGGCACAAACTGGTCGCTGCCGATCAGCTTCTGCCATAGAGCATCGGCGGCAAACTCCACAGCCGGGTGGTCGTACAGCAAACTCAATAGATGCTTGAACTCCCCGCGCGAAAGCGGCAACAGCAGCACATCTTTTTCAGCCTCATTGATGGCAAAGGTGCGCAGGTTTTGCAGCAAGGCGGAGAGGCTTAGCGCCTGCTCGACAGCGGGGTACAGCCATTCGTCCTTCTCGCGCTTGAATTTGGCCTCTTCCAGGGCCTGGCGGCATTGGAGGGCATCAAATGGCATCTTGCGATACAGGCTGGCTACCGGTTCGCCATCTTCATTGGCCAGCTGCAACAGCTCTTTGCAACGCGCGGGTGCGGCATCCAGTGCTACAGGTAGTTGGCCGTACAGCAGCGACTGCGCGACGGCGCGCAGATCGTGGTCGCCGGTTTTGATGCCAAGGATGGCGTGCTTATCCAGCACATGCTCAGCCACGCGGCCCGAGCTTTCGGTGACGGCATCGAACAGCTCGCCCATATTGCTCAGTTGCTTGCCCGCTGCCGCGTACTGGGCCAGCACCGCATCCACATTGGCCATGATCACGTTGAACCAGCCAAAGTTGGCACCGCTCATGGCGTAGGCGGCTTCCACCAAGCCCGTGGGGTAATCGTGCGCCAACTTGCGCTCAGCCTTGAGCTGGGCCACGTAGTCCGACACGTCGGCAAACGCGTTGTGCTCCAGCTCCACGAGTTCAAAACGGCGCGCGACCGACTGAATCTCGCGCAACTGCTGGCCCAGCAAGGGCGAGCACAAGGCCACATAACGCAGCCAGGGTAGCTTGCGACGCGGGTCTTCCTCCTTGATGGCTTTGCCGATCAGGCGGATCGCCTGGCCGTCGAGGCGCTTGGCATCGTCCTGCTCCAAACCAAAGGTCGCCGCTTCGGCCACGGTTTCCAGCTCGTCCAACACCACCAGCACATAGCCGATGCCAAACTTTTGCAGGTAGGCGTAGGCGGCCTGCACCAGGCGCACCACCAGCCCCTCTTCTTCGTAGAGCGCCTCTTCGCTATGGGCTTGATCCAACTCCAGGCATTGCGCCAGTTGCTTGGCATCGAAACCGGCCGGGTTCAAACGGTGCAGCGCCTGCTCGGCAATCTTGCTCTGAATCGAACCATCAAACTTGCCTGTCGCCAGCGGCAACAGCGCCTTGTACAGCCCAAAGCCAAACCAGTTGTCCGAGTTCTGGTAGTCGGAGGCCACTTGCGAATAGCGGATGTACAGCGCCAGGTATTTTTGCTGGGTCGCGTCGTCAAACAGTTTTTTGTCTTCCAGCGGCTGGCCGTCTTCGCGCACAAACCAGCCCTTGGAGCAGTCATTGATCTGGGCGATCAGCTCATGGCCCAAGCGCGACTTACCGCGCCCCCATTCCGCCTCAACCGCAAACACATGGGCGAAGTTGTCCGCATCCTGATCCACGGTATGAATGAAGGTGCGGTAGCGCTTGAAGAAACGGCTCTGGCCCACCAGCGGGTCACGCGGTGGGTAGTCGGAAACACCGGTAGCCGCCCAGCTGTGGCGACGGGTCAAACCGGCAATATCGGCGGCAGTGAGTTGATCGTTTTTATTCATGTGTGGTTTCCCCCTGAACCTCGTATTCGGCCTGTGGCTCACGGACAGAACGGTGTTGATAGACGTGTTTGTGTTCTTGATACAGCGCCTCCGCAGAGAGGCGTGCAGCCTGCCACAGCAACTTGCCCGTGCGGTTGAACACGCGGCTCGCGGGTAGGCTGTAACACTGATCAGAGAACTGCGGATGAATCTGGTATTGGCCCAGTTGGCTACTGGCCCCGTCCTGATAGCGCCAGACCGAGTGCTTGAGCAACAAGCCCACCAGCGGCGACAGTTGCGCATTCAATTCTGTTGCCGTGGGCTGATGCGGAAAGCAGGCGACGCCAAGGCTCGCCAGAGTCTTGAGCAGAACATCGACCAGACTGCCGCAGCGCACCTCGTCGCCCTCAGCGCCAATCACCGTGACGGCAATCTCAGCGGGAGCAAAAGCGTTTTGACCTGCGGGCAGTTCCAGCAGCAAACCGCCCCGGTTTTCCGCCCGCCAGGCATCCTGCGCATAGCTGAGCATGGTCAGCAGCAGTGCCCAAGGATGGGCCAACACCCAAGACATGGTGCTTTGGCCTTCGGGTATGGTGGGCGTAAGGCAGCCCTGCAAAAGCACGTGCGCGGCAATGGCCGGCTTTTGATCGTTAGACGAAAGCTCCGCAACAAAGGGCAAGGCCAACAGCCGCCCCTTGACCCAGTTCTGCTGCGCCTGGATGCCACTGGCGTCCACCTTTGGCAAGGCTGGCAGCACATCCTCAAATTGCGCCAGCTGGGCAGCGACCGCCAGAATGCGAACCAGCGCAGGCGTTGCCGCCGCCTGCTCGAAGCTCACCCCCAACAATTCGCGTTCAAACGCGGCATAGGGGCTGGCATGGAGTGCGCTGCTTCCCAAGGCCCCCTCCACCCAAGCAGCGGCTTTACCCAACCCGGACACTAGTTCGACCAGCGGTGCTGCGTCCATCATCTGCCCCGCCTCTTTGCAGCGTGCAGCGGCAATGGCCAGCCACGCCGCGCGTACCTCCATCTGCTGCGCCAACAGCGCGCAAAGCAGCTCGGCATCGCTGGCCAAGGCGGGGCGCACGGACAATAAACGCTGGCTGATGACCCATCCCGCGCTGTTGCCCGCACGATTGTTTGCGCCCTTGCCATCCTCTTGGCCGCCAGAGCCTTCCGCCTCTACCGGATGGGCCAGGCTGCGCAACAGCGACAAGCCGTCGCGCTCATAGTCCACAGCGGCCACAAAGCCAGCGGCCAGCAAGGCTCGCAAACGCGGGATCGTCGCGGACAAGGGGCTGGCCATCAATCCACCTCGACTTGAGTGAGCAAGCGGTAAAGCTCGTCCAGATCGCCAAACAGCGCTGACCCTTGGCCATCGATGCCATCGGTTTTCAGGTGGATCAGGATGCGGCGATCGAGCTGGTCGTTACCGGCTTGCAAGGCTTGCTCGGCAGCAATCAGTTCGGCTTCAGTGATTTGGCCTTCGATGAGGGCTTCAACGAGGAGCTTGGCGGTTGTCGTCAACGCTTTAGAGGCACGGATTGCGCTCTCTTGTTCAGTGAGCAAGGTCAGAATTTGTTCCTTTGCATCCAGAACAAACTGAGGAATCGGCAATGCGAGAAGCTCATCCTGCCCAATCTGGGGCTGAACAGCGCCATAGCTGATCTTGTGTTGCAGGACTTTACCGGCGGTCGAGCACAAGTACGCAGCGACAGCCGCTGCATCCGCTTCATCGGCGAATTCCAGACGGATCAAATGACTGCTAATCACCGCGCCTTTGTCTCGCGCATCCACTTTGACTGCAGTGCCGATTGAACCTGTACGAACTACGAGAGCACAGCGCTCATGAATAACGGCCTTGTCGGGGACTTCGGTCGCCTTGGAGATTTTTGGCGCAGACGACAAATCCAAGCGGCCAGACGAAACCTCTGTCACGGTGATGTAGTCACGCCCTGTATCGAAAAAGACGCGCTCCTCAAAACCGTTCGCTATGCCTTTGACCAGACTGGCTAACGGCTTACCAAGCGCTTTTGCTTGCCGAAACACGGCGACCGCGCGATTGCCGTAATACTTTGGATCAAGCCGGTGGCTGAGATCGTCCAACTGGGGACGGTTGTACTGCTTTTCAGTCGTCGCGCAAGCGGACTTCATGGCCTCATTCGAGGCCAGAGACTCTATAGTCTCTCCCCTCGCTTTCGACCAAGCCCGCAGCCGCTCAGCTTGGCGGACTTTGTCGCCGATGTATTTTTGCGCGACTGAATTTGGCAAAGCAACAAGTAATTCTTTAAACGGATTGGGCATCACATGCCCTTGTATTCCACCACTTACAAGACGAAGAGACTGTTCATAGCCATAGTGGCAGTTAAAAAAGACCGCAATGTAATGAGCATCGTTCGTACTTTGCTTAGGGAGTCGCACCCGGGCAATAGTGTTGCTGAAGCTAACCGGCAATTCCTCATCTGGAATCACACAAGCATAGCCAATGGTTCCACTCATCGTGTAAAGCAGATCGCCGGGTCTTGCAATTACCGACTCCCTAAGCCCAGACAAAGTGAGATCGTTTGTTTTAAGGATTCCCTCTGCTTTGAAGTGATTTTGGCGAACATCAGAAGTTCTAACCAAACCTAGTCCATCATTAGAGTAAACAACATCAACCGGAGTGGCTCCGCAGTTACACAAATCTGAGAGTTCAATTACTTTATTTCTTGATATCCCGCACTGAGCTAGGATTTTTTCATTTTCCAGAAATCGTGGGGCATAGTAGTTCGCGTCCAAGCGCGCCTCTGTTAAATCCTTGATGCCAACTCTAGAGTAATTATTCATCACTCACCCCGCTTATAAGCGCCAACAATCTTGTCGAGGTCATTCGGCACGCCGGCCGAGTAGTCCTCGATATTGTTCTTCACCACATACCCCAGCGTTTCTGCCACCGCCATGAATACATCGCCTTGAGGCTCGGGCAGGAACTGTTGGGGGTGTTCTTTGCTGGCGTGGCGTTTTTGCAGATACAGCACCGAGGTCTTGGCGCCCGTACCGGAGAGTTTGAAGGTGTCTGCCGGTAGTGACAGCACCGCCTTGACGATGGCCTTGCCGCCAACAAACTGACCGGTTTTTTCGTCCTTGGTACCCATGATGTACTCACGCACATAGCGGTCGCCGGAGTTACACAGCACGCCATCGGGCAACACAATCAGCAGGCGACCACCGGGGCGCAGTAGTTGCAAGCAACGATCAATGAACAGCACGGCAGGGTCGATGGTGGCCCCAACCGGCTTCCAGTTGCCTTTGCCATCGGGCTTGCTGCCCAGAGCCAAACCGCTGGTGGTGGGAAACAGGTTGTACACCGCCTTTTTGCCGGTGGAGACATTGCGCAAATCGGTGCGATAGCCCGGCCACTTAGGCGCGCCGTCTTCATCCAGGTAGAGATCGCCTGTGTCTTCCCACTTCATCTTGAGGTGGTCGTAATAGGCCACGTACTCATCGACCACTTTTTCCGTGGGGCGGAAGCCGCCCAACACTTGCTCCATCTGGGCTTCGTAGCGCTCTTTGGATTCCTTGCCCTTTTTGTCGCTGGTGAACTTGGGCGTACCGAAAGGCGGGTTGGTGCAGATCAGGTCAAAGCTGTTGGGTTTGAACGCCTTGGTGGTGAGCGAGTTGTCGGTGTAGAAAATCTTGGCCTTGGGGGCACCTTGCAGGGCCATGTTGACGCGGGCCAGCATCACCATACGTGGGGCCGCATCGGCGCCGGTAAAGGCTGTGTCCCGGAGCGTTTGTTTGAGGGCTTTTTTTTGCGCATCACTCATGCCGCCCAAGTGATCGACCACGCTTTCGATGTGGCTGAGCGCGACCGAGCCAAAGCCGAACGAACCGCAGGTGGGGTCGCAAAAGCGGAAAGCACCAGCCGTGAGGCGTTCCATGATGGCGTTGTCTTGCTGGATATCGTGCATGGCGATTTCCAACATGGCCTGCTTGACCGGGTTGGGCGTGAGGTACACACCCAAGCCGCCTTTGGATTCAAAGTTGGCACGCAGGAACACATCGAACACCCGGCCCAGCAGATCGCCCGCCACATCGGCCAGGGTGCCCACTTCTTTACCAGCGATCATGCGGCCCTGGTTGTCGGTCACCGGCCCAAGGTCTTGCATGGCTTCCAGCAAGGTGCGGTAGTTTTCCGGCTGCGTCAGGCGCAGGTGGGAGTCGCTGGGGAAGATGGCGTTGCGGGTACCGTCATCGCTGACCACCACGTAGTCTTCGTGCGCTTTGAAGGCTTCAAAGGCTGCCTTGATTTGCTCGACTGCCTTGGCACCGTGCTTGGCCACGTAGTGATGGTCAAACACCTCGCGAAAGCGCTGGGTCTTGCCTTCGTGGTCGGTAAAGCTGAGTTCATCGCCGTGATGGACGCGGAAGGTTTCAAGGAATAGTAGCTTGGCGACTTCTTCGATGATGTCGTTCTTGTCGTTGACGCGATCCTTGACGGTCTGGAAGACCTGCTCATGGAAGGCGTCAAAGCGGTGCATCAGGCGGGTGTAGATGCGCATCGACCAGCGGAAGGTGGGGTCTTTTTCGAGCTTTTCGTAGTTGCGGATCAGCTCGATGGAAGGCACTTCATCCACCGAGTGGGTGCCATCACTGCCATCGACGCCAAACAGGCTGTAGCAGCGCGTGTTTTTGTCATCTTGCAGATGGGCGAACACCGGCCAGTCACCACTGACGCTGGCAAGCAGTTCGTAAACCAGTTGATCCAGCTTGTCTTCGCGGGAAGTGTCCCAGTGCCCCGGTTCCAGCGCCATCAACAACACTGAGGGTGTCTGGTTGCCTTGATCCTCCCCCCAGATCAGCCCGGCTTTCACAAAATCGTGATCGCTATTGAGCGGGGTGTGCTCGGTGTAGTCGCGGTATTTGCTGCGAATTGCTTGGTAGCGTTGATCCAGTGTTTGCTCAGTTGCCATGGGTTATTGGTTCCAGTTTTATGTTCGTTCAGGCCAGCTTCAGCAGCGGGCCTTTCAATTCGAGTCGTGCATCTTGTTGTGCTGCGCTGCGCAGCATGGGTTCGGTAATCACCATGCCTGCCGGTAATTTGCTGATGAGCTGCGCCAAGGGCATGGGCCGACCCGCCTTTTGCAGCAGCGCCACCAATTCGTCAGCCAGGCTGGGCGTTGTCTGGCTTTGCCCAACATTGAGTGCCCACGCCGCTTCACCGCCGGGTAATTCACAGCGCTGCAAAGCAGGCGTGCAGGCCAGCCATAAGCTCAGTTGTGCGCGACTCCAGCCCAGGTGATGCCATTGCGTGGCATGGTCCGCCCACAAATGGTCCAGCGTTACGGGGCCGGTTTTCATGCTGCGTCGGACGGCGGCCAACAGATCAGGCGTACTCATGCTGCCCCTCCGCCGATTGGATGTGGTTTCGGGGCCCGATAACCTGGCGCAAGCGTTGCGTTGGCTACGCCATACAAGGCCAACGCATCACGCAGCCAAAGACGGTATTCGTGGCCGCGCAGGCTGTGGTCCGGTGAGCAGTCCACACTCCACTGGCGCAAGATGTACCCGGCCGTGGCAGCGCGCAGCTTCATCCGCAGGATGCCGCGATCCATGCTGTAGTCCATTTCCGTGATCTCTGGCCGGGGCTGATCGGGATGCGGCACCAGTTCTAGCTCGACAATCCGGGTCCACTGGATGTCTTGATCACTGCGCTCATGGGCCGCCACGGGCTGCCCTTTGATGGCCACGGGGCGTTTGATCCGGGTGATGACGAAATCCCGGAACTCCTGCGACTTCCGGTCAAAGGCGCGGACGTGCCAGCGCAGGCCGTTGTCGATCAGGGCGAACGGGACGATCTCCCGCTCAGTGCGGCCACTGGAGATGGAATGGTACTCAATGCCAAGCGGACATTCCTGGTGGATCGCCCGGGTCACGCTCGCCAGTGCATCCAGGGCCGGGTGTGTGAGCCGTGACGGGCTCTCGCTGGCCACCCATGCCTTGATGCGCATGGGTTCACCATCACCGAAACCTTGGGTCAGCCACGACAACACTCGCTCCGGAGGGAAGTCAAAGACCGGCTGGAAGGCAGCACCCAAGACGTAGGCCTTGCCCTTGGCGTCGTAGTCGATGTTGCCAGGAGCAAGCTCTTTGTAAAGAGCCAAGTCCCGCGTGGCAGCGGCGGACTGAATGCCAAAGCGTGACACCAGATCCTGACGGCGGATCTCCCCAATGTAGCGCACGCGCAATTCTACGAACGCGAGGCGGTCGCGCTGGGGCTGAGTGAGTTCTGCTAGCTGTTCGTTCGACATCCTGGGGTGCTCATTCGGGTTAGCGACGGCTGGTACGGATTATTGCGGAAAGTATATAAGATGCTCTAGAATGTGTCCAAGGCATATTTTTAGTGTCCATATCCGTCGCATAGTGATGACTGTTTTTGAATGAGATCAATCTGATCCATTGATTGTTGCTGACCGACCAACCGTGCAAGGAGGCTTTTTGAGCCAATCAATCACCCCGCAAATGCCATTCGTATGGCCGGAGCCACGCGTGAGCGCCGGGATGAGCCGGTATATGACTGAGCTTCCCTTCGAGGTGGCCGCACGGACTGCGCTCAGCGTGTTCGGCGTGGTGTCTGCGATCGACGCCAGGGCGGTGAACTGGATGGAGGGCTATCTCACTGATAACGCTGAAACCAAGCTCCGGCTGGTCATCAGCATCCACCCAACGTGCCGGACCTCCGAATCCGATCTGCAAGACCTGCTTCGGCTGGTCGAGCGTCACGGCGATCGGGCGGCATTCAAGATTTTCCCCGAAGCCTCACTGCTCGACCGGTCATCCAACCTCTTGTGTCTGTGCGGCGCGGACGGTGATGCGGCGGTGTCGGTTGGCCCAACCGAAAACATGGGATTTACCCCTGCGTCGCCTTCGCAAGCGAACTTGGCCTCGGTCGTGACAGCAGCGACCTTTGAAGCCTGCCGGAAGTGGTTCGATTATCTGTGGAGCATCGCAGGGCCGCTGCGACCGGATGTTGCATCGTCGATGCCAAACCTTGTGCTGCCTGAAGGGGATGTGGAGGCAGCCCGACTGTGGGAGGACTACCGGCGCCGCTGTCTTATACATGATTCTGCCACCGAGCCACGGGTGCGAGCCATCGTCGACTCGGAGTCCGGTGAAGTTGTTCTTGTGGACCAGAACAACGAAGCGATCCCATCGCCGACCGAAGCAATCGGCGTTCCCAAGCTCGACCCTCTCTCCGACTATGTGGCGCGGGTATTCGAGCTCGGTGCGCTGGTGTCTGTTGACAAGTTGAGCCGGATTCCTCCGCTGGAGGCCCCTGTCAAGCCGGAGTGGTTCGGCGTGGACAGCTTTCGTCAGACTGGCATGGTCAAGGCGCAGACCTCGATCAAGGTCGCCCCATTCGATGAGGCCACGCTCAAGAAGATCGACAGGTTGCGCCGGGTATCCGGTGAGCTGTTGCCGCGCTATTCGTTCGCGTTGGCCGATGGGGTGCGCTGGATGCCTAAGCAAGCCATCCCCCTCTTTGAGGCGGCACTGACGGCGGCCAACGACGACGCGAAGAAGCTACTCGGACAGACCATGGGCGACGACATTCAGGCCTTTCTGGGGTCGCAGCGCGAGCGCATCCGCAACGACGCTCAGCGTATGTACGAGGCCTATCACCCGGGCGGGAAGATCCCGGACAACGCTGTCACCAATATCCTGGATGAGCTCAAGGCGCGCCTCGACAAGACCAAGGCCGACAAGCTAATCCCCAAGGTTGCCTACTCGCCCGTGGCCTTCAATCCATCGCAGAAGTCGGAGTGGTCGTCGCCATGGGGCCAAGCGTTCGCGCTCCTGAAGGGGATTGCAGAGTTTCCGCGCGAGGCCATGACCAACCGTTTCTTCTGGCAAGGCATCAGGACGGACGAGGATGCCCTGATCAAGGCCATGAATGTGGCCGGTGACCGCCTCGTCGAGGAGTACGGCGGGCGCAAAGCCAAGCAGCGCGCCGAACTGGAACTGGACCTGATCAAGCAGCTCGATGACGCGTCGGGCGACGCGCTGGCCAAGTGTAGGGCGTTATGGACCTTGATCACGACGGGGACCGAGGACGCGGTGGTCGCGCTTGTAGAGCATGGACCACTGACTCATGCTGCTGGCACCGGTGGATCAATGTGATAGCTCAGAATCAGGGATAGGCTCAGAACAAGAATGGATCAGCAAACCCACGAGTCCACGCCAAGGTCGCAGTCGACGACGGCAGGATGTGTTTCGTCACCAGCGCGAACCTCACCGAGCACGCCATGGAAAAAAACATGGAGGATGGCGTACTGATTTCTAGTGGGCGCATTGCGAAGTTGCTTGATGAACACCTGCGCTCACTCGTCGACACGAAGATTGTGTCTTCGGTTTGACGTTGCTATGCGCAAACCGTCTTTTGTGGTTGTATTGAATTAAGGAATATTACATGTCAGGTGATTACGAAAAGGCCATCTCTATCGGCAAGGCAATCCAAAATATTGTCTCTCGCCGGTATCTCCTGCCTGCGATACAGCGAAAATTCACATGGAGCACATCCCAGATCGAAGTGCTCTTCGATTCGATCATGCGCGGCTACCCCATCAACACCTTCATGTTCTGGGAGGTGACCGATGCTGAGGTCAAGAGCAACTTCCGCTTCTACCAATTCTTGGAAAAATACTGTGAACGGTTCGGAGAAAACAACCCGGACTTCGATACAAAGGGCCACGGAAATTTTCAAGCCGTCATTGATGGCCAGCAGCGACTGACCTCCCTGTACATCGGCCTAAAAGGTACGTACGCGTACAGGTTGCCGCGCAAATGGTGGCCAAAAACTCAAGATGATTCCGTTTTGCCCCCAAGGCGGCTTTATCTGAATATCGCTGCGCCATTGGACGAAGAGCGCAACGAGGAGATGATGTCTTATGAATTCTCCTTCCTGACAAAGCAGGAACGAGAAAAAGCCACAGACGGCAAATGCTGGTTTCTTGTCGGTGATGTGCTGGATCTCGAAGAGGCGGAGACAGCAGACCAGGTGCTAGACGTAGTAATGGGCCACCTTGAAAAGGTTGGCATGTCGTCGAACGCCTATGCCAGAAAAGCGCTGACGCGGCTCTATTTCGCCATTCGGCGCGACACCCTGATTCATTACTACAACGAGACTAGTCAGAAGATCGATCACGTCCTGGATATCTTCATTCGCACCAATCATGGCGGAACGCCGCTGTCATTTTCCGATTTGCTGATGTCGATAGCCATCGCCAACTGGAAGAAGGATGCGCGTCAGCAGATCGACGACCTGGTGGACAAGGTCAGGTTTGGTTCTGACATGGAGTTCTCAATTGATCGCGACTGGATATTAAAAGCGGCACTGGCGTTGACGGATGCCGACATCCGTTTCAAGGTCGAGAACTTCGCTGGTGCGCAGGTCGCCAGAATCGAAAGTGAATGGGACGAGATCAGCACCTGTATCTTGGAGACCTTCCGATTAATCCGGTCGTTTGGTCTCAACGATGCATCTCTACGTGCAAAGAACGCAGCCATTCCCATTGCTTACTATCTGTATCACAAAGGTCGCGATGCCTCCGCAGGTAAGAAGGGTGTGTTCTCAAGCATCAACAAGCAAGCCTTTCACATCCAAGATCGAAAACTGATTCGGCAGTGGTTGCACATGTCATTGCTCAAGGGAGTTTTCGGCGGTCAAGGTGATGCGCTGCTTACCAATTTGCGCAAGATCATCAAAACCAATCTCGCAGACGACACTTTCCCTTTGGCGAAAGTCATTGAAGACTACAGAGGGCACAGCAAGGATCTGCTCTTCGACGACGATTTCATTGGCAGGTTGTTGAAAACCCAAAAAGATGATTCCTCGTGCTTTTCGATACTGGCTCTGCTCATGCCAGACCTCGATTTCACAAGAGCGTTGCAGAAGGACCATATCCATCCAGAGGCGGCATTCAGACCAGGCCGACTGGCTGAATGTACCTTTCTGGAAGGCAAACCAGATGCGTTGAATTTCTATCTGAATCACGAGAACTGGAACAGCATCGTCAATCTTCACCTGTTGGATGAATCCAGAAACAAATCGAAGCAAGACCGGCCATTTGCTGAGTGGCTCAAGGAACAAGAGGGGCTTAGCCTGGATGGATTGCTGATACCAGCAGGCGCGCCACTTGATTTCGAGTCGTTTCCCACCTTTGTAGAAAAACGTTCTCTGCACCTGTTCAACATCTTCAAGGAATTGGGCAAATCCTGACGCTCTGCGGACGCGGGTTCAATTCCGTAATCGGAATCGAACTAGCGGCCAAATTGAGGCACCCGGCTGACGCAAAAGCAGGTGTGAACTGATACGATTGCTGGCAACATCGGCTGGATTCCGCCCATTTCCGCAGGAGTTCGAAGCGGTCCTAAGGCGCTGAGTTACCTAGGTTTGGCGCAGGGTTCCACCCCACCACCAGTATTACCGTCCGACATTCCTTTTGCTTCAGGAAACGCCGGACAAGCAAAAACCCCGTCAATCGATGACGGGGTTTTTTCTTTTCTACCGGGCCAGAATCCATTGGCCGCTCGATGCACGCTCAGTGCACCGATTCCGCCGGCTGGCTCGCTGCCAGGCGCGCGGCATAGAAGCGGTCCAGCGCTACGTGCACGCCAAGCAGGCCGAACAGTTGGGAGGCCTCGTTCACTGATACCAACACGCCCGGCATCCACAGCCGCTGCAGGCGGCCCGGGGCCTGCCCGCTGAGGTCGGCAAACGCTTCCATGCCGTACTCCTGGATGGCCTTGAACAGCACCAGGCCTACCAGGTACATATCGCCGGAATCCAGCGCGATGGCCGCCTGCGCAGCCCAGCGCACTTGCCGGTCTTCGTGCTTCTCCGCCTCGGCAAAGCGCTCCGTCGCCGTCTGGGCGACCGCCTCACCGGGCGCTTGGAATGTGAGGCTCATTGCCAATCTCCAATGCCAGATCCCATGGATATCGGCAGATTTGCCATTTTCCTGAAGCCTTCCTCCAGGACACGAGATAACGCATGGGTCCCTTGGCCGCACGGGGCTACAATGGACGCCCGCCTCTTCCTGCCCAACTCCATGACCGACCACCCCCGCTTCACCCTCAACCGCTCCATGGTCATGCTGCTGCCCGAGCAGCCGTTCCTGGACTGGATCAAGGCCGTCGACCCGGAGCCCGTGCCGGGCCTGTCGCTCGAGGACGTCCGCGACGACGCCAGCGTCTTCCTGTTGCCGTCGGAAGTGGCGGATTCCCCGGAGACTGCTATGCGCTGGGTGGAAAAGCGCTGGCAGGCGTTCTTCGAATTCATGTTGGGCGAATGGTTTGATGATTCCATGTGGCCCGAGAATATGTCCCTGGCCATGTTCCGCGAATGGTTCACGCCGCGTTTCCATTCCATGGTGTGGGATATGGCGCCGGAGTCTCCCATCATGCATGAAGACTGGGATGACGAAGACGACGATATGCCGTCCATGCTGCACTAAATCCAACATCGGAAATTGAAACGGCACGCCCGAGGGCGTGCCGTTTTTGCTTGCGCGAACAAGACTATAAATCAAAGAAAGCGATCGAGTATTTTGCGGCTCGGTTTGTCGAGCGCGGACAGGTCGCGAATCAGGTAATGAATGCCGTGGTTGTCGGAGATCAGCAGCGTGCTGCCGGTCAGTCGACGAATGTCCTCTTCGCCGCGCAGCACGAGGTCGGTCTGGCCACGATCCGTCCGCACCGTCCAGACGCTCGGCGTGGCATAGGTGGACACACCCACAATGCTACGAATTTCCGGCATGAACTCGCGCGCGGCCAGTTCGGACTCGATCAGGGCACGCATCGGCGCCGGCAGGGTATCGAGGCGCGGAATCCACGCCAATTCGCGGCCATCGGTGCTGATCATGCCGACACCGTCGTCGGGCGCGGCAATCGGGAAGGCGCGCACAGGCACCACGCCCTCGTGCGCCGTGCCGTCGGCGGTCGTCAGAACGAGCTTGCCGAACGGGTTGCGGGACAACGTGTAATCGGGCGTCTGCATAGCGGTTTGCCGAGAAATCGAATCACCTGAAGAATCACTGCGCATTGACGGCCTCCGTATCGAGGCGTTCGCCCGCGCTGGGCAGGTCTGCATCGGCATCGACATTGCGCGCCTGCGCCTGATAGAGCTTGTAGTAGGCGCCTTCGCGCGCGAGCAGTTCGTCGTGATTGCCGACTTCGACAATCTGTCCGCGATCCATCACCACGAGGCGATCGGCCTTCCGCAGCGTGGACAACCGGTGCGCGATCGCAATGGTCGTACGTCCCTGCACGAGGTTATCCAGCGCCTTCTGGATCTCCTTCTCCGTGGTGGTGTCCACCGACGACGTGGCCTCGTCCATGATCAGGATGCGCGGATTGATCAGCAGCGCGCGTGCGATGGAGATGCGCTGGCGCTCCCCGCCGGATAGCGCTTGCCCGCGCTCCCCTACCAGCGAGTCATAGCCGTGCGGCAGGCGCAGGATGAACTCGTGCGCATGCGCGGCCCGCGCTGCGGCGACGATTTCTTCGCGCGTGGCGTCGGGCTTGCCGTAGGCGATGTTGTCGGCAATCGTGCCGAAGAACAGGAACGGCTCTTGTAGTACCAGTCCGATATGGCGGCGGAACTCCGACACCGGCAGCGAGCGGATGTCGATGCCATCCACGCGGATCGCGCCTTCGGACACATCGTAGAAGCGGCAGATCAGATTAACCAGCGTGCTCTTGCCCGAGCCGCTGTGGCCGACCAGCCCGATCATCTCGCCCGGCCGGATCGACAGGTTAAGGCCGCGGATCACGGCGCGGTTGCCGTAGCGGAAGCCGAGGTCGCGCAGTTCGATGGCGCCCTCCACCTTATCGAGATGCACCGGGCGCTGCGGCTCGGGCACGCTCGACACATGGTCCAGGATGTCGAAGATCCGCTTTGCGCCGGCGGCAGCCTTCTGCGTGACCGACACGATCCGGCTCATCGAATCCAGCCGCGTGTAGAAACGGCTGATATAGGTCAGGAAGGCGACCAGCACGCCGACCGTGATGGCGTCGTGGCTGACCTGCCAGATGCCGAAGATCCAGACCACCAGCAGACCCACTTCGGTCAGCAGCGTCACCGTAGGCGTGAACAGCGACCAGACGGCATTGACGCGATCGTTGACGGCCAGATTGTGCTTGTTCGCCTCGCGAAAGCGGTCGACCTCGCGCTTTTCCTGGGCGAAGGCCTTGACCACGCGGATGCCGGGAATCGTATCGGCCAGCACATTGGTGATCTCGGACCAGATGCGGTCGATCTTCTCGAAGCCGTGACGCAGCCGGTCCCGCACGAGGTGGATCATCCAGGCGATGAACGGCAGCGGCACCAGCGTCACCAGCGCCAGCCAGGGATTGATCGAGATGAGGATGATGGCCGTCATGACGATCATCAGCACATCGGTCGCGAAATCGAGCAGGTGGAGCGACAGGAAGACGCAGATGCGGTCGCTTTCGGAGCCGATACGGGCCATCAGGTCGCCCGTGCGCTTGCCACCGAAGTATTCGAGGG
This sequence comes from Cupriavidus sp. 10L43_2, assembly GCF_056395265.1. Taxonomy (NCBI): domain Bacteria; kingdom Pseudomonadati; phylum Pseudomonadota; class Betaproteobacteria; order Burkholderiales; family Burkholderiaceae; genus Cupriavidus; species Cupriavidus sp. 10L43_2. Next base: position 53,508 of record NZ_JBFTJE010000014.1, read on the forward strand.
ACAGTTTTAGCAGGTGTTCGTACGTTGTTGTGCGCAGATCGGCGCCGATGCGCTCGGATACACGCGCCAGCAGATACGTCCGCGCCCAGCCCAGGCTCCACGCCACCAGCGCGGCGCCGAGCAGCCCGGCCAGGTACATCTTGACGCGCTCATAGTCGATCGGCACGCCGTTTTGGTACGGAATCAGCACATTGTCCATCAGCGGCATGGTCAGGTACGGCGGCACCAGCGTGGCGGCGGTGCCGAGCAGGGTCAGCAGGAAGCCGGCCAGCAGCTCCCACTGGTAGGGCCGTGCGAAGCGCCACAGGCGCAGCAGCGCCCAGGTGGATGGCGGGGTCTCGAGGTCGCGGCTGCACTGGGGGCAGACGTCCTCGCCGGGGGGCAGCGGGGCCTTGCAGGTGGGGCAGACATCGTCGTCGGCCGGCACGGCGGCCTGGCCGGTGGCGAGCAGCGCGCGGCGGGCTTCGAACTGATCGGCCAGCCGCAGGGCGTCGGGATTGTAACCAAGCGTGTAGCGCCAGCTCCCCAGCCGGGCGCGGCCGTCGGCCAGTTCCAGCGAGCCAACCCCGGCGTGGTCGCCATGGGTCAGCGTCAAGGCAGGCGTAATTTCCCAGTCGACGATGTTTTTTTCACCGCCCCCCCGGGCAATCAGCCGGCGGTCGGTCACAACCAGCCACCCTTGGGTAAAATGCAGCCTTGCGTCCAGGTCCAGGTCAAGGCCAGCCAGCACGGTTTCACCGGGCTGCAGGCTCGTGCCGATCTCGGCGCCCCAACGACCTTGCGGGCCGGAGGGGATTGGGACGGACGGGGAGGATTGGGTCATTATTGGCGCGAAATGCGTCCGCGGTGAGTCCACAACAGGGTAGACACGGACATAACTTGAAACAATTTAGGCGGGAAGCCGGCTGGCGGCCCGCGATTTTGCCCGCAAGTATACATAACGCAAACAAACGGGGCGCCTGGTGCGCTGCACAACGTCTTCCGGACTTCAGGGGTCAACCCTGATGCCGTTGAAACGTTACTGAAAGGTTAGGCTCCCATTTCTCGGGCATTCGCCCACTGCCTCAAGCTAAATCAATGAAAAAGAAGGACATTGAGATTTTCGATGTCATGTCGCTGCGCGGCCCGAATATGTGGACATATCGGCCAGTGCTGGAGGCATGGGTTGATATCGGCGAACTGGAGGATTTCCCCTCCAACAAGATCCCGGGGTTCTACGAGCGCCTGTCGGCCTGGCTCCCGTCGCTGATCGAGCATCGCTGCAGCATTGGCGAGCGCGGCGGCTTCCTGCAGCGGCTCAAGGAAGGGACGTGGCCCGGCCACATCCTCGAGCACGTGACGCTTGAACTGCAGAACCTGGCCGGCATGCCGGGCGGCTTCGGCAAGGCCCGCGAGACCCCCGTGCGGGGCGTCTACAAGGTGATCGTCCGGGCCTGGCACGAGGAGGTGACGCGCGCCGCGCTGTTCACCGCCCGTGATCTGGTCATGGCCGCCATCGAGGACCGCCCGTTCGACGTACCCGACGCCGTGGACAACCTGCGCCGCCTGGTCGACGAACATTGCCTCGGCCCGAGCACCGCCTGCATCGTCGATGCCGCCGATGACCGCGACATCCCCTCCATCCGACTCTCCGACGGCAATCTGGTTCAACTTGGCTACGGGGCGCGCCAGCGCCGCATCTGGACCGCCGAGACCGACCGGACCAGCGCCATCGGCGAATCGATCTCGCGCGACAAGGACCTGACCAAGACGCTGCTGGAATCCTGCGGCGTGCCGGTACCGGAAGGCCGCATGGTCGAGAGCCCCGAGGACGCCTGGGACGCCGCCGAGCGCATCGGCGTGCCGGTGGTGGTCAAGCCGTACGACGGCAACCATGGCCGCGGCGTGTTCACCAACCTGATGACGCGCGAGGAAGTGGAAACCGCCTACTCGGTGGCCATCGACGAAGGCAACGGCGTGATCGTCGAGCGCTTCGTGCCGGGCAACGAACACCGCCTGCTGGTGGTGGGCGGCCGGCTCGTGGCGGCGGCGATGGGCGAGACGGCCAGCGTCGTGGGCGACGGCACCTCGACCATCGACGAACTGATCGATTCGCAGATCAACTCCGATCCGCGCCGGGGCAGCACCGAGGACCATCCGCTGAACCGCGTGCGGCTCGATTCCGCCGCACGGCTGGAACTGAAGCGCCAGGGCCTGGTAGATGGCGATTCCGTGGCACCCGCCGGCAAGACCATCCTGATCCAGCGCAACGGCAACGTCGCCTTCGACGTGACCGACCGCGTGCACCCGAGCGTGGCCGCGCATGCCGCGCTGGCCGCGCGCGTGGTGGGGCTGGACATTGCCGGGGTGGACCTCGTGGCCGAGGACATCTCGCGTCCGCTGGCCGACCAGCGCGGCGCCATCGTCGAGGTGAACGCCGGCCCGGGCCTGCTGATGCACATCAAGCCGGCCGACGGCACGCCGCGCCCCGTGGGCCCCGCCATCATCGACCATCTGTTCCCCGCCGCGAAGGATGGCAGCGCCGATGACGGCCGCATCCCCGTGGTCGGCATCACCGGTAACAACGGCAAGACCGTGGTGGCCAAGCTCGTGGCGCGCCTGCTGCAACTTTCGGGCAAGCACACCGGGCTGGCCTGCAGCGACGGCCTGTTCCTGGACCGCCGCCAGGTGGAGACCGGCGACCGCGCCAACTGGGAAGCCGGCCATCGCATCCTGATGAACCGCGCCGTGGAAGCGGCCGTGTTCGAGAACGACAGCGGCATGATCCTGTCGCAGGGCCTGCCGTACGACCGTTGCCAGGTTGGCGTGGTGACCAACTTCGCCCAGCCGGACCACCTCGGCGACTACTACGTCGAGGACGAGGACCGCATGTACAACGTGTTGCGCACCCAGGTGGACGTGGTGCTCAACAACGGCGTGGCGGTGCTCAACGCCGGCGATGCGCGGCTGGTGGAGATGGCCGAGCTGTGCGATGGCGATGTGATCTTCTTCGGCCTCACCGCCGACCTGCCGGCGATTGCCGCGCACCGGGCGGCGGGCAAGCGAGCGGTGTTCGTACGCGAAGGCAAGGTCGTGATGGCCACCGGCCAGAGCGAGATGCCGCTGACCGATGTGTCGGCCATTCCGCTGACCTACGCGGGCCGCGTGGCGTTCCAGATCGAGAACGTGCTGGCGGCCGTGGCCACGGGCTGGGCGCTGGGCATTTCCAACGACCTGATCCGCGCCGGCGTGGTGACGTTCGACGTTGGCCAGGTGGACGTGCCGGGCCGCTTCACGCTGTTCGAACGCCAGGGCGCCACGGTGATCGTCGATGACGCGCACAACGCGCCCGCGCTGACGGCGCTGGCCGCCGCGCTCGACCGCTTCCCCGCCGAGCGCCGCATGCTGGTGTTCGGCGCCGGCGTGCAGCGCCGGGACGAGGACCTCGTCAGCCACGGCAAGATCATCGGTGCCGCGTTCGACCGCGTGTTCCTCTGCGAGGACCAAAGCGTGAAGCGCGACCTGCCCGATGCCGAGGCCCGCGCGCTGGTCAAGAAGGGGCTGTACGAAGGCCGCCGCGTGACCAAGATCATCGACGAAGGCGCCCGCCGCGCCGCCATCGAGACCGCGCTCTCGCAACTGGTGGCCGGCGACCTGCTGGTCATTCAGTGCGACGAGGGCTCGCCCGAGGGCACTGTCGAGCAGGTACACCAGTGGGTCGGCCGTAGCGGCCGCCGCGCCTGATGGCTCGGCCAGAAAAATAACGGAAATACTATGGAAGTCTCCCGTATCCGGGCCCTGCGCGGCCCGAATCTCTGGTGCCGCCACACTGGCATCGAGGCCATCGTGGCCTGCTCGGACACCTCGCACCTGCTGGCCGACCTGCCCGGCTTCGAAGACCGCCTGCGCGCGCGCTTCCCGGCCATCGGCCCGCTCCGTCCTGACGACGAGGCCGGTACGCCGTCGATGGCCCACGCGCTGGAAGCCGCCGCACTCGGCCTGCAGGCCTCCGCCGGCTGCCCGGTCACCTTCAGCAACACCGCGCCCACCGTGGAGCCCGGCACGTATCAGGTAGTGGTGCAGTACAGCGAGGAGGAAGTCGGCCGGCTCGCCTTCGAACTCGCTGAACAGCTATGCCTGGCGGCCCGCGACGACAAGCCCTTCGACCTCGACGACGCGCTGCACCGCCTGCGCGAATTGGACGAGGACGTGCGGCTGGGGCCGAGCACCGGCTCCATCGTCTACGCCGCCGTGGCGCGTGGCATTCCGTATCGCCGCCTCACGCAGGGCTCGATGGTCCAGTTCGGCTGGGGCAGCAAGCAGCGCCGCATCCAGGCCGCCGAGACCGACATGACCAGCGCCGTGGCGGAGTCCATCGCGCAGGACAAGGACCTGACCAAGAGCCTGCTGCACGCCGCCGGCGTGCCGGTGCCGCTGGGCCGCTCGGTGCGCAGCGCCGAGGAAGCCTGGGCCGCCGCGCAGGCCATCAACGGGCCGGTGGTGGTCAAGCCGCGCGACGGCAACCAGGGCAAGGGCGTGGCGGTGCGCATCCGCACGCGCGAAGAAGTGATGACGGCCTACGAAGTGGCGGCCGACATCTCCTCGGACGTGCTCGTGGAACGCTACATCCCCGGTCACGATTTCCGCCTGCTGGTGGTGGGCAAGCACCTGGTGGCCGCCGCGCGCCGCGATCCGCCGCAGGTGATTGGCGATGGCGTGCACACCGTGCGCCAGCTCGTGGAGGAAGTGAACCGCGACCCGCGCCGGGGCGAGGGCCATGCCACGTCACTGACCAAGATCCGCTTCGACGATATCGCGCTGGCAACGCTGGCCAAGCAGCACCTGACCGCCGACTCGGTGCCCGCCAACGGCACGCGCGTGGTGCTGCGCAATAACGCCAATCTGTCGACGGGCGGCAGCGCCACCGACGTGACCGACGACGTCCACCCGGACATCGCCGCGCGCGCCGTGGCCGCAGCCCAGATGGTGGGCCTCGACATCTGCGGCGTGGACGCCGTGTGCGAGACCATGCTCAAGCCGTTCGAGGAACAGGCCGGCGGCATCGTCGAAGTCAACGCCGCGCCGGGCCTGCGCATGCACCTGCAGCCGTCGTTCGGCAAGGGCCGCGCCGTGGGCGAGGCCATCGTCTCAACCATGTTCGCCGATGGCGACGATGGCCGTATTCCCGTGGTGGCGGTGTCCGGCACCAACGGCAAGACCACCACCGTGCGCCTGATCACCCACCTGCTGGCCACGAGCGGCCTGCGCATGGGCATGACAGGCACCGATGGCGTGTATATCCGGGGCGAGCGCATCGACACCGGCGACTGCAGCGGTCCGCGCAGCGCGCGCAACGTGCTGCTGCATCCGGACGTCGACGCCGCCGTGTTCGAGACCGCGCGCGGCGGCCTGCTGCGCGAGGGCCTGGCCTTCGACCGCTGCGACGTGGCCGTGGTGACCAATGTGGGCGAAGGCGACCACCTGGGGCTGTCCTATATCAGCACCGTGGAAGACCTGGCCGTGCTCAAGAGCGTGATCGTCCAGAACGTGGCGCCGCATGGCATGGCCGTGCTGAACGCCGCGGATCCGATGGTGACGCGCATGGCCGACGCCTGCCCCGGCACGGTGACGTTCTTCGCGCAGGATGCCGGGCTGCCGACGATGGCGCTGCATCGCGCACAGGGCAAGCGCGTGGTGTTCGTCGAGGGCGACGAGATCGTGGCGTGCGAGGGCGAGACCCAGGTGCGCATCGCGCTGGCGGACATCCCGCTGACGCGCAACGGCAGCATCGGCTTCCAGGTGGAAAACGCGATGTCATCGATCGCCGCCGCCTGGGCGCTGGGCGTGGACTGGGCCGTGATCCGTCGCGGGCTGGCTACCTTCGTCAACGACGCCGCCACGGCGCCGGGCCGCTTCAACGTGTTCGACTACCGGGGCGCCACCCTGATCGCCGACTACGGCCACAATCCGGATGCCATCCAGGCATTGTGCAATGCGGTGGAATCCATGAAGGGCGACCGCCGCGTGGTGGTGATCAGCGGCGCGGGCGATCGTCGCGACGTGGACATCCGCCGGCAAACCCAGATCCTGGGCGGCGTGTTCGACGAGGTGGTGCTGTATCAGGACCAGTGCCAGCGCGGCCGCGAGGACGGCGAGGTACTGGCGCTGCTGCGCGAAGGGCTGGAAGGCGCACAGCGCACCCAGCACGTGGAGGAGATCCGGGGCGAGTTCCTGGCGATCGACACCGCGCTGGGGCACCTGAAGCCGGGCGACCTGTGCCTGATCCTGGTGGATCAGGTGGAAGAGGCACTCGGGCACATCGCCCAGCGCATCGCGGAACAGTAACGCGCACCTTTGTGCGTCCGTGCGAAGGCCGGCTCCCAGGAGCCGGCCTTTTTTCTTGTGCGTCCACTTGCATCGAAACGGTTGCAGGTGCCACATTACTGTCACCATCGCTCCGATGACCGCCCTGCCCCGCCGGTCTCATCCAGAGGAGGCTTGCCATGCAATCGCCGCAGACCGTAGTGGTCACCTACATCGCCGCCACACCCGAGCAGGTCTGGTCCGCGCTGACGGAGCCCGCGCAGAGCGAACAGTATTTCTTCGGGCGGCGCGTGGAGTCTGACTGGCAGGTGGGCAGCCCGTTCGTGCTGCGCATGGACGACGGGCGGGTGGACTCGCAGGGCGTGGTGCTGCTGGCCGAGCCGCCCTACCGGCTCTCGGTGACGTGGCGCGTGGAGTGGCTCGAGGCCTTCCGCGAGTTACCCGAGGTGGTGGTCACTTGGCAGGTGGATGCGCTGGGGCAGGCGGTGCGGCTGACCGTGAGCGAGACCCATCGCGAGCCGGTGGACGAGCAGATCCTGCAAGGTGGCCGCAACGGCTGGCCGATGATCCTCGCCGGACTCAAGACGCTGCTGGAGACGGGGCAGCCCCTCCAGGTCGAGGTCCCCAAGCCGCCACCGGCGCCCTCCTCCGCCGCCTAGCCCCTCGCCTTCAGTGCCGACCCGGCAGCGAGAGCCGGCGCTCCAGCACGCGCTGCAACACCGATAGCCCGGTACTCAGGATCCAGTAGATGACCGCCACCGCCAGGTAGAGCGGCAGCGGCTGGTAGGTGGCGGCGATAATTTCCTGCGCGGTGCGCAGCAACTCGGTCACGGTGATCACCGACACCAGCGAGGTGTCCTTGATCAGGCTGATCAGGCTGTTGGACAGGCTCGGCACGGCCAGCCGCAGCGCCTGCGGCCCGACGATGTAGCGCAGCGTCTGGATGGGCGTCAGGCCCAGGCTGTAGGCCGCCATCCACTGCCCGCGCGCAATCCCGAGGATGGCGCCGCGCATGCTTTCCGACAGATAGGCGCCCACGTTGAGGCTCAGGGTCAGCACGCCGGCCGGGGTCGGCTCGAGCGCAATGCCCACGCTCGGCAGCCCGTAATAGACCACGAAGATCTGCACCAGCAGCGGCGTGCCGCGCATGATGCTGACGTACACGCGCGCCACCATTTTGAGAATCGGCGCATGGCAAATGCCCATCAGCGCGACCACAATGCCAATCACCAGGCCGAACGCCATCGACAGCACGGCGAACTTCAGCGTGAGCAGGGCGCCCTGCAACAGCACGGGCAGCGAATCCATCACGAGGGCGAGGGCGGACATGGCAGGAGCAGGTCAGGAATCCGGAATGCCGGGATCATACGTGATCCGGCCGCGGAAAAAAAAGGCCGACTCTCGGGAGCCGGCCTTGCTGGTACGGGCTGGGAGCGGGTTGGCCCGGCGGGGGGCGCAACCCTGTCCGCTTACTTCGGCGCCTTGGTCACATCCGAGCCGAACCACTTGGTCGACAGCTTCACCAGCGTGCCGTCCTTGCGCAGGTCTTCCAGCGCCTTGTCGATGGCCTGGGCGAACTTCGGATTGTCCTTGCGGAACGGGATGGCGACCTCGGTATTGGCGCCGGGCACCACGGCGCCCGGGCGCAGCGGCAGGTTGGCGTTCTTGATCAGGTAGTTGACCATCAGCCTGTCATTGAGCGCCGCGTCGATCCGCTGCGAGGCCAGGTCGCGCAGGTACTCAGGCGCGCCGGGATAGGTCTTCACGTCGATGCCGGCCACCGATTTGGCCAGTTCGTTGTAGTTGCTGCCCAGGCTGACGCCCAGCTTGTGGCTCTTCAGGTCGTCCAGCGACTTGAACTCGCGCTTGTCGTCCTTGCGCTGGATCAACTGGGCTGCCGAATAGACGTAGGGCGTGGAGAAATCGAGGGTCTGCTTGCGCTGCGGCGTGACCGCGACCTGGTTGACGATGATGTCGAACTTGCCCGCCTGCAGGCCGGCGATGATCGCGCTCCATTCGGTGGTCACGAACTCCGGCTTCACGCCGAGCTTGCCGGCGATGGCGCGCGCCACGTCCACGTCGAAGCCCTCGAGTTCGTTCTTCGCGCCGCGATAACCGAACGGCGGGTACGTGCCTTCCACGCCAATCTTGAGCACGCCGGCTTGCTTGACCGTGTCGAGCAGATCGGCGGCGCTGGCGGCCGTGGCCGTGAAACCGGCAACGCCAGCCAGCAGCGCGGAAGCCAACAGGGATTTAAGCAAGCCAGTACGAATCGAGCGCATAAATTCTCCAGTGTGAGAGGCGGATCAGGCCGGCTGCCCCTTTTGGGGGCGAACCGGAGGCTCCTAAGAGCCTATAACGGGCTCCACACTACCGCAAACACTATCAAACGCGAAATAACGATTCATTATGGCTATATAACCGATCCGCCACCCCACCCAGGGGGCGGGCGGGGCGGACCGCGGCGCCGCCAGTCCCTCCCTGCTTACTGGAACGCCTTGTCGTTCGGCGCCGCGAACAGCGCCTTCATGTCCGGCGACAGCGGGTAGTTCATATTGATGTTGCGCGGCGGAATCGGCGACTGGAACCACTTCGTGTACAGCTTGTCGGCACGGCCGCTCAGCATCAGGTCCGACACCACGCCATCGGCCAGCTTCTTGAACGAGGCGTCGTCCTTGCGGAACATGCACGCGTAGTTCTCGGTCTGGAGCGGCTCGCCGGCCACGACCCATTCGCTCGCGTTCTTGGCCTTGGTGCGCTCGCCGTACAGCAGCGGCTCGTCCATCACGAAGGCTACCGCACGGCCCGTCTCCAGGATCAGGAACGCCTGGCCATGGTCCTTGGCGCTGGTCAGGTTCATGTTCATGCCCTGCTCGCCGTTCATCTTGACCAGCAGGCGCTCGCCCGTGGTGCCGGCCGTGGTGACCACGTTGCGGCCCTTGAGCTGGGCGAAGTCGGTCACGCCCGAGTCCTTCTTGGTCAGCATCTTGATACCGTAGACGAACAGGCTGTTCGAGAAGGCCACCTGCTTCTGGCGCTCGAGATTGTTGGTCGTGCTGCCGCATTCGATGTCGATCGTACCGTTCTGCATCAGTGGGATGCGGTTCTGCGAGGTGATCGGCGTCAGCTTGACCTGCAGGTTCGGCATGTTCAGCGTCGTCTTGATCTTGTCGACGATCTGCAACAGGATCTCGTGCGAGTAGCCCATGACCTCCTTGCCGTCCGTGTACGAGAACGGAATCGACGACTCGCGGTAGCCGAGCGAGATCACGCCGGTGTCCTTGATCTTCTTGAGCGTATCGCCATCGGCGGCGTGCGCGCCGGCGGCAGCGCAGGCCAGCACGGCGGCGGCCAGCAGGCGGGTGGACAGGCAGGTAGGGGTCAGACGGACACGCAGTGACTTCATGGTTTTCGCTCCTTGATGGGGCTTGGTTTAATCAGCTCGAGGCAATCCCACTTCCGTACTACAAACTTCAACACCCGTTGTGCGCCGGTCAGGCCCGGGCCGCACTGAAATCTTCTGCGCCGCTGGCCGGCGCGCGGCCGGCCAACTGGTCCGCCAGCATCCCCGCGCTGCCCATCGCCAGCGTGAACCCGAGCGCGCCATGGCCCAGGTTCAGCCACAGGCCCGGCAGGCGCGACGGGCCGACCAGCGGCAGGCCGTCCGGCGTGGCCGGGCGCAGGCCCGCCCAGGGCTGCAGGGCGTCGAGGCCGGCGCCATTGGCCACGCCGCCAAACACGGCGCGGGTCTGGGCGACCAGTGTCTGCGCGCGCTCGCGGTCGATGGTCGGCCCGCCGCGCACCAGATCCGCCATGCCGGCCACGCGCAGCGTATTGCCGATGCGCGCGTAGACGATCTTGTTGGCGAAGTCCGTCACGCTGATATGCGGCGCCCGGGCGCCATCGGCGATCGGCACCGTGATGCTGTAGCCCTTGAGCGGCCACAGCATCGGCCGTACGCCGAGCGGACGCAGCAGCGGCACGCTGCCGATGCCGCCCGCGACGATCACCGCGTCCGCGCGCACCTCGTCATCGGTCGTCCTCACGCCCACCACCTGGACGCCCGATGTCATCAATCCAGTGACACGTGTGCCAAACCGCATCGACACATTGCCCTTCCCTTGCAACAGATGGGCCAGCGAGAGGCAAAAGCGATGACAATCGCCCACTTCTTCGCTCGGCGTGTAGATGGCGCCGGCGATGTCGCCCCGGATGCCGGCCAGCGCGGGCTCCAGCGCCACCGTGGCGTCGCGGTCCAGCGCCTGCTGCTCGCAGCCCAGGCTGGCCTGGTAGTCCAGCAGCCGGCAGGCCGATGCATAGGCGGCTTCGTTGCGATGCACCACCAGCTTGCCGCGCCGCGCGAAATCGAAGCCGCCGCCCTCGCCGCGTGCCTCCGGGCCTTCCACGAAGGCCTGCATCAGGTCCCGCGAATAAAAGGCCAGCCGCAGCAGCTTGCGCGTGGTCGCCTCGCTGGTGGCGGCGTTGCACGCCTGCACGAAGGCCAGCAGCCAGCGCCACTGGGCGGGATCGGCGGTCGGACGGAAGCGCATCGGCGAATCGCGGTCCAGCAGCCAGCCCGGCACCTTCGACAGCACGCCCGGCCCGGCCAGCGGCGCCACATAGCTGTAGCTCAGCTGCCCGCCGTTGGCGAAGCTCGTCTCCTCGCCCGGCCCCTCGTGGCGCTCCAGTACGGTGACCTCGTGGCCGTCCTGGGCCAGCCGCCATGCGGTGGTCATGCCGACCACCCCTGCTCCCACAATCGCTATGCGCATCGAACCTGCCTTGCCATCCATATCGAAACGATGGGCCAGAGCGTAGTCCACCGCGCGCGGCTTGCCCAATGCCAATACGTGCCAGAATATGTCCCCAGGCTATGGATGCCGGCCACCCGGGCTTACCCGTAGTGCACGGCCGTCCTGGCCGGTTTCCGCCGCACCTTTCCGGACAATATCCAGCACCACAACGATGCGCCTGCGCCAGATCGAAGTCTTCCGCGCCGTCATGCTGACCGGCACCGTCAGCGAGGCCGCGCGCCTGCTCCACGTCTCCCAGCCCGTGGTGACGCGAGTGTTGCAGCACGCCGAGGCCTCGCTGGGCTTTCGTTTGTTCGAGCGCGTGCGCGGCCGGCTGCAGCCCACGCCCGAGGCGACCGCGCTCTATGGGGATGTCGAAAGGCTATATGGGGAGATCGAGCGCGTGCGGCGCGTGTCGGAGAGCCTGCGCCACAAGGGCGCCGGCCGGCTGCGCGTGGCCGCCACGCCGAGCCTGGCCAACCCGCTGCTGGTGCCGGCCGTGCGGCGCTTCTGCGCGCGGCATCCGGAAACGCAGGTCCAGGTGCTGACGCACCATACCAACGAGATCGTGGACGCGCTGCTGGCCAACCAGATCGACGTGGGTTTCGCCTTTTCGCCGCCCCGGCACGAGGCCATCTCCTCGGAGCCGGTAGCCGCCGGCCGGATGCTGCTGGCTGTGCCGCGCACGCTGCCGCTGCCGGCCGGGGGGCGGCGCGGGGCGGTGTCGATGCACAAGCTGATGGACCGCCCCTTCGTCGGCTACGACGACGACACCTCGCTGGGCCTGCTGGTGCGGCAGACGCTGGCGCGCCACGCCCTGGAGCCGCATTCCACGCTGGAGGTGCAGACCTACTCGCTGGCGCTGGCACTCGTCGATGCGGGGCTCGGCCTGACCGTGCTCGACCAGTACACGGCCCTGAGCGCCAATCCGGACAATGTGGCACTGCACGATATCGAGCCGATGCTGCCTTTCGAGATCCAGCTGCTGCGCGCGAGCCACCGGGGCGCCTCCAGCCTCGTGGACGACATGCGCACCCAGTTCACGGCCGCCGCCGCCGAGCTGGCGGCCACCCTGCCCCACCGGCTCGAAGCCCCGCGCGTGCAGTTCGACGCGCCCGAGAAATGAGCCGCGCCGCCCTCAGAAACGCCGCATTGACAGACCTGCGCGGCGTACACCATCATCAACCCGCCCCGACAGGCGCGTGAAACCCCCATGTTCGTCCTGACCCTGATTCTCCTCGTCCTGATAAGCGCGTTCTTCTCGATTTCGGAGATCGCGCTGACGGCCGCCCGGCGCACCAAGCTCCAGGTCCTGGCCGAGCGCGGCGACCGCCGCGCCACCAAGGTGCTGCGGCTCAAGGAAGAGCCCGGCAACTTCTTCACCATCGTGCAGATCGGCGTGAACAGCGTGGCCATCCTCGCCGGTATCCTGGGCGAGAAACACGTCTCCGACCTCGTCTTCGCCGCGCTGACCCCCTATATGAGCGCCACCCACGCGCTGCGCGTGGCCAATATCGGCTCCTTCCTGGTGGTGACGCTGCTGTTCATCCAGTTCGCGGACCTGATTCCGAAGCGCATCGCCATGACCTTCCCCGAGCGCTGCGCGGTGGTGGTCATTGAGCCGATTCTCACGCTGCTGCGCGTGCTGAAGCCGGTGGTGTGGATCTTCAACGCGGCGGCGGACGCGATGCTGAAGCTGCTCGGCATCCCGACCAAGCCGGTGGACCAGATCACCACCGAGGACATCGCCGCGATGGTCGATGCCGGCGCCGAGGCCGGCGTGCTCCACAAGCACGAGCTGCACCTGATCGAAAACGTGTTCGAACTCGACTCGAAGGGCATTACGGCGATCATGACCCCGCGTGACGACGTGATCTTCCTGACGCTGGACGAGACCGCCGACAGCGTGCGCCGCAAGCTGGTCAGCCAGCCGCACGCGCAATACCCGGTCTGCGGTCACGACCTGGACGACGTGCTGGGCTATATCGACTCGAAGGACATCCTGCAACGGCTGCTGGCCGACGAGAGCGCCACGGTGCTCGGCAACATCGGCCGGCATCACGACAAGAACGTGCTGGTGATTCCGGACACGCTGACGCTGTCCGAGTCCCTGACGCGGTTCCGCGAGATGCACGAGAGCTTTGCGGTGGTGATGAACGAGTACGGGCTCGTGGTGGGCATCGTCACGCTCGACGACATCGTCGGCGCGCTGATGGGGGACATCCTGTATTCGGCCGAGGACGAGCAGATCGTGCGGCGCGACGAGACGTCATGGCTGGTGGACGGCGTGACGCCGCTGGTGGACCTCAAGAAGGCGCTCGAGCTCGATTCGCTGCCCGGCGAGGACTACGTCGATACGGCGGCCGGCCTGGTGATCTACTCGCTGAAGCGGATTCCGAAGAAATCCGAGTCGATCACCGTGGCGGGCTACCGCTTCGAGGTGCTGGATATCGATCATCACAAGATCGACCAGCTGCTGGTGTCGCGGCTGCCGGGCGCGGTGGCGCCGACCGCCGCTTCAGCCGGGGACCACTGACTCAGGTCTGAGTCACGTGCGCGTGATGGAGGCGCCGCCGTCCACCAGGGACGCCGTGCCGGTCACGAACGCCGCGTCGTCAGACGCCAGGTACAGCACCGACCGCGCCAGTTCTTCCGGCTTGGCCACGCGCTTGAGAGCGTGGAGTCCGGTGATGAACGCCTGCGATTCGGTCGTATTGTTCATGTCACGATACATTTCGGTGTCCACCGCGCCCGGCAGGATGGCGTTGACCCGCACGCCTTGCGGCCCGTACTCGGACGCCAGCGCCTGCGTCAGGCCGATCAGGCCGGCCTTGCTCGCGGCATAGGCGGCCACGCCCGGGAACGCGAACGAGTAGCCGACGAACGTCGACGTGAAGATCACCGATCCCCCGCCCTGCTTCGCCATCTGCGCGATCTGGTGCTTGGCGCCGAGGAACGCGCCGGTCAGGTTGATCGCCAGCGTGTCGTTCCAGCCGGCTTCCGACACCCCGGTGCTCGGGCCGCCTTCGCCCAACGTGCCCGCGTTGTTGAAGGCGATGTCCAACTTGCCGTACTGCTCGACCGCCAGATCCACCAGGGCGCGGGCATAGTTTTCGTCCCGGACGTCGCCCGCCAGTGCAACCGCCTCGCCACCGGCGGCGCGGATGCGGGCCACGAGGGCGTCCAGTTCCGCCTGCCGCCGCGCGCCAACCACGAGCTTCGCGCCCTCCTTCGCAAACAACTCCGCCGTGGCCAGGCCAATGCCGCTGCTTGCACCCGTGATGATCGCCACCTTGCCGTTCAGTCGTTCCATGATGTGCTCCGGTTTCCGTTGAGTTGATTCGTTGATTTGATCTATCGATTTCGGTTCGGCACACCCAGGTGCGCCGCGTCTGAACCCAGTATGGGCGCTGGGATTAGATAGCGGTATATTGCTAATCACGATTCTGCTTTTCGGAAAAACCGAACAATGTTCAAACTGGAAGGGGTGGCGAGTTTCGTGGCGGTGGCCGAGTCTGGGTCGATCACAGAGGCGGCGCGCCGGCTGCACCTGTCGAAATCGGTAGTCAGCGAGCGGCTGGCGGAGATGGAGCAGGTGCTGGGCGCGCGCCTGCTTCACCGCACCACGCGGCGGGTGAGCCTGACCGAAGACGGCGCCGCGTTCCTGGAACGCGCCACCCGGATCCTGCGGGAAGTGGAGGACGCCGCAGCGGAGATGACCGAGCGGCGCGGCACGCTGTCCGGCCCGCTGCGGATCGCCGCGCCAGTCACGTTCGGACGCCTGCACCTGGGGCCGGCGCTCTACCCCTTCCTGGCCCGGCATCCCGACATCGATCTCTCACTAGATCTGGACGACCGTCGCGTGGATGCGTCATCGGAAGGCTACGACGCGGTGATCCGCCACGGCGCCGTCGGCGATTCGCGGCTGGTGGCGTGGCCCCTGGCGCCGAGCCGCCGGCTGCTCGTGGCATCGCCGGCCTACCTCGACCAATGCGGCGCGCCAGACTCGCCCGAGGCCTTGCAGCGCCATCACGGCATCTTCTATACGAATCGGGGCATCGCGGACTGGTCGTTCCTGCAGGACGGCGAAATGACTTCGCTACGCGCCCGCGCCCGCCTGCGGGTCAACAACGGCGACATGATGCTGGACGCGGCGCTGGCCGGCCTCGGCATCGCGCTATTGCCGACCTTCCTGGCCGGCGCTGCATTGAAATCGGGCGCGTTGCGGAGCGTGGACATCGGCGTGCAGACGGCAGCCGAATCGATCTACGTCGCCCACGCGGGAGGCCGACGCGCGTCCGCCAAGCTGCGTGCGCTGGTGGAGCACCTGCGCGAAGCGATCGGCAGTCCGCCGTATTGGGATGTGTAGAGGGAACGCGGGAGGGGACGTGTAGAAAAACAAAACCGACGCCTGCTTGCACAGTGCGTCGGTCTGAGTGTTACTGCTATTTGTTGCTTACCCAGCGAACCGGGCAGCTTCTTATTTGGCGGAGAGGGTGGGATTCGAACCCACGGTACCGTCGCCGGTACGCCTGATTTCGAGTCAGGTACATTCGACCACTCTGCCACCTCTCCGGTAACTTGGTCGACCTTGCGGCGAAACCAAGATTATAGCGATGTTGCGCCCGCCTTTGCAAGCGGCTTGCGCAATAATTTTTACGCCTCCGGTTGCAGCGTTGTGATGCCGCCCATATACGGCTGCAGCGCCTTCGGCACGGTCAGCGAACCGTCGGCATTCTGGTAGTTCTCGAGAATCGCCACCAGCGTGCGGCCCACGGCCAGGCCCGAGCCGTTCAGCGTGTGCACGAGTTCCGGCTTGCCCTGCCCCGCGCGGAAGCGGGCCTGCATGCGGCGCGCCTGGAAGTCGCCCATGCTCGAGCACGAGCTGATCTCGCGGTAGGTGTTCTGCGCCGGAATCCACACCTCGATGTCATAGGTCTTGGTGCTGCCGAAGCCCATGTCGCCCGTGCAGAGCACCACGGTGCGGAACGGCAGTTCCAGCTTCTTGAGGATGGCCTCGGCATGGCCGGTCATCTGCTCGAGCGCGTCCATCGACTGCTCGGGCGGCACCACCTGCACCATCTCCACCTTGTCGAACTGATGCTGGCGGATCATGCCGCGCGTGTCCTTGCCGTACGAGCCTGCTTCCGAGCGGAAGCACGGCGTGTGGGCGACGTAGCGCAGCGGCAGCTTGTCGCCGGCCACGATGGCGTCGCGGACCATATTGGTCAGCGGCACTTCGGCGGTCGGGATCAGGTAGAAGTTCTCGATGGTGTCCTGGCCATCCTCGCCGCCGACCTTGCGCGGCACCTTGAACAGGTCGTCCTCGAACTTGGGCAGTTGGCCCGTGCCACGCATCGACGCGGCATTGACGATGTACGGCACGTACATCTCGGTGTAGCCGTGCTCGAGCGTGTGGGTGTCCACCATCAGCTGCACCAGCGCGCGGTGCATGCGCGCCAGGCCGCCACGCAGGAAGGAGAAGCGCGAGCCGGTCACGCGCGTGGCGGTCTCGAAGTCGAGGCCGAGCTTCGCGCCCACGTCCACGTGGTCCTTGACCTCGAAGTCGAACGTGCGCGGCGTGCCGACGCGGCGTACCTCGACATTGCCGGTCTCGTCGCTGCCCACCGGCACGCTCGCGTCCGGCAGGTTCGGGACCGACATGATCGCGTCGTGGATCTGTTCCTGGATCTCGGCCAGGCGCTGGGCCGACGCCTTCAGCGTGTCGCCAATGCCGGCGACCTCGGCCATCGGGCCGGAGGCGTCTTCGCCCTTGCCCTTGAGCATGCCGATCTGCTTCGACAAGCTGTTGCGGCGCGCCTGCAGGTCTTCGGTCTGCGTTTGCAGTTGCTTGCGTTCGGCCTCGAGGGCCTGGAACGTCGCCACGTCGAGTTGAAAACCGCGCGTGGCCAGCCGTTGGGCCACGGCGTCGATGTCTTTGCGGAGCAGCTGGATGTCGAGCATGTTGCGGGAGCGATGGATGTGCAGTGCCGGCGACATGCCGGCGATGGGCGCCATTTTACTGCACCGGCACCCCCTGCCGCGACGGAGTCAGCGCCCTTTTCCAGCCTTGTTCGGCATTTTCAGAGTCGTCTCACTCTTTCTCACCGCCCTTGTCCGGCCGATGTTCGCGATGCCAGGCCGCGTCGAGGTCGCGCAGATGGCGCAGTTTGTCGCTGATCTTGCCTTCCAGGCCACGTGGTGTGGGCTGGTACCAGTCCTGGCGGCGGAGGTCGTCGGGCAGGTAGTGCTCGCCGGCGGCGTAGGCCTCGGGCTCGTCGTGCGCGTAGCGGTAGGCGTGGCCGTAACCGAGTTCCTTCATCAGCTTGGTCGGCGCGTTGCGCAGGTGCACCGGCACCTGGCGCGACTTGTCCTTGGCCACGAAGGCCCGCGCGGCGTTGTAGGCGTTGTAGCCGGCATTCGATTTCGGGGCGACGGCGAGGTACAGCAGCGCCTGGGCCAGCGCCAGTTCGCCCTCGGGCGAGCCGAGCCGCTCGTAGGTCTCAGCCGCATCTAATGTGATGCGCGCAGCACGTGGATCGGCCAGCCCGATGTCCTCCCAGGCCATCCGCACGATGCGCCGCGCGAGGTAGCGCGGATCGGCGCCGCCATCGAGCATGCGGCAGAACCAGTACAGCGTGCCGTCCGGATCGGACCCGCGCACGGACTTGTGGAGCGCGCTGATCTGGTCGTAGAACGCATCACCGCCCTTGTCGAAGCGGCGCAGGTTCTCGGCCAGCGCGCTGCCCAGCAGCGGCGTGTCGATGCGGTCCTGCCCCGCGTTGCGGGCCGCGCGCGCGACGATCTCGATATTGTTCAGCAGCTTGCGCCCGTCGCCGTCGGCCGAGCCGACGATCAGCTGGAGCGCCTCGTCCTCCCAGGTCAGCCCGCCCAGTTCCTCGCTGGCGCGCAGCACGAGCTGCTTCAGTTCGGCGTCGTCCAGACTCTTGAGCACGTAGACGGCCGCCCGGGACAGCAGCGCGCCGTTGACCTCGAACGATGGGTTTTCCGTGGTGGCGCCGATGAACGTGAACAGGCCGCTTTCCACGTGCGGCAGAAAGGCATCCTGCTGGCTCTTGTTGAAGCGGTGCACTTCGTCGACAAACACCAGCGTGCGGCGGCCGTGGGCGCGGTACTGCTCGGCGCGCTCCACCGCCTCGCGGATGTCCTTGACGCCCGACAGCACGGCCGACAGCGCGATGAACTCGGCATCGAACGCGCTGGCCATCAGCCGCGCCAGCGTGGTCTTGCCCACGCCGGGCGGACCCCACAGGATCATCGAATGCGGCTCGCCGGACGCGAACGCCACGCGCAGCGGCTTGCCGGCCCCCAGCAGATGCTGCTGGCCGATGACTTCGTCGATGGTGCGCGGGCGCAGGCGTTCCGCCAGCGGCTGCCGGGAACGTTCAGGGGGGTCGGAAAACAGCGAATCCGCCACGATGGTTCTACCTCTTGGATCTGGGCGCGCGCGGGCTGGCCGCGGCGCGGAACGTGACAGTGTAGACCATCGCCCGATGGCCTAAAGAATCCCTTCAACCTTGCCGATAACATCCAATGGCCCGCGTATCACCCGACCGGGCGTGGCAGATTCATCGGTTACAAGTTCGAGGATCCCTATGCTGCGTTACCGCATGCTGTTGTTCAAGATGTCCCGCCTCGCGAGCAAGAACAAGCTCAGCGGCGTGGAAGAAATCTCGTTGGCAGGGCAGTTTTCCGAAATGATCGGATCGCAGGAGGAGGCCGACCGCCTGATCGAGGATCTGGTCGACCATGAGAACCCGCAGGTACGCCGCATCGGACTGTCCGCGATCCGGCGCTCGCGCCGCTTCGGCGGTCGGATGCTGATGCCCGCGCTGCTGCGCCGGCTGGCCGATGTGGAAGGCTGGCTGCGCCATGACGCGGTGTGGATCGTCCAGGAAGGCCAGTTCGATGGCGCCGAACTGCGCGCGGCGCTGCGCCGCGTGGCCGGCAACGTGCGGCTGCCGCAGGACGCGGTGCGGGCCAAGGCCAATCCGGCCGATGGTCCGCTGCACGCGGCCGTGCGCGCGCGCCAGGCGCTGGACGTGCTGATCAAGAAATCGGCGGAAGCGCACAATGCTGCACTTGCTGCCGGCGGCGGCCTGCCCGGCGCCACCGATGGCCAGCCCTATGCCCAGGGCTCGGTCGGCCATATCCGCGCCGTGCACCGGCAGTTGCAGCGCAAGATGGCAGGGCGCAAGCTCAACAGCAGCACCAAGCTGCGGTTCAAGAAGGTGGAAAGCCAGTATCCGCCCAACGACAACCGCCGCTTCCTCCTCTGATACCATGGGGCTCGCCTTGACGCTTACCTAGGTCTACCCAGGCTTGCCCAGCTTTTCCAACCCCGCCGGCCCGACGGCCGGCTCGCCAGGAGGAAGCCACTGCCATGGCCATCACGACCCGCATCCGCAAGAAGAAGCAATATCGGAAAGCCGTGTTGAAGTTGCGCGCCGCGATCAAGCGCGGCGACGAGGAAGCGATCAGGATCCGGCGCGAGAAACTGCAGAAGCTGCCGGTGCCGCGCCAGCGCTACGCGCGCGAAGCGCAGGCGTAGCGCCGCGGGCGTCAGCCCTTGGCCCGGTCGGCCAGCGTCTTCATGGCGTCCGCAGGCAGCGGGCCATGGCAGGTCCGCTCGCCGCCGGCCACTCCCACCACCAGCCATACCTTGTCCGGCGCATCGGCCGGATGGAGCAGCCATGCCGGCCCACGCGCCGCATTGCTGGCCGGCAGGTCTTCCAGCACCCCGCTGTGCGCCGATTGGAGCAGCGTGGCGCACTGCGAGTGCGGCACGCGCGTGGCCTTGAGGAAGTCCGGATTGCCGAGCACTTCGGGCATGGCCGTATCCGATGCACGCAGGAAGGCATCCACGTCGAACCGATTGGCCGGCGCCTGGGCGCAGGCGGCCAGCAGCAGGACGGCGGCCCCGGCCAGCAGGCGGGGCTTCAGAACGGACGGCGAAAAATCGGCGGGCATGGTGGGCCTCATTGCTTCATCACGTCGGCGCCCTTCGGCACCGTGAAGCGGAACGTGTCCGCCGGCAGCGACGGATTCTTCTGCATCGCCGAGAAGGTCAGCAGCGTGGTATTGCCGAAGGCATCGCGCAACTCCATCGCCTCCAGGTTGCCGGCCTTGAAGCCGATCTGGATCTTCTCGAACTGGGTGTCTTTCGACTTTGGCGTCAGCTCCAGCCATTCCACGCCGTCGCGCGTGGCGCCGTTCTTCACATCGAAATTCTTGCTCAGGTCGTTGCTCCCGAACAGGATGGCGGCCGGGCTCGAGCCCAGCGCGTTGTCCAGCTTGCGCTCGGTCACCTGGTTCAGGTCTTTATCGTAGATGAACAGCGTCTGGCCATCGGCCTGGAGCAGTTGCTCGTAGGGCTTGGTGTAGCGCCACGTGAACTTGCCGGGGCGCGAGAACGCGAAAGTGCCGCTGGACGTGCCGCCGGCCTTGCCTTCGCCGCCCTGCCCCTTGAGCTGTTTCTGGGTGAATTCGCCACGCGCGGTCTTCACGCTGGTCACAAAACTCTGCAGCTGGTCTGTCGCGGCGGCCTGGGCGGCCGATGCGGCAGCCGTCAGCAGCACAAGCGCGGCGCAGGTGGACGCAAGAATGCGATGTCGCATGGAGTCAGCCTTTCCTGAGTAGTGGATGCCCGGTTAGAGCCGGGCGCGGGGCGCCGGATTCCTGTGACCGGGGTAACGGTATGTTACGCGTCACATTTGACGCCGGCCACCCTTCGCCGCCCTTTGCCGCCCCGGACGCGTTCAGTCGTCGTCGCGCGCGCCCGCCCCGGCGCCGGCGCCGGCGCCGGCGGGCACCAGGATGTCGCGGTTGCCGTTGCCCGACATGGCCGAGACCAGTCCGGCCTTCTCCATATCCTCGAGCAGCCGCGCGGCGCGGTTGTAGCCGATGCGCAGGTGGCGCTGCACCAGCGAGATCGACGCCCGGCGATTCTTGACCACCACCTCGACGGCCTGATCGTACAGCGGATCGGCCTCGCCGCCCCCGCCGCCAATGCCAGCGCCGCCGCCCAGGCTGTCGCCCGCGCCGTCGCCATCGACCAGCCCGCCTTCGAGAATGCCCTCGATATAGTTGGCCTCGCCGGACGCCTTGAGCTGCTCCACCACGCGGTGCACTTCCTCATCGGAGACGAAGGCGCCGTGAACGCGCACCGGAAACCCGGTGCCCGGCGCGAGGTAGAGCATGTCGCCCATGCCCAGCAGCGCCTCGGCGCCCTGCTGGTCGAGGATGGTGCGCGAGTCGATCTTGCTGCTGACCTGGAACGCGATCCGCGTCGGCACATTGGCCTTGATCAGGCCGGTAATCACATCCACGGACGGCCGCTGGGTGGCCAGCACCAAATGCAGGCCGGCCGCGCGGGCCTTCTGGGCGATACGGGCGATCAGTTCCTCGACCTTCTTGCCCACCACCATCATCAGGTCGGCCAGTTCGTCGATGACGATGACGATGGTCGGCAGCTTCTCGAGCGGCTCGGGGGCGTCCGGCGTCAGGCTGAACGGATTCGGCACCTTTTCCTCGCGCGCCGCCGCCTCATCGATCTTCTTGTTGTAGCCGGCCAGGTTGCGCACGCCCAGCTTGCTCATGAGCTTGTAGCGCCGCTCCATCTCGCCCACGGCCCAGTTCAGCGCGTTGCCGGCCTGGCGCATGTCCGTGACCACCGGGCAGAGCAGGTGCGGAATGCCCTCGTAGACGCTCATTTCCAGCATCTTCGGGTCGATCAGGATCAGGCGCACGGCCTCGGGCTTGGCCTTGTAGAGCAGCGACAGGATCATCGCGTTGATGCCCACCGACTTGCCSGAGCCRGTSGTGCCGGCCACCATGCAGTGCGGCATCTTGGCSAGGTCSGCCACCATCGGCTTGCCGGCGATGTCCTTGCCCAGCGCCATGGTCAGGCTGGACGCGCTTTCGTTGTAGACGTGGGAACCGAGAATTTCAGTCAGGCGAACGGTCTGGCGCTTGGGGTTCGGCAGCTCCAGCCCCATGTAGTTCTTGCCCGGGATGGTTTCCACCACGCGGATCGACACCAGCGACAGCGAACGCGCCAGGTCGCG
This sequence comes from Cupriavidus sp. 10L43_2, assembly GCF_056395265.1. Lineage (NCBI taxonomy): Bacteria > Pseudomonadati > Pseudomonadota > Betaproteobacteria > Burkholderiales > Burkholderiaceae > Cupriavidus > Cupriavidus sp. 10L43_2. Next base: position 75,691 of record NZ_JBFTJE010000014.1, read on the forward strand.
CGCCAGATTGACGATCTGACTGCCCTTGACGCCGGTAGCCGGCTCGATCTCATAGCGGGTGATGACCGGCCCCGGGTAGGCGGCCACGACCTTGACTTCGACGCCGAAGTCCTTGAGCTTCTTCTCGATCAGCCGCGACGTGAATTCGAGCGTTTCGGCGCTCACCGTCTCCTGATGGGCCGGCACGGCGTCGAGCAGCGACAGCGGCGGCAGGTCGGAGTCCTGGATATCGGCGAACAGCGGCTGCTGCTTCTCGCGCTCCACCCGTTCGTGCTTGGGCACGGCCTGCGGGCGCACGATCTGCACCGGGGTGGCTTCCTCCTGGCGCACGCGCTGCACTTCCACGGTYTCGGTSCGYWCSACCTTGGCCGCSKCRCCGATGATGCGGTCCTGCTTSYTCTCGCGGCGSGCCTTGAAGCCGAGGAACAGCGTTTCGACGAAGCCGCCGACGTGTTCGGCCACGGAGAGCCAGGAGAAATGGAAGAACAGCGACAGCCCGATGGCGAACATCAGCAGCAACAGCAGCGTGGCGCCGGAAAAGCCCAGCGCCAGTTGCAGCCAGCCGCCGAGCAGGTCGCCCAGCACGCCACCCGGGGCGCGCGGCAGCGCGGCGCGCAGCGGGTACATGCGGATGGCCTCGAGGCCCATGCTCGATACCAGCGTCAGGCCAAAGCCGATCCAGCTGATCGCCACGCTGTGCTGCGGATCCGGCACGCGCTCGGGGAGTTCGGCGGTCAGGGTGCGCCAGCCGCGCCAGCAGCGGCGCATCAGCAGCACGCTCCACCAGTAGGCGGAGAAGCCGAAGATGAAGAACAGCACGTCCGCCACCCAGGCGCCCACGCGGCCGCCCAGATTGTGGATATCGGCCACCTGGCTGGCGTGAGACCAGCCGGGGTCCGCCTTGCTGTAGCTGGCCAGCACGCACACGAAGCCGAGCGTAACGGCCAGCAGCAGGAACCAGCGCACCTCGCCCAGCAGCTTGGCGATTCGCGAGGGGAGTGCCGACGGGTCGGTCCGGGTAGTGGTGGTAGCGCGGGCCATGCCTTGGGTTCGGATGATCGCTTCAGATCGCTCGGGGTGGACGATGGCGGCCATTTTAACCTTGCGCGCGCTATCGGCCCCATTGGAATTTGCAACAGTCGGCAAACGCCAGCCCACTTATAATGGCGGTTTCGAGTTACACCGGCGCGAACGCAACACGCGCGTACGCCGGCCACAGGAACGCAACATGTCCGCAAAACACGCAAAAGTGCTGATTCTCGGGTCGGGTCCGGCCGGCTACACCGCCGCCGTCTACGCCGCCCGCGCCAACCTCCAGCCCGTGCTGATTACCGGCCTGGCCCAGGGCGGCCAGCTGATGACCACCACCGACGTGGAAAACTGGCCCGCCGACGCCAATGGCGTGCAGGGCCCGGACCTGATGCAGCGTTTCCTGGCCCATGCCGAGCGCTTCAACACCGAAATCATCTTCGATCACATCCACACGGCCAAGCTGACCGAGAAGCCGATCCGCCTGATCGGGGACTCGGGCGAGTACACCTGCGACGCGCTGATCATCGCCACGGGCGCCTCGGCGCAGTACCTGGGCCTGCCGTCGGAAGAGTCGTTCATGGGCCGCGGCGTGTCCGCCTGCGCCACCTGCGACGGTTTCTTCTACAAGAACCAGGAAGTCGCCGTGGTCGGCGGCGGCAACACGGCCGTGGAAGAGGCGCTGTACCTGTCGCATATCGCCAGCAAGGTCACCCTGATCCACCGCCGCGACAAGTTCAAGGCCGAACCGATCCTGGTGGACCGCCTGCTCCAGCGCGTCAAGGAAGGCCGCGTGGAACTGCGCTACGACCATACGCTCGATGAAGTGCTGGGCGATGAGTCGGGCGTGACCGGCCTGCGCATCCGCAGCACCAAGGACACCGCCAAGACCGAGGACCTGAAGCTGGCCGGCGTGTTCGTGGCGATTGGCCACAAGCCGAACACCGACCTCTTCGTGGGCCAGTTGGACATGAAGAACGGCTACATCGTGACCAAGAGCGGCCTGTCCGGCGATGCCACGGCCACCAACATCCCGGGCGTGTTCGCCGCCGGCGACGTGCAGGACCACATCTACCGCCAGGCCATCACCAGCGCCGGCACGGGCTGCATGGCCGCGCTGGACGCCCAGCGCTTCGTAGAGGCACTGCAGTAAGCGCCACGGCCTCCACCCCCTCCGACGTGGACGGCGCGGAGGCCGCTCCCCCTCGCAATCCCCTTATAATCGACGCCGAGCCCCCGGAGAATCTTTCCATGTCGCACGGCGCAAAATCCCCTTCCAAGCGCTTCGGCCTGCACGATCTGGCCGCGGTGCGTGACAATCTCAAGGCTGACGCCGAACGCCGCGAGGCCGAGCGCGTGGCCGCCGAAGCCGCCGCCCGCCGCGCCGACGAGGAAGCCAACGTCTTCCGCAGCAATGTCGGCCAGGTCAGCGCCCTGCGTGACCGTAACCACGTGGCGCATCCGCCCAAGCGTCCCCCGCCCGTCGCCGTCCAGACCCAGCTTAACGACAAAGCCGTGCTGGAAGCCTCGTTGTCCGACGAATTCGATGTCGAGAATCTGCTCGATATCGACGAAACCATGTCGTTCCGGCGCCCCGGTATCGGCATCGACGTGGTCCGCAAGCTCCGCCGTGGCGAGTGGGTACCGCAAGACAAAGTGGACCTGCACGGCCTGCGCAGCGACGAGGCGCGCGAGGCACTGGCCGAATTCCTGCGCCGCTCGGTGCGCAACGGCGTGCGTTGCGTGCGCGTGATCCACGGCAAGGGCATCGGCTCCCCGGACAAGCTGCCGGTCCTCAAGGGCAAGGTGCGCAGCTGGCTGGTGCAGAAGGAGGAAGTCATCGCCTTCGTCCAGGCCCGCGAGTCGCTGGGCGGGGCCGGCGCCCTAATGGTCTTGCTGCGTCAGCCCCGCGCCTGATGTCGATGCACCTGCCGTTCGATCTGTTGATGGGGCGGCTGCCGCTGATCCTCCATGCGATGGAGGTGGTCGGCGTGCTCGCGTTTGCGATTTCGGGCGTGGTGGATGCGCGCAAGCAGCGGCTCGATGCCGTCGGCACGTTCATCGTCGCGTTCGCCACCGCGTTCGGCGGCGGCACCGTGCGCGACGTCCTGCTGGACCGGCGCCCGTTCTACTGGGTCGAGCACGAGTACTACGTGCTGCTGATCTTCGCGATGTCGATCGGCGCGGCCATCGTATTTCGCGTGGTGAGCACGGTGGCCTCGAACCGGGCGATGCTGGTCGCCGATGCCATCGGCCTGGGGCTGTTCTCCGTCACGGGCACCTCGCTGGCGCTGGTGGCGCAGATGACGCCGACCGTGGCGGTGATGATGGGCATCATCTCGGCAGTGTTCGGCGGCGTGGTCCGCGACGTGCTCTGCAATGAAGTGCCGATGATCCTGCGCGACCGCTCGCCCTACGCCACCTGCTCGTTTGTGGGCTGCTGGGTCTATGTCGGCCTGACTTGGCTACGCGCCGACCAGGAGGCGGCGCTGCTGACCGGGGCGCTTGTCACGATCGCCATGCGCCTGCTGTCCGTACAGCTTGGCTGGAAACTGCCAAGCTAGCAGAACCCTCAGAAACGAAAAAAAGCCGGCGCTGGGCCGGCTTTTTTGCGTCTGGACGATGAGTCCCAATCAGACTGCGGCTTCGTCCTGCTCACCGGTGCGGATACGGATCACGCGCTCGATCTCGGTCACAAAGATCTTGCCGTCACCGATCTTGCCCGTGTGGGCAGCCTTCACGATCGAATCGAGCACGGTGTCGAGCTGGTTCTCGGCCACGACCACTTCGATCTTGATCTTCGGCAGGAAATCGACCACGTACTCGGCGCCACGATACAGCTCGGTGTGGCCCTTCTGGCGGCCGAAGCCCTTTACCTCAGTCACGGTGAGGCCGGTCACGCCCACATCCGCCAGCGCCTCGCGCACTTCGTCGAGCTTGAACGGTTTGATGATGGCGGTAATCTGCTTCATGGCTGGCCTCTATTTGTGTTTGTCGGAAGATGACAGATTCTAGCCCGAAACCCGCCTCGGGATTGCGGGTATGGGCACACTTGGCCCCTTCGCCCCGGTTCGATCAGTCCGGAATCCGGGCCAGATCACGCACCCAGACCGCCGATTCCCCGTCGCTCGGGGCGCGCCAGTCGCCACGCGGCGAAAGCGACCCGCCCGAGCCCACTTTCGGGGCATTCGGCACGCAGGACCGCTTGAACTGGCTGGTGCGGAAGAATCGGTCGACGAAAATCCCCAGAACGCGCTTGATCTCGGCAAGTTCGTAGGCGTTACGCGCAACATGCGGCCCGTTCGGCCATTCGCCGCGCGCCACGTCGCCCCAGGCGCTGAGCGCCAGGAAGGCCACCTTGCTGGGCGAAAACCCGAAGCGCAGCGTGTAGTAGAGGTTGAAATCCTGCAATTCATACGGCCCGATGACCTGCTCGGTCTTCTGGCCCGGCGCCTTGTCCTGGCCGTCCGCAGCTGTGCCGCCGGGCACCAGTTCGGGGCTGATATCGGTGTCGAGCACGGCCGTCAGCACCGCTTCCCCGCCCTCCGCCACCTGGCCCGTTTCGGCCACCCAGCGCACCAGATGGCTGATCAGCGTCTTCGGCACGCTGGCGTTGACGTTGTAGTGGGACATATGGTCACCCACCCCGTAGGTACACCAGCCCAGCGCCAGTTCGCTGAGGTCGCCGGTGCCAATCACGATGGCGTGATTGTGGTTGGCCAGCCGGAACAGGTGGTTGGTGCGCTCGCCGGCCTGCACGTTCTCGAAGGTCACGTCGTAAACCGGCTCGCCTTTCGCGTACGGATGGTCGAGATCTTTCAGCATCGCCATGCAACTGGGACGAATATCGATCTCGCGCGCCGTGCAGCCAATCCAGGTCATCAGTTGCCGCGCCTGATCGAGCGTGCGGTCGCTGGTGGCGAAGCCCGGCATGGTGTAGCCGAGGATATTGGCGCGCGGCAGGCCCAGGCGGTCCATCGCGGCGGCGCAGACCAGCAGGGCATGGGTGGAATCCAGCCCACCCGAGACGCCGATAACCACCTTCGAAATCTTGCTCGACGACAGCCGCTGCACCAGCGCCTGCACCTGGATGTTGTAGACCTCCATGCAGCGCTCGTCGCGGCGGCGCGGATCGGCCGGCACATAGGGGAAGCGCTCTACCTTGCGCGCGAGCGGCAGGTTCTGCGTCGTGGGCACGTCCACGCGGAAGGAGACGATCTCGAATTTCTCGACTTCCTCGCGATGACGGCGCACCGAATGGCCGAAGGTGGTCTGGTGCATGCGCTCGCGCGAGAGCCGCTCCAGGTCCACATCGGCCGTCAACAGGTGGGAACGGTCCGAAAACCGCTCCGATTCGCCCAGAAGTTCCCCGTTCTCGTAGATCAGCGCCTGGCCGTCCCAGGCCAGGTCGGTGGAGGACTCCCCCTTGCCCGCCGAGGTGTACAGGTAGGCCGCCAGGCAGCGTGCCGACTGCTGCGACACCAGCTGGTGCCGGTAGCCGGACTTGCCGATGACGATATTCGACGCCGACAGGTTCACCAGCACCGTGGCCCCGGCCAGCGCGGCGAACGACGACGGCGGCACCGGCACCCAGACATCCTCGCAGATTTCCACGTGGAAACGGAAGAACGGGATGTTCTCGATCTCGAACAGCAGCCCAGCGCCGAACGGCACCGTGGCACCGAGCAGCGAGATACGGCCCTCGGTGGGGGCGCAGTCCGCCGCGCTGAACTGGCGCGCCTCGTAGAATTCCCAATAGTTCGGCAGGTAACTCTTTGGCACCACGCCCTGGATGGCGCCGTTGGCCACCACCACGGCGCAGTTGAATAGCTGATGTTCCACCACCAGCGGCATCCCGACCACCAGCGCGGCCGGCAGCGACACCGAGGCTTCCACGATGCGCTGGAGCGCCAGTTCGCACTCGCGCAGCAGCGCGCGCTGATGGAACAGGTCGTCGCAGGTGTAGGCCGACAGGCCCAGTTCCGGGAACGCGACCAGCGCCGCGCCGCCTTGCACGGCCTGGCGGGCCAGCTCCAGGGTCTGGTCGGCGTTATAGGCCGGATCCGCCACGCGGCACTCGGGCACGCCCACGGCCACGCGCGCAAAGCCGTGGGAATACAGGTTGAAGAACGGATGAGTCATGTCTGGCCTTCGGATTCGGGACGCCCGCATGCCGGCGCGGCAATCGGCGTGATGCCTGTCATTCTACGATGCGCACCGCGCAACCGTCGTGCACGCCACCTGGCGGCCCATGGCTGCGCCGCCGCACGTCTTCCGGTAGACTCGTCCGGCACCTGACGGACGTCAGACGGATCAAATAATCTTCAATTCTTGAGTGGGATCGGGCGGAATGCAGTCGGAATCGTGTCAGCCGGTGAGTGCACAGCCGGACACCCCGGTGGCTAACTACCGGACGGAGATCGTCCTGGACCTGGCCGAGGTGCCAGCCGCCGACTGGGACGCCCTCGTGGCCGCCCAGCCCGACGCCACGCCCTTCCTGCGCCACGCCTTCCTGCACGCGATGCACACCAGCGGCAGCGCCACCGACGACACCGGCTGGTCGCCGCGCTTCCTGACGCTCTGGGTACAAGACGGGGTGCAAGCCGGCCACGGCACGGGCCGCGACCGGCTGGCCGCTGCGATGCCGCTCTACGCGAAATCGCATTCCTACGGCGAGTATGTGTTCGACTGGGCCTGGGCCGACGCCTATCGCCAGCACGACGTGCCCTACTACCCCAAGTGGCTGTCCGCCATTCCGTTCACGCCGGTGCGCGGCGCCCGGCTGCTGGCCGAGGACGACATCGCCCGCCGCCTGCTGCTGCGCTTTGCGCTGGCGTTGGCCGAGGAATCGGGCATGTCCTCGCTGCACGTGCTGTTTCCGTCCGACCATGAGGCCGATTTGATGGACGAAGCCGGCATGATGATGCGGCATGGCGTGCAGTTCCACTGGACCAACCCCGGCTACGCCGACTTTGACGCCTTTTTGGCCACGCTTTCGCAGAAGAAGCGCAAGAATATCCGCGCGGAGCGCCGGCGCGTGGCGGAGGCAGGCATCACCTTCCGGCAGCTGCGCGGGGCGGAGATCGACGATGAGGCGTGGAAGTTCTTCAACCGCTGCTATCGCCAGACCTACCGCGAGCACCATTCGTCGCCCTACCTGAATCTGGACTTTTTCCGGCGCATCGGCGAGACCATGCCCGAGAACCTGCTGCTGGTGGTAGCCACCCGTGACGGCCGCGACATCGCCAGTTCGCTGGTCGTGTTCGATACCGATCCACGCGTCAGCACGCTCTATGGCCGCTACTGGGGCGCGCTGGAGCACCACCCGTGCCTCCACTTCGAGACTGCGTACTACCAGCCGCTCGAATTCTGTATCGCCGAGGGCCTGCGCACCTTCGAAGGCGGCGCGCAGGGCGAGCACAAGATGGCGCGCGGCTTCCTGCCGGTGGCCACGCGATCCGCGCACTGGCTGGCGCACCCGTCCTTCGCCGATGCAGTGGAGCGCTTCCTGGCCCGCGAGCGCCAGGGCATCGACGCCTATCTCGACGAGTTGAACGATCACAGCCCCTTTGCCCGGGGCGAATAAAAAAACCCGCCAACTGGCGGGTTTTTTATCGATCATCGATCTGGTGCGAACCAGCTTACTTCTTGAAGTTCGCCACGCCGTCGGTGATTTCCTTGTGGGCTTCTTCGATGCCGGCCCAGCCGTCCACCTTGACCCACTTGCCGGCCTCAAGTGCCTTGTAGTGCTCAAAGAAGTGCTTGATCTGGTCGAGCGTGTTTTGCGGCACGTCGGACAGGCCCTTCATGAAGGCGGTAGCCGGGCTCAGCTTGTCCACGGGCACGGCCACCAGCTTGGCGTCCACGCCGGACTCGTCGGTCATCTTCAGCATGCCGAGCGCACGGCAGCGCACCACCGCGCCGGCCAGGATCGGGAACGGCGTCAGCACCAGCACGTCCACCGGGTCGCCGTCACCGGACAGCGTTTTCGGAATGAAGCCGTAGTTGGCCGGGTAGCGCATGCCCGTGCCGATGAAACGGTCGACGAACAGCAGGCCGGTTTCCTTGTCGGCCTCGTACTTCACCGGATCGCTCTGAGCCGAAATCTCGATGATGACGTTGAAATCGTTGGGAAGGTCCTTGCCCGGGGAGACGAGGTTGAAGCTCATGCGAGTTCTCCGAATGCCAGTGTTGTGGGATGGCGGGCATTATAGCGGTTCGCTCCTGACCCCACGCTGACAAGCACTGCAGCCGTGCCGCGCCCGAAGTACCAAGTGCCTTGCGCGGCGCGCACGGTGCGCGATAATGCGGCATTCCCGATTCAGCAGTCGCTCCATACCCGAGCACGGAGATAAGCATGCACGCCCAGCACTTCGTCGCCAACCGCCTGATCGCCCCCGATTCCGGCCTGCGCATCAAGGTTTTCGATCCCTCCAACGGCGAGCCGTTCGCCGAGATTGCCCGTGGCAACAGCACGGACATCAGCGTGGCCGTGCTGGCCGCCCGCCAGGCCGCCGAGGGCGCCTGGGGTGCCATGGCACCTGCAGAGCGTGTCCGCCTGTTGAACCGCGTGGCCGTCAAGCTGATGGACCACGAGGACGAACTGGCCGCGCTGGAGGCCCGCGACACCGGCAAGCCGCTGCGCCAGGCCCGCGCGGACGCCCGCGCCGTGGCCCGCTATTTCGAGTTCTACGCCGGCGCGGCGGACAAGCTGCACGGCCAGACCATCCCCTACCAGCCCGGCTACACGGTGCTGACCGTGCGCGAGCCGCACGGCGTGACGGGCCACATCATCCCCTGGAACTACCCGCTCCAGATCTTCGGCCGCAGCGTCGGCGCGGCCCTGGCCACCGGCAACGCCTGCGTGGTCAAGCCTGCGGAGGATGCCTGCCTGTCCCTGCTGCGCGTGGCCGAACTGGCTGCCGAGGCCGGCCTGCCGGAAGGCGCGCTCAATATCGTCACTGGCTATGGCCACGAGGCCGGCGCCGCGCTGGCCCGCCATCCGGGCATCAACCATATCTCCTTCACGGGCTCGCCCGAGACCGGCAAGATCGTCGCCCAGCTGGCGGCCGAAAACCATGTGCCGGTGACGCTGGAACTGGGCGGCAAGTCCCCGCAGATCGTGTTTGCCGATGCCGACCTGGACGTGCTGCTGCCCGTCATCGTCAACGGCATCGTCCAGAACGCCGGCCAGACCTGCTCGGCCGGCAGCCGGCTGCTGGTGGAGCGCTCTGTCTACGAGACCCTGCTGGACCGGCTCTCGGGCGTGTTCGAGTCGCTGCGCGTGGGGCCGTCCCAACTCGACCTCGAATGCGGCCCGCTGATCAGCCGCAAGCAGCAGCAACGCGTCTGGGACTTCGTTTCCGATGCCCAGCACGCCGGTATTGCGGTGATGGCGCAGGGCCAGATCGTCGGCGAGGCCCCGGAGTCTGGCTACTACCAGGTGCCGATGCTGTTCCGCGACGTGCCGCCCACGCACCGGCTGGCCCAGGAGGAAGTCTTCGGCCCGCTGCTGGCGGCGATGCCCTTCGATAGCGAGGAAGAAGCGCTGCGCCTCGCCAACGGCACCGCCTACGGGCTGGTGGCCGGCCTGTGGACGCGCGACGGCGCCCGCCAGCTGCGGCTGGCCCGCAAGCTGCGCGCCGGCCAGGTCTTCATCAACAACTACGGCGCCGGCGGCGGCGTGGAGCTGCCGTTCGGCGGCACCGGCCAGTCGGGCTACGGCCGCGAGAAGGGCTTCGAGGCCCTGTACGGATTCACCACTCTGAAAACCATCGCCATTCAACATGGGTAACATCAATTTTCTGTCGATCGCGTTCGCCATCTTCTTTTTCTGGATGGCCTGGCATGTCCGGAACAAGCGTGCCACCAACCCGTCCGGCATGCCCCGCCTGCAGGTGTTCAAGCGCAAATGGGGCGACACCGTGGGCGACCGCGTCCACTGGTGCCTCTACGTGGCCCTGCCCTTCCTGCTGGCCGTGATGATGGTGGCCAACGCCCTGCGCGGACGGGGGCCGTTCTCGCACTAGTTAACTAGCAGCATGTCCGCCAGCGGCGCCAAGACCGCGACGGGCCTATCGATATAGGAGACAGCAACATGGCAAGACTGACTGGCAAGGTAGCCGTGGTCACGGGCGGTGGCTCGGGTTTCGGCGAAGGCATCGCCCATACGTTCGCGCGCGAAGGCGCCGCCGTGATGGTGGCTGACCTCAACCTGGAGGCGGCCGAGCGCGTCGCCGCCGCGATCCGCGAACAATATGGCGAGACCGGTGGCAACGCCCGCGCCGTCCGGGCCGACGTAGCCCAGGGCGACGACGTGGCCGCCATGCGCGACGCCACGCTGGCCGCCTTCGGCGACGTGCACATCGTGGTCAACAACGCCGGCACCACCCATCGCAACAAGCCGATCCTGGAAATCACCGAAGACGAGTTCGACCGCGTCTACGCGGTCAACGTCAAGAGCATCTACTGGTCGGCCCGGCACTTCATCCCCCACTTCCGCCAGCGCGGCGGCGGCAACTTCGTCAACGTGGCTTCCACCGCCGGCATCCGGCCCCGCCCAGGGCTGGTCTGGTACAACGGCAGCAAGGGCGCCGTCATCACGGCCAGCAAGGCCATGGCGGCCGAACTCGGCCCGGACAACATCCGCGTGAACTGCGTCAACCCGGTGATCGGAGCCACCGGCCTGCTCGAACAGTTCATGGGCCTGCCGGACACCCCCGAGAACCGCGCCAAATTCCTCGCCACGATCCCCATGGGGCGCATGTCCACCCCGCAGGACGTGGCCAATGCCTGCCTCTACCTCGCCTCGGACGAGGCGGCGTTCATCACCGGCACCTGTATCGAAGTGGACGGCGGGCGCTGCGTGTAGCGCCCGCCCCCTTCACAACCCGCGGCAACGTCTTATAAGAACCCAATGAGGAGACATTCATGACAACGACCGCAGTGAACCCCGGCGTGCGCGACGCCGGTTTCGAAGACGCCACCTACCGCAAGGTGAGCTGGCGCCTCGTGCCCTTTCTGTTGCTGTGCTACGTGGTGGCCTACCTGGACCGCGTGAACGTGGGCTTCGCCAAGCTCCAGATGCTCAACGACCTCAAGTTCAGCGAGACCATCTACGGGCTGGGTGCCGGCATCTTCTTCATCGGCTACTTCCTGTTCGAGGTCCCCAGCAACGTGATCCTGCATCGCGTGGGCGCGCGCATCTGGATCGCCCGGATCATGATCACCTGGGGCTTGATCTCGGCGTCGATGATGTTCGTGACCACGCCGACGATGTTCTACGTGCTGCGTTTCCTGCTTGGCGTGGCCGAAGCGGGATTCTTCCCCGGCATCATCCTGTACCTGACCTACTGGTACCCGGCGGAGCGGCGCGGGCGCACCACCACGTTCTTCATGACGGCTATCGCGCTCTCGGGCGTGATCGGCGGGCCGCTGTCCGGCTGGGTCATGCAGGCGTTCGATGGCCACAACGGCTGGTCCGGCTGGCAGTGGATGTTCCTGCTCGAAGGCATTCCGTCGATCCTGGTCGGCCTGTGGGTGCTCGCCTACCTCGATGACCGCATCCGCCACGCCAAGTGGCTGACCGAGGACGAGAAGGCGCTGCTCGAGCGCAATATCGCCAACGAGGAGCAGCACAAGGAAGACCCGCCGATCCGCAAGGTGCTGTCCAGCCCGCGCGTCTGGCTGATGAGCGCGATCTACTTCTGCTTCGTGATGGGCCTCTACGGCGTGAGTTTCTGGCTGCCGACGATCATCAAGCAGACCGGCGTGAAGGGCGCGCTGGACATCGGCCTGCTGACGGCGATTCCCTACGGCTGCGCGGTGATCGGCATGATCCTGGTGGCGTATAGCGCCGACAAGCGGGGCGAGCGGCGCTGGCATATCGCGCTGCCGGCGCTGGCCGGGGCGGTGGGGCTGGTGCTGTCGGTGCAGTGGCATGGCGACACCACGCTGGCCATGGTGGCGCTGACGCTGGCCACCATCGGCATCCTGACCACGCTGCCGCTGTTCTGGAGCCTGCCCACGGCCTTCCTGGCCGGCACGGGCGCAGCGGCTGGTATCGCGCTGATCAACTCGCTCGGCAACCTGGCCGGCTTTATCAGCCCCTACGCGGTGGGCTGGCTCAAGGACCTGACCCAGAGCACCGACTCGGGCATGTATCTGCTGGCGATCTGCCTGGTGGCGGGCGCGGCGCTGACGCTGTCGGTGCCGGCGACGATGGTGAATCGCAAGGCTTGACGCTATTGGCTTCGGCCAACGCCGTCCCTCTCCCCCGCCCCTCTCCCGGAGGGAGAGGGGAGAACACCGGGAGCATCTGAAACGCCAACTGTTGTCTCCCCTCTCCCGCTTGCGGGAGAGGGGTCGGGGGAGCGGGCCGGCGCGTCAAGCCCTCAGGCGTCGCCCAGCATCTGAGCCACCGAGCCGGCAGCGTTGCCGGCCTTCTCGCCGATCAGCTGGCGCAGCGTACGCAGCAGTTCATCCTCATTGAACGGCTTGCCCAGATAGACGTTCACGCCGATCTCGGCCGCGTAGCGGCGGTGCTTCTCGGCCGTACGTGACGTAATCATCACCACCGGCATGTGCGTGGTGCGGCTATCGGCGCGGACGTTGCGCGTGAGGTCGAAGCCGTCCATGTTCGGCATCTCGATATCCACGAGCATCGCGTCCGGCATCACCTCCTGCAACTGCCGCAGCGCATCCACGCCATCGCGCGCCAGCACCACCTGGTAGCCCGCGCGCGTCAGCAGCCGCTGGCTGGCCTTGCGCACCGTGAGCGAATCGTCGACCACCATCACGGTAGGCAGCGTCATCAGGCCCGAGACCGGCCGGGCATCCCCTGCCCCGACGAACTCGGCCACCGCGCCGGTGTTGTCGGTCGATGCCAGAAGCGCCGTCGGCGTCACCTCGCCGCGCTCGCGCACGAACCGCTGCGCCAGCACCACCGGGTTGTAGATCAGCACGATCTCGCCATCGCCGAGCGTGGTGGCGCCGGCAATGCCCTCCAGACGCGCGAGGTGGGGACCGATATGCTTCACCACCACTTCGCGGTTGCCGATCACCTCGTCCACGTGCACCGCCACGCGGTCCGCGCCCGAGCGCACCACCACCACGGGCGAATACTTCCGGCCCGAGGCAATCGCCGCGCTCTCTTCGAGCAGCGTGCCGAAATAGTAGAACGGCGCTTCCACGCCGGCGCCCGGACCCGTCGTCGCGCCGAAGCGGCCGGCGTTGTAGGCTTCCAGCAGCGGCTTTTCGCGCAGCTGGTGGACCTGGTCGATCATGCCGCTCGGCATCGCATACAGGCGGCCGCCCAGCGAGACCAGCAGCACCTGCGTGATGGCCGTGGTCAGCGGCAGGTGCACCGTGAAGCTGGTGCCCCGACCCGCCTCGGTGGAGAGCGTGATCCGGCCGCCCAGCGCCACGGTTTCGGCCCGGACTACGTCCATGCCCACGCCGCGCCCGGCCAGCTCGGACACCTCGTCCGCCGTCGAGAAGCCCGGCGTGAAAATCATCTCGGTCAGGCGCGCGTCGCTGGCGTCTTCCTCGTGCGTCAGCAACTGGCGGCTGATGGCCCGCTCGCGGATACGCCCGAGGTCCAGCCCGCCACCGTCGTCGAAGAAGGTCAGCACCACCTCGTTGCCTTCCTGCTGCACTTCCAGCGTCAGCGCGCCCGTGGTGGACTTGCCCACTGCGCGGCGTGCGTCCGCCGGCTCGATGCCGTGCACCACGGCATTGCGGATCAAGTGCTCGATCGGGCCGGCCATGCGGTCCAGCACCGAGCGGTCGATCTCCACCGTGCCGCCCTTGATCAGCAGGCGCACTTCCTTGCCGGTTTCGGTGGCCGACTGGCGCGCCACGCGGTACAGGCGCTCGGCCAGTGCATCGAACTGCACCATGCGGGCCTGCATCAGCCCGCGTTGCAGGCCGCGCGTGAGCCGGGCCTGTGCGGCGAGGTCACCCGAGGCGCGGTCGAAGCCGCGCTGCAGGTTCTGCTCCACCGTGGCCACGTCGTTCACGGACTCGGCCATCATCCGGGTCAGTTCCTGGAACCGCGTGAAGCGGTCGAACTCGAGCGGATCGAAGTCCGGGCTCTGCTGCGTATCGGCAATCCGCGACGCCATCTGCGTCTCGGCCTGGATTTCGATCTCGCGCAACTGGGTGCGCAGACGCCCCACGTTGTCGTTCAGTTCGCCGAGGTAGGCGCGCAGCGCTTCCAGCTCGCTGTCCAGCCGGGCGCGCGTGGCGCCGACTTCGCCGGCGTCGTTGATCAGCGTGTCCAGCGCCCGGGCCTGCACGCGCACCAGCGCGCGCTGGCGGTCGGCCTCCGGGGCCTTGGTAGCAGTGGCCGGCAGTTGCGGAGCGGCCGTGGCCAGTGCGGTGCCCGGGGTGTCGATCGATGCCGTGATGGCAGCCGGCGCATCGGCCGAGGCAGCGGGCACTGCGTCCGGCTCGACCAGCCCGTTCACCACATCGGCATCGTCCACCGGCAGCAGGCGGCCGTTCTGGAGCGCGTCCACGTGCGCGAGGATCCGGTCGTACCAGGCGTAGAGCTTGCCGAACAGGTCCGGCGTCACGCGCTGGCCGCGCACGGAGGCTTCCAGCAGCGTTTCCATTTCATGCGCGGCCTGCCCCAGCGCCATCGCGCCGGCCATGCGGGCGCTGCCCTTGAGCGTGTGCAGCGCGCGCAGCACCAGCCCGCCCTGCTGCGTCTCCTCGGGCGTGGCTTCCCAGGTGCGCACCAGCTTGCCGAGTTCCGGCAGGCTGCCGTGGGCTTCTTCCAGGAAGATGTCGACCAGATCGGCGTCCAGCGACGACGCGTCGAGCGATTCGTCCGACTGCGGCACCTCCGGCGACTGCGCGGAGACATGGGCGACAGCCACCTGCTCATGACGCGGCGCCGTCGGCATGGCGATGACCACGGCGTCGTGCACCGGAGTGACCGGGCTGATGGGCGTTAGCGTCGGCGGGGCCACCGGCGGCAGCGAGGTGATCGGCGTCAGCTTGGCCGGCGCATCGGTCACGGCCGGCAGTGCCGGGGTCGGCGCGGCCGGTTCGGTAACGGGCGGCAGCGGCGACAGCGGCGTGGCCTGCAGGATCTGGGTATTGCCGAATAGCTGCGCGACCGAGCCTTCCTGGTCCGCCTGCGCCTGCTCGCCCGTCACGGTGGCGCGCGGGCGCATCAGCGCGCGTTCGCCGAAATCGTTCAGGTCACGGCACAGCGCCGGGTCGGCATCGGGCCAGACCCCGGCGGCGAACTGGTGCAGCATCGCGCGCAGCCGCTCCACGGCCTGCTCGAGCAGGCGGAAGTCGCCCGGATGCATCACCACGGGGTGGCGGCCCAGCAGCAACAGCAGTTGTTCGAGGGCCTCGGCGATGTCGCGCACCGGCTCCAGCCCCACCGTGGAGGCACTGCCCTGCAGCGTATGCGCCACGCGCAACGCCAGCTCGCTCGGGCACGGATGGTTCTCGTGCTTCCACTCGGACAGGTCGGTGGCGAACTGGCGCACCAGATCGTCGGCCTCCTGCAGGTAGACGTTGTAGAGCGCCAGCCCGATGCGCACCGGGCCAATCACCTTGTAGTGGTCGTCGTCGCTGGCCAGCCCGCCCGAGAGGCGGAACGGCAGCACATTGCTGTCCTCGGCCTCGGCCGCCGGCTGCTCAGGGGCGACCGGCTGCGCCGGGGCGGCCTGCCCGGGCGCGTTGGCCTGGGCGTGGGCCAGCAGGGCATCGAGCGAATCAATGGCATCTTCCGGCGCCGCGGCGGGCGCATCGGCAGACAGATCGGCCTGACCGGGCTCGCGCACGGCCTGGGCTTCCGCCACAAGCGCGGCGATGTCGCGCTGGGTGCCGGCGTCGGCCTGCAGGGCGACGGCCCATTCGCGCAGCAGATCGTGCGCGTGGTGCAGCAGCGCCAGCAGCGCGGGCATCGGCTCGCGTGCCTCGGCAATCCACAGGTTCATCACCTGTTCGATAGCCCACGCGGCCTCGCCGTAGCGGTTCAGGCCGACCATGCGGCTGGAACCCTTGAGCGTGTGGAAGGCGCGGCGTGTGCGGCTCAGCACGTCGGCGTCGCGCAGCGCGTCGAGCCCGCCGGGCAAGTCGGCGGCGATGTTGCCGAGCACTTCCTCGGCTTCGGACAGGAAGATCTCGAGCAGTTCGGCGTCGACCCCGGCGGCGTCGCTGGGCATCGGGGCGGACGGCGCGGCGGACGAGGCCAGCCCGGCGGCGGGCATCGGGTCGGCCAGCGCCACGATCATGCGTTCGGCGGCGGAGTCGCTGCCGGCCAGCCACGCGTGCAGCTGCGTGGTGGCGTCGGTGACCTGGCGGCGCAGCGCGGCATCGTCGTCGATGGCGGCCTGGTCGCTCACAGCCTGCAAGGCGGCGCGCAGGCGCTGGATCTCGGGCGAATCGGCGCCGGCGGCTACGCGGATGGCGTCCATCGCAGCGTGGCGCGCGGCGGCCAGCGCGGTGGCGGGCACCTCGTCGTTCCGGCGCGGCGCGAGGGCGCCGTCGTCGGTGGCATCGGCCTGACGGCGGCCGAATTCGAGGATGTCGGCAAAGGCATRCACCGCGCCGAGTTCGGCGGCAATCTCGGCCAACTGGGCCACGCGGGCCGGCTGGGTGTCGATGCCACGCAGCACGTCCAGCCGCGCCAGCACGGCGCGCGTGGCGGCCAGTGCGGCGGTGGCGGCTTCGTCGATGCCTTCCGGCATCGCGGCGCTACCGATCAAACGCTCCAGCGTGGCCAGCAGCCCGCCAAACGCCTGCGCGGCATCGCCGAGCGTGTTGACGGCATCGGGCTTGGCCGCGTTGCGGTCGAAGGTATCGAGCCAGGACTCGCCGCTGTCGAGCTGGGCGCGCAGCCGGGTCACGGCCTCGGCGCGCAGCGCCTGGGCGTTGGCGGTCTCGACCATCGTGGCGAGCCAGTCAGGCGCGGTGGCGGCGGGGTCGGCCAGGCAGGCGGCGAGCTGGTCGCAGCGGGCGGCGAATTCGGCGGCGGACGCATGGCCGGACTGGCCATGCACGCGCCACGGCATGGCCAGCGCGCGCGCGAGGAACAGCGCCACGCCGGTTGGCCCCAGGGCGGCGCCGGTCTCGCCGGGCACGTTGCGCTGCCCGGCATGGGCAGCGGAATGGGCAACAGCGGCGCTCAGGCAGTGCTGGAGCGCGGGCTGGGCCAGCGGCTGCGCGGCCTCGGCCAGCGAAGCCAGCGCGAGTTCCCATCCGGCCTGATCGTCGGCAGCCGCGCGCTCGATCGCGGCCGCGGCGTTCTGGAGGTTGCGCGTGTCGATCGGATCGAGCCAGCCGTAGTAGCGCCGGCGATAGTCGGCACGCGCCACGGCGTGGGCCGGATCGACGCGGAAAGCCTGCAGGCCGCGCGCGATGTCGGCGCGCAGCACCTGCACGGCGGCCTGTACCGCCGGCGGCGTGGTGTCCTCAGGGCCATCGGGCGTCAGGCCGGTGCTGACCAGCAGGAACACGGCATCGTTGAGCAGCGCCTGCGGCACGCGCACCTGCCCTTGCAGGTACTGGCGCAGCAGCAGGTGGGCGCGCGCGGCGAAGCGCTTGGCGAGCAGGTCGGACGGCAGCAGCCCGTGCGCCAGCGCGCGGAACACCATCGACAGCGTCAGCCAGATGCCCCGGTCCGGGGTATCGGTGGTGCGGCGCGCGTTCTGTTCGTGGTTCCGAACATCGTCCAGCGCCGTTTGCAGCGGCAGGTAGGCTTCGCGCAGCAGCGCGCCGTCCGTGCAGGGCGTGGGCAGGCGCAGCGCCTTGAGCAGCGCGGCCTCGAAGCGCTGGCGCGCGCGCGTGACCGACGACGTGGAGCGCGTGGGCAGCACGATGCCGGGCAGCATCTGCAATTCCTCCAGCCACAGGTCGGCCGGATGGACGCGCTCCTCCTTCATCAGGACAAGGGCGTCGGCGTAGGGCTGGAACAGGCGCAGCGGATCCTCGGGATCGCCGGCCATCAGGTCATCGACATACTCGGCCAGGGCCTGCACGCCGCGCCGGAACACGCCGAGCGTCTCCGGGCTGGCGGCGACGGTACCGGCGTCGATGGCTTCCAGCAGGCGGCGCATGGCCTGGCAGTGCGCATCCACGCCACGCAGGCCGACGATGTGTACCGCCCCGGCAGCCTGGTGCAGCTGCTGGCCGGCCAGGCGCAGCGACGTGGTGTCGCGCGCGCCCAGCGCCTCGGGGGCCTGCTGGATCTCGTCCACATAGTGGCCAAGCTCGGCGGCGGCATCGTCCAGCGCGGTACGCAGGCTCGGCGCGAGCCAGGCCAGCACCGACAGGTCGCGCTGCGGCACGGCGGCCGGCGTGGCCGCCTCGCCCTGCACCGGCGGTTGCGGCGCGGCCGGGTCAGCCACGTCGCTCGATACGGAAAAATTCAATGACATGACACAATCCGTTGCGCCCGCGCGCGGGCCTCGATGCAGGTTTTATGCAAGTCAGGCGATCTTGAACCGCGACACCGAGTTACGCAGTTCTTCGGTCAGTGCCGTCAGCTGGCGCACCGAGGTGGCGGTCTGGCGCGTACCGGACGTGGTCTGGGCGGTCACCTGGAGAATGCCGTCGATGTGGCGCGCCACGTTGGTGGCCAGCCCGGCCTCGTGCGAGGTGGTCTGCGAGATCTGCTCGATCAGCTCGGCCAGCTGGCGCGACACGCGGCCAATCTCGACCAGTGCGGCACCGGCGTTATCGGACAGCCGCGCCCCTTCCACCACGCCCTGCGTGCTGCGCTCCATGGCGTGCACGGCGTCCTGGGTATCGGTCTGAATCGTGCGGATCAGCGCGCCGATCTGCTTGGTGGCCTCGCCGGAACGTTCGGCCAGACGCTGCACTTCTTCCGCCACCACCGAGAAGCCGCGGCCTGCCTCGCCGGCCGAAGCCGCCTGGATGGCGGCGTTCAGTGCCAGCACGTTGGTCTGTTCGGTAATGTCCGAGATCAGTTCGACGATTTCGCCAATCTCCTGCGACGACTCGCCCAGCCGCTTGATCCGCTTCGACGTTTCCTGAATCTGGTCGCGGATGCCGTTCATGCCGGTAATCGCGTTTTCCACAGCCTGCTGGCCCTGCTCCGCAGCGGCCAGCGAGGCGCGGGCCACGTTGGCGGACTCCGCCGCGCCGCGCGACACCTGCGTGATGCGGTCTGCCATCTCCACCACCGACTCGCCGGTCTGGCGGATCTGGCGCGATTGCTCTTCGGTCGTGGCAGCCAGCTGCACCGAGGTTTCCTGCACCTGGCTCGAGGCCTGCTGCACGTCCACGGCGGTCTGCTGCACCCGGCCGACCAGTTCCTTCAGTTCTTCCACGGTGTAGTTCACCGAGTCGGCGATGGCGCCGGTGATGTCCTCGGTCACGGTGGCCTGACGCGTCAAGTCACCGTCAGCGATGTCCTGCAGCTCGTTCATCAGCTGCAGAATGGCCTTCTGGGTGGCGTCGTTGTTACGCTTTTCGTCGAGGCGGCGGGCTTCGGCCTCGCGTTCGCGCGCCTCGGCTTCCAGCGCCCGGACGCGCGAGTCGCGCAGGTAGAGCGCGGCCAGCCCGGCCAGGAAGATCAGCGTGGACAGCGCGGACACGATGGTTGCGCCGAGGGTCCAGGGGCGGTAGCGGGCGCCGTCCGAGTAGGCGGTCTGGAGCGTGGACAGCTCGCCGCGCAGGGCCTCGTTGTCGTTGAAGATCTGCTGCTGGGCGCGCTTGGCGGCAATCAGGCCCGGCAGGTTCTGGAGAATCGTCTGCGTGGTCTTCTGCACGGCCTCGAAGCGCTGCGAGAGCTGCTGGAGGTAGCTGCGCGTCTCGGCGTCGGTGGCGGCGGTCAGGCGCAGGGCGTCCGAGCCGTTCATCAGGCCGTCCAGCGTTTCGCGGAAGGTGTTGGTGTCCTTGCCGAGCAGGAACGCGGTCTCGGGGTTGACGCCTTCGCCGGAGAGGAACTCGTTCAGGTTCTTACCCAGGCGCTGGGTCAGCATCACGAGCTGCGCGGAGGCGGCCACCTCGCGGGCGTTGGAGCCGGCCTGGAGCTTGATCGCGGCCACCTGTTCGGCGGCCTCGAGCAGTTCGGGGTTCGAGGCGTTGAAGATCTGGAGCGTCTGGCCGATGGTGGTCAGAATCGGCTGCTGGGCCAGCACGTCGCCGGCGCTCTTCTCGGAGCGCTTCCACGAGTTCATGGCGGTCTCGAGCAGCGGAATCGCCGTGCCCGTGGTGGCGCTGACGTGCTTCTCGTCGCTGCCGTTCTGGAGCGCCAGCAGGTCGGCCGTGAGCTGTTCCTTGGACTGGCGCAGCTGCGTGAAGGCCTGTGCGTTGCCCAGCAGTGCCACCGGCACCGCCTTACCCAGACGCTGCGAGTGCATCAGCATGTTACCGGCGATTTCGATCTGCGCCGCGCCGTTGGTGGCCTGGCGGTTATCGAGATACACCGAGGCCAGCAGTGCCACCAGCGACACCACCACGCCCACCGTCAGCGTACGCTGCTGCGACGCGAACGGCATGCGCGACAGCCAGCCGGACAGTTGCTCCACCGGGGTACGGCCCAGGCCGCCCTTGTCAGCGCCAGCGCTGCCCTTGGCGAACACCGACCGGCGCGGCGCCACGGCTTCGGCGGCGGCTCCCGCGGCAGCCGTCCGGCGTCCCAGGCTCATCTTCTTGATACCCATAGCAACCCTCTGTCCGTTTGTTTTTTGATTCGTTGGTACTGCGTCTTGATGTTCCGCTATCGACTGTCAGCTATCGGCTTTCGACCATCGGCTCAGGCCACCACGCGGCCCACCTGGAGGAACGCCGGGGCGTCCAGCAGCTGGCGGATGTCCAGCACCTGCCAGTCGCGCCCGTCGCGGTCCGCGAAGCGCGGGCCGTGCCATTCGGCGGCGAGATCCGCGTGCCCCGCCGGGGCGTCGCCGTGCGGCAGCGAGAGGTCGCCGGYATGGCGCAGCCCCACCACCCGCGTGGCGATGATCCCGCACGCGCGCTCCACGTGGCGCGACAGCACCACGATCTTGCTGCCCGGCTGCACGGGCGTGTGCCCCTCGCCGCAGAACAGGCCGAAATCGATCACCCCGAGCAGGTTGCCCCGCGCGTTGACCAGTCCGCGGTACCACGGCTGGGTCAGCGGCACGCCGGCCGGCTGGCGCATCTCCAGCACCTCGCCGGTATCGGGCAGCGGCAGCAGCCAGTGGCGCTGGCCCACCAGCACGCCGAGGTAGCTGTCCACGGCGGGCAGGTTGCGCGCGTCGCGCAGGCGACGGGCCAGCATGGCCTGATAGTCCTGCAAGCGGGTCTGGCGGGCACGGATGTCTTGGCGCGGCGCGTTCATGGTCGGCATACCGGTGGATAAGAGACCGCCTGGCAGATGGCGGACACAGCGTCACCCCTGCCCGCATCGCGGCGGGCGGCGTGACGGCAAACCCCGGGCCTCCAAGGCCCGGCAGGCAGTTCGGTGCGGCTCAGTGCGCCAGCGCGGCGATCTTCGACAGCAGCTCGTCGCTGTCCACCGGCTTGACGATGTAGTCCGATGCGCCCTGGCGCATCCCCCAGATGCGGTCCGTGTCGAGGCCCTTGCTGGTGCACATGATCACGGGAATGTCCTTGAAGCGGTCGTCGCGCTTGATGGCGCGGGTGGTCTGGTAGCCGTTCTGGCCGGGCATGACCACATCCATCAGGATCAGGTCGAAGGCTTCCGCCTCGAGCCGGGCCATGGCCTGGTCGCTGTTGCCGGCCACCGAGACCTTGAAACCCTTCTTGCCGAGCAAGTCGGACATGAACAGCGCTTCGGTGGGGGAATCGTCGACGATAAGGATTTTGCTGATGGTCATTGGTGTGTTTCCTGGATGCTTTTGCGTGGCGGCGTTCAGGGTCAGGCCGCCACGACCGCACCCTCTTCCTGCGCACAGCCGCCAAGGCAGGTCTCTACGGCCTGCATCAGGGCTTCACGGGAAAAGGGCTTGGCGAGATGGTCGTGCGCGCCGACGAGCTTGCCGCGCGAACGGTCGAACACGCCGTCGCGGGACGACAGCATGATCACCGGGATCGCGTGGAACCTCGGGCTTTTCTTGATCAGGGAACAGGTTTGGTAGCCGTCCAGCCGGGGCATCAGGATGTCGCAGAAGATGACGTCCGGGTGCATGTCTCCGACCTTGGCGAGCGCCTCGAAGCCATCCTCGGCGAGCATGACCTGATAGCCTGCCTGCGACAGGAAGATCTCCGCCGTCCGGCGGATGGTGCTGGAATCGTCGATCACAAGGATCTTGCGGCGCAATGCCGCGGCTGCCTTGACGGCACCGGCGTCGCCGGTGTTGACCCCATCGACGGACGTGTTTTCTTCTGTTTGAGCGACCCGCATACTGTTCCCGCGACCAGCTGCCCGCACGAATGCAGGCGCCGGTATTCACTTGAGAACACCCGCACGGCAACGCTTGGCGCGCCGGCGGCCCCCGATTTCCAAATTCCCAATCAAAAAAAGCCCGGTCAATCCGACCGGCGCCGGCGGCGCGACCCGTGCGTCCGCCCGACGTATTGCTGTGTTATTGCTCTGATAGTGCTAGTTTTGCCGCAAAGTGTGACGACTCGCGGTGGGGCCGTCAATCCGGTTCGTCCGGCGCGGCCCGCCGATCTGTCGCTTTGGCGCGACGCGTCGGGGTTTTCGGGGTGGATGACGGCCAGGCGTCAGATCGCCACCATCTCGAAGTCTTCCTTGCGCGCGCCGCACTCCGGACAGGTCCAGTTGATCGGCACGTCTTCCCATTTGGTGCCCGGCGCGATGCCGTCTTCCGGCGAACCGGTGGCCTCGTCGTAGATCCAACCGCAGATCAGGCACATCCAAGTCTTGTATTCCATATGCAGGCTCTTGCCACTCTCCATTAAAATTCCAGCGCAGATGGTACATAAACCGCGCCGCCGGCGCCACCCATGGGGCGGCGCAATCCTGCCAATATCGTCGCGTTCGCGCATGTTAGCGTGCAGATGCCGTTCAAACGGCGCGTATTTCGCCCAGATTGCCTGCTTTTCCGGCATCTGACCGCTAGCCGCCCGGCTCCGGCCCCCGGCAAGCCCATTTTCATCCTGTATCGGATTACAACTCCTGCCATGTCCCGTAACCAGCAGCTTTTCGACCGCGCCCAGCAGACCATTCCCGGTGGCGTGAACTCGCCCGTGCGCGCTTTCCGCTCCGTGGGCGGCACGCCGCGCTTCATCACCCGCGCCGAGGGCGCCTATATGTGGGATGCGGACGGCCAGCGCTATATCGACTACATCGGCTCCTGGGGGCCGATGATCCTCGGCCATGCCCATCCGGCCGTGGTCAAGGCCGTGCAGGACACCGCCGCCGGAAGCTTCTCCTTCGGCGCGCCCACCGAGGGCGAGATCGAGATGGCCGAGGAAATCTGCAAGCTGGTGCCGTCGATCGAGCAGGTGCGGCTGGTGTCGTCCGGCACGGAGGCCACCATGAGCGCGCTGCGGCTGGCGCGCGGCTTCACCGGGCGCGACCTGATCATCAAGTTCGAGGGCTGCTACCACGGCCACGCGGACAGCCTGCTGGTCAAGGCCGGCTCGGGCCTGCTGACCTTCGCGGACACCACCCAGAACGCGCCGTCCTCGGCCGGCGTGCCCGCCGACGTGACGCGCCACACCATGGTGCTCGAGTACAACAACGTCACCCAGCTGGAAGAAGCCTTCGCGCGCCACAAGGGCGAGATCGCCGCCGTGATCGTGGAGCCGGTGGCCGGCAACATGAACCTGGTGCGCGCCACGGCCGCTTTCCTCCAGTCCATGCGCAACCTGTGCAGCGAGCACGGCGCCGTGCTGATCTTCGACGAAGTGATGACCGGCTTCCGCGTGGCGCTGGGCGGCGCGCAGGCCCATTACGGCATCAAACCGGACATGACCTGCCTGGGCAAGGTGATTGGCGGCGGCATGCCGGCGGCAGCGTTCGGCGGCCGGCGCGACATCATGGCCAAGCTGGCGCCGCTGGGCGGTGTCTATCAGGCCGGCACGCTGTCCGGCAACCCGCTGGCCGTGGCCGCCGGCCTGACCACGCTGAAGCTGATCCAGGCGCCGGGCTTCCACGACCAGCTGGCCGCGCAGACGCGCAAGCTGACTGATGGCCTGACCGCCGCTGCCCGTGCCGCCAACGTGCCGTTCGCCGCGGACGCCATCGGCGGCATGTTCGGCCTCTATTTCACCCAGACGGTGCCGACCAGCTTCGCCGAGGTAACCAAGGCCGACGTCGGGCGCTTCAACCGCTTCTTCCACGCCATGCTGAACGAGGGCGTGTACCTGGCGCCATCGGCGTTCGAAGCCGGCTTTGTCTCGGCCAAGCACGACGACGCGATCATCGCCACTACCGTGGAAGCGGCCGCCCGCGCCTTCCAGGCCGGCTAAGCGGCTGTCGAGTGACCCAAGAGGCGCGCCCGGCGCGCCTCGCTCTCCCCTTACTCTTCCTTCACACTCAGGGCGGCGCCCCAATGCCGTGCGCTACACTTGGATTTTGCCGATCCCGGCCATT
Organism: Cupriavidus sp. 10L43_2; assembly: GCF_056395265.1. Taxonomy (NCBI): domain Bacteria; kingdom Pseudomonadati; phylum Pseudomonadota; class Betaproteobacteria; order Burkholderiales; family Burkholderiaceae; genus Cupriavidus; species Cupriavidus sp. 10L43_2. The sequence goes on from NZ_JBFTJE010000014.1 coordinate 100,220, forward strand.
CCAGGAGTCATCGATGCGCGCTGCCCTCCCATCCCTGTTCGTCCTGCCCTCGCCCGCCGCCCTTGGCCGCTGGCTCGCCATGGCCCTGCTGGCCAGCCTGCTCAGCGCCTGCGGCTACAACGATTTCCAGTCGAAGGACGAGGCCGTCAAGGCGGCATGGGGCGAAGTCGTCAACCAGTACCAGCGCCGCGCGGACCTGATCCCGAACCTGGTCGCCACGGTCAAGGGCTACGCCAGCCATGAGCGCGAGACGCTCGAGGCCGTGACCAAGGCCCGCGCCCAGGCCACCAGCATTCAGGTGACGCCGGAGACACTCAACGATCCCGAGGCCTTCGCCCGCTTCCAGCAGGCACAGGGGCAGCTGACCAGCGCGCTGTCGCGCCTGCTGGCGATCTCCGAGAACTATCCCCAACTGAAGGCCGACGCCGCGTTCCGCGACCTGCAATCGCAGCTCGAAGGCACCGAAAACCGCATCACCGTGGCGCGGCAGCGCTATATCGCGGCGGTGCAGTCGTACAACGTGCTGGCGCGCAGCTTCCCGACCAATCTCACGGCCAAGGTGTTCGGCTACCCGGTCAAGCCGTCGTTCACGGTGGAGAACGAGAAGGCCATCTCCACGCCGCCGGCCGTCAAGTTCTGACGCGGCGCATCGCCATCATGCGCGCCGCCCTGCTCCGCTTTTTCGGCATCTGGCTATGCCTTGCGGCGATATTCGCCGCCCATCCCGCCCGGGCGGCAGACGGCTTTGTCGCGGTGCCGCCGCTCACCCAGCGCGTGACCGACCTGACCGGCACGCTGGCCCCGCAACAGCGCGCCGCGCTGGAAAACGTGCTGGCCGAGTACGAGCAACAGCGCGGCAGCCAGATCTTCGTGCTGATGGTGCCGACGACCGAGCCCGAGACCATCGACCAGTACAGCATCCGCGTGGCGGACGCGTGGAAGGCGGGGCGCCAGAGCATCGACGACGGGGTGATCCTGCTGATCGCCAAAGACAACCCGCCCGGCTTGCGCAAGATGCGCATCGAGACCGGGCGCGGCGTGCAGGGGTCGCTGACCGACGCGGTGTCCTCGCGCATCCTGCGCGACGTGATGGCCCCGCATTTCCGCCAGAACGATTTCTACGGCGGCCTCGCGGCGGGCATCTCGGCCATCCAGTCCGCCATCGACAAGGAGGCGTTACCTGGGCCCGAGCGGAAAGCCGGCAATGCAGCGACCTCTGCCCTCAACGACTGGCTGCCCGTGCTGTTCCCGCTCGCCATCGTCGTATTTTTCTTTCTTTCAGCGATCCTGCGGCGCGGACGCGGCCCGCAGATCGTGACTGGCCGGCGCGGCTGGCCGACCACCACGGCTGGTGGATTGGGCGGGCTGGGCGGGTATGAGGTCGGGCGCCGCTGGGGCGGAGGTGGTGGCGGCTTCGGCGGAGGCGGCGGTGGGGGCGGTGGATTCAGCGGCGGAGGCGGCGGCGGCTTCGACGGCGGCGGCGCCTCGGGTAACTGGTAATCGGGAGGCTGGCTGATGAAAGCAATCAGGGAGAAGTCTCTCAAGCGGGCGCTACGGCACCTCGGCTCGACATCATCGGCGGCGCGCAAGGCGTTCCCCGCCGAGGCCCAGCACCAGTTGCAGGTGGCCGTGCACGCCGGCGAACAGCATCATCGCGGGGAAGTCCGCGTGGTCATCGAGGCCAGCATGCCGTGGGAACTGGCCTGGCGCGGCACCACGCCACGCGAACGCGCCCGGGCGCTGTTCGGCGCACTGGAGGTGTGGAACACCGAGGACCACACGGGCGTGCTGCTCTATATCAACCTCGCCGATCATGCGGTGGAAATCCTCGCGGACCGGGGGATTGACGCGTGCGTTAGCGCGCGGGTGTGGGAGAAGGTTTGCGCCGGGCTGACGGTGGGGCTACGGGAGTCGCTGTCGGTACGGCCAGTGCTGGATGCGGTGGGGGAGATCCATGCGCTGCTGATGGAGCATTTTCCTTCGGGGGATGGGTTTAATCGGAATGAGTTGGACGATCGGCCGATGGTGCTCTGAGGTTTGGGGTGTTGGCTTTTGGGCTCAAAACCCAACACCGCCCCTCAAACCTTCCCTCCCCGCTTCTCCATCAAATACCACCCCGCCGCCACAACCTGCAGCCCCACCAACCCACCCCAAACCACCCAATGCGCCACAACCGGATAACGCCCCCCGGATGACGGCCAGAAATCGAGCACAAACCCAATCCCCACCTGAAACACAAAGGTCGCGAGGAAAACAGTCAACGTCATGGCTGTCGTCGCCCGCCCGATCAGCGCGTCGGGAAAACGTCGCGCCAGCAGTGCGTAGGTCAGGATCCCGCTGGAGCCGAACACCCCGTAGGCCGCCCACAGCACGGCGAGCGGCACGAACGGCAGCCGCGCCATCAGCAGCAGTTGCACGACAATGAAGCCGATCATCCCGAAGCCGGCGAACGCGTAGAGGCTAACCCCTCGCCGCTCCAGGTGCCGGGCCGCCCAGCCCGCGCCGACGCAGCCGGCCATCATGGCGAAGCCGATCACCGACACCAGCCGCGCGCCCTCGGACGGCGCCAGCCCCTGCACATCGCGCATGAACGCGCTGACCCAGAGCGTCTGCACGGCCAGGAAGATGCCCTGGTTCAGCAGCGTCAGCGGCACCACCCGCCAGAACTTCTCGCTGACCAGGATCAGCCGCGTGCCGCGCAGTTGCTCGGCGAAGGTTTCCTTGCCCGGGCGCCGGGCGTCCGGCACGCCGAACCAGAGCAGCACGGCCATGGCGAACGACAGCGCCGCCAGCCCGACGCTAATGGTGCGCCAGTCCGTCCAGGCCAGCAGCCAGGACAGCGGGCTGCCGACCACCACCGCGCCCAGCCCGCCGATCGCCATCACCAGCCCGTTCAGCAACGGCATGCGTGACAGCGGGAACCACATCGAGAGCGCCTGGATGGCCGCGCCGAGGCAGACCGACACCCCCACGCCGATCATCGCCCGCCCGGCGGCCAGGCCGGCCATGCCCGGGGCGAAGGCGAACACCAGCGACCCGGCGACGGCGAGCAGCAGCAAGGCGGCCTCGGTACGGCGCGGGCCGTAGCGGTCGAGCAGGATGCCGGCCGGCAGTTGCGCGCAGGCAAAGCCGAGGAAATAGAAACTGGTGAGCAGCCCCAGATCGGCCGCCGACAGGCCTAGCTCGCGCGTCAGGAACGGCGCGAAGCCGAGATTCACGCCCCGGAAGATATATGAGACCAGAAACCCAAGCGAAAACACCGCGAGCACGCGCCAGCGCGGGTTGGCGGCCTGGTTCGGTTGGGAAGCGAGGGAATCGGAGGGGGTTGTCGGGGAGGCGCCTGGCATGATCTTCACCATCGTGGTGCAAAACCTGCGAAAGATACCACGCCCCCAGCAAGCCAGCAGGCCGTGTAACGCTTGCAAATCATTGACGGTGTCTGTTTCCAAGCTGTAACAGTGCCAGGCCCACCGCAATACGATGTGTCCTCTGCATTACCCCAAGATCGAAACGAGAATCGTTGATTTGAGGGTCCAGTTTCAACTTTGAAACGTTCTGGCCCGCAGGCCATTTTTGGCGAATTTCGGTCCACCCTTAGGTCACGAGGATGAGGCCACGTGGCGGAGACAATTCTTCTGCAATTGGCCTCGCCCAAACGACCGATCCGCAGGCCCTTGCTATCGCCCGCTCCGGGGCGGTCCAAACGCATCACCGGCGGTTCCGGTGTACCGCGTTTCAGTTAGGTGTGTCCCCCACACCGCCAGTCCATACGGATGAGTCCCGTCGTCTATGCAGTAATCGGCGCTCCATGGATGTAACGTTTTTGGCCATTTTGGCCTCTACGTCTTTCCCCGGGGAAAAAACGCGTGGACGCCGGGTTGTCTGCACATTTGCCCGCTCATATAGGAATTGCACTGCCTATTTCCAGCGAAAACCCGCAACCGGGTGCATGAGCCGACTCGTAACCATCTAGAAACATTTGGTTACATCGTCTCGCAAACGACGCATGGTCCAACCCCCACCCCTATACAAATCAACGTCTTAGCGTCCGTGGCACGTTCGTCGCGAATGTACCGCAACCACGGAATGCCAGGCCAACCTGCAAAGACAGGCGCCAGGCGGATCCAGAGAACAAGTGGGAACGGGGAAGGCGGTGACGCGAGTCAGCGCCCAGGGAGGAAAAAGCGACCGGCCAGCTGCATGGTCGGTCCGGCCCAGCGGCACGCCGCGAAGCCTCGCAGTCTTGCAGCACTTTCAGGCGCGTTTCGGTCCCTGGAGAGGTTCGGACCGGTACGCGGCACCCGCCCAGGATGCATGCCGCAGGGAGTGGCCATGCATCGGGTGACAAGCGCTAGACCGGCCTTGCCGGGCGTGCGCGAGCCTGAGCCAGGTGGAATCGGAAAGATGTCACGACAGTGCGGCTCTTTCGGTTTGGCCTCGGTCGGAAGTTCGGCCGAAACCTTGTGCCCGATCTCCAGCGGGCGCTTTTTTCCCCACCAACCGTGAAGTGAAGGAGAAAGACATGTCCACCATGTTCGATGGCATCAAGCGTTTCGTTCGTGAAGAAGACGGCGCAGCCGGTGTGGAGTACGCCCTGCTGCTGGCCTTCGTGGCCCTCGTGATGGTGACCTATGGCACCACCGTGAAGACCGCCGTCGGCACCATCTGGAATTCGATCGCCACCGCGCTCGCCGCGGCCTGAACGACTTCCGGCACCCCCGGACCGGGCTCCGCGCCATGGGCCCCGGTCCGGCCAGATTCCTGACATGCCGATCGCATCGATCGCACCGATCCACGGGAAGGCCGCCATGTTCTCCGTTGCCGCAGCCGCCAATCTGAGCCTCGTCGCCATGGTGATCGTCGCTGCCGTGAGCGATGCCCGCTCGCGCCGCATCCCGAACTGGCTCGTGGCCGCCGGACTGACGCTGGCCCTGGTGGCGCAGGTTGCCACCCACGGCCCGGCGGACGGCGCCGTGGTCTGGGTCGGCGGGGCCGCCACCGGCGCGGTCATGCTGCTCGCGGTCTACCTGATGGGCGGCATGGGCGCCGGCGACGTGAAGCTGATGGGGGCCGTGGGGGCCTTTATGGGCGTGGCGGGCGCCGCGCATGTGGCCGTGGTCGGCTTCCTGGCCGGCGGTGCGCTGGCCATCGCCGCCCTGCTGCTGCGCCGCATCGCCGCGGCACGCCGGATCGCCGCACGCAAGCCCGTCCGGCTGCCGTACGGCGTGGCCATCGCCACGGCCACGCTGCTGGTGAAGTGGGAGCTGTTCTGAACAACACGGAGACGGCGCGCCTCCGGCTTGCGCGCCACTAACGAGAAGGTCCCGATGCTGTGACAACAGGGACCAGGAACGGGGGAATCGCCATGCACCACAGCAGCCGCATGCATGCGCCACACAGAGACGCCAGGCCCTGCGCCTCGGCACACCGCCACGGCTCCGGGTCGCGCCCAGACCACCACATGACAGCCGCCAGCGGCCAGGACCCGGCCCGCCGGACCGGACGCCAACGCGCCACCAGGCACGCCGGGCGCCCCGCCATTCCCGCCACGTGCCCGCGCACCCTGGCACATCGCACCATCTTCTTCTGAGCAAGGGAGCCGAAAATGAAGAACCTGCGCATCCTGTTCATGCTGCTGATCGCCACCATCGCGGGGCTCAGCGCCGTCATGCTCGCGTCCCGCTGGCTGCTGCAGCAAGGCAGCAACGGCATCACCAAGGTGGCCGTGGCCGCCGCCGACATCAGCCTGGGCCAGCAGATCACCCCCGAGGCCGTGAAGCTGGTGGACTGGCCCGCGGCCAGCCTGCCGCCCGGCGTGGTCCAGGACGCCACCTCGCTCGCCGGCCGCGTCACCAAGGCCAGCCTCTCGCGCGGCGAGCCGGTGCGGGAGTCCAAGCTGACGCCGATGGGCACCAAGGGCGGCCTCTCGGCGGTCATCGCCGACGGCAAGCGCGCCATCACCGTGCGCGTGAACGACGTGGTCGGCGTGGCCGGCTTCGCCCTGCCCGGCAGCTTCGTCGACATCATCGTCAACACCCAGAAAGACAAGCAGGACAGCAAGGCCAGCGCCGAACGCACCGACCAGTCGATCTCGAAGATCGTGCTCGAGAAGATCCTGGTGCTGGCCGTGGCCCAGGAGGTGAACCGCGACGAGACCAAGCCGAAGGTGGTCAACGCGGTCACGCTGGAAGTGTCGCCCGACGAGGCCGAGAAACTCGACCTGGCACGCAGCGTGGGCTCGCTCTCGCTGGTGCTGCGCAACCAGATGGACCCGCGCCCGGCCGAGACCGCCGGCGCCACCAAGAATTCCCTCCTCAAGGAACCCGTGATCGCGGCGGCCGCCCCCGTGACCAGGACAGTACAGGTGGTGCGGCACGTGGCGGAGAAAGCCTTCTCCGGCACCTGCATCGGCGTCATCAGCGGCAACCAGCGCAATCAGGAATGCTTTTGAACCACGGCTCACGCGTCTGAGAAAGGCAGGCCCACGCGGTAACTGCCCGCAATGACTGCGCGAACCCACCGGGGGAACATCATGGATCGCATCACCACGCATCAAGGCGCAGCGCGCCGTATCGCACCGCAACTGCAGGCCACCGTGCTCGCGTTGACGGCTCTGGGCATGCTTTGGGGTACGCCTGCCCGGGGGCAGGCTGGCATGGAGGCGGCGATGGCCACGGCCAACGCCGCCGGCCCCACCCGGCCGGTTCGCCTCGCGGCGGTTGGCAATATGCAGGGCAACGTCCAGGGCGGGGTCGCCGCCGAGGCGGCCGCGCCCCGCGACGCCGCGCCGGCACGCGGACCGAACTGCGTCGGCGCCATGCGCGAACGGCGCGAGGTACAGGTGCCGGTCGGCAAATCGACGATGATCGAGATGCCGGAGGCGGTCAAGGCCCGCTCCCTCGGCAACCCCAACGTGGCGCAGGCCATGCTGGTCTCCCCGCAGACGCTCTACGTGCTGGGCCAGGAAGTGGGCACCACCAATATGATCGTGCAGGGCCGCAGCGGCTCGTGCAGCGTGATCGACCTGGTGGTCGGCGCCGATCCCGGCGGGCTGCAGGCCACGCTGCGCGACCTGATGCCCGACGCACGCCGCGTGCGGGTCTCGTCCGCCGCAGACAGCCTCGTGCTGAGCGGCACGGTTCTGGACTCGGTGCAGGCGCAGAAAGTGCTGGACATCGCCAACGCCTTCGTCATGCGCCAGACGCGCGGCCCGGCGCAGAATCCGCAGGGCGCGGCCCAGGGCCAGCAGCAGAACGGGACCATGTCCAACAATCCCGCCAACACCGGCATGCCGATGCGCAGCCCGCGCATCATCAACATGCTGGTGGTGGAAGCGCCCCAGCAGGTCATGCTCGAAGTGAAGGTGGCCGAGGTCTCCAAGAGCCTGATCGACCAGATGGGCTCCGCCGCGAACCTGAACGCCGCGTTCGGCAGCTGGAGCTTCGGGCTGCTGGCCAACTTCCTCTCCGGGGCCCCGGACCTGCTCTCCTTCAGCAAGGCCAACAACCTGCCGCTCAAGTTCGCGCTCGATGCGCAGAAGGGTGACGGGCTGGTCAAGATCCTGGCCGAGCCGAACCTGATGGCGATCAGCGGGCAGGAGGCGAGCTTCCTGGCCGGCGGCAAGGTGTTCATCCCGGTGCCGCAGAGCTTTGGCGGCACGGGCACCACCATCATCCTGCAGGAGGAAACCTTCGGTGTCGGGCTGAAGTTCACGCCGACGGTGATGGAGAACGGCCGCATCAACCTCAAGGTGGCGCCCGAAGTGTCCGAACTCTCGCCGACCGGGGTAGCGCTGACCGCGCCGAACGTGTCGGGCACGTCGATCCTGCCGCTGATCAACACGCGGCGGGCCTCCACCACGCTGCAGGTCTACGACGGTCAGAGCTTCGCCATCGGCGGACTGATCAAGAACAACATCACGGGCAGCCTCAAGGCGCTGCCGGGCGTGGGTGAACTGCCGGTGGTGGGCACGCTGATGCGCAGCACCAACTTCCAGCAGGACCGCACCGAGCTGGTGTTCGTGGTCACGCCGCGCCTGGTGAAGCCGCTGCCGGCCAACTACCCGCTGCCGACCGACACCTTCGGGCCGACCACCCCGGGCGAGGTCTACCTGAACGGCAACATGGAAGGCCACCCCGCCCGCCCGGCCCCGGCCGCGATGCCCGCCCCGGCTGCGGCCCCTGCTGCGGCCCCGATGACGGCCCCTTCCGCCGCGCCCACCACCAGCGTGCCCGCCCCCACCGCCGCAGGCGCCGCCGGCGAATAAGCGCAGACCCGAACCAGGAGCACATCATGACGACCAACTTCCTCCGCCCCGCCGCGCTCGCCGCCCTGCTCGGCACCGTCGCGGGTCTCTCGGGCTGCATGGCCACCACGCCGATGTATGACAAGCAATTCGGCGATTCGGTGCGCACGCTGCGGGCGATGCAGATCCTGAACCCCGATGCCTCGAACAACACCGACCCCGTGACGGGCATCGACGGCCGCGCCGCCACGGCGGCGATGGACCGCTACGGCACCCAGTTCCGCACGCCGCAGTCCGACGCCAACGCCTTCACGATCGGCGTGGGCGCCTCCGGCGGTCTCAACAATATGGGACGGTAGGCCACGCGGCCGCCGCACGCTGTCTCCAGGAGAGAAGCCATGGCAAAGATCGCCGTTGTATCCGCCGACGATGCGCACCTGCACTACGTGGCGGGCCTGATCGCCCAGAGCGCCAACCACGTGGTACAGCGTGTGCGGGCCACGCCGGCCGCCGCGCTGGCCGACCCCGCGCTCACGCTCGGCACCGACCTGCTGATCGTGGACGCGCCCGAGGTCGGCGCGGACGACATCGTCCAGCTGCGCCGCATCACCACCGAGCATCCGGAAACACTGTGCATGCTGTTGACGGCGCACCCGTCCGCCGACCTGTTGATGCGAGCCATGCGCGCAGGCGTGCAGGGCGTGCTGCCGTGGCCACCCGAGGCCCAGGAGTTCCGCGACGAGCTCCAGCGCTGCACCAGCCACGCGCTCAGCAACGGTCGGGCCGAAGGCCAGGTGCTGGCGTTCGCGGCCTGCAAGGGCGGCAGCGGCACCACCTTCGTGGCGGCCAACTTCGCCCACGTGGTGGCTACCCGGCACAAGAAGCGCGTGCTGCTGGTGGACCTGAGCCAGCAGTACGGCGACGCCGCCTTCCTGATGACCGACCAGACCCCGCCCGCCACGCTGTCCGACGTCTGCCGCCAGGTGGACCGGCTCGACGCCGCGCTGCTGGAAGCCTGCGTGACCCACGTCTGCCCCGGCTTCGACGTGGTGCCCGCCGCCGGCGACCCGATCAAGGCAGGCGAGATCAAGGCCGCGCACCTGGAACGCATCATGGCCGTGGCGCGCCAGCAGTACGACGCGGTGGTCTTCGACATCGGCCAGGACATCAACCCCGCCACCCTCGTGGTGCTGGACCACAGCAACCTGATCTACGCGGTGATGCGCCGCAGCCTGGCCCACCTGCGTGCGGGCCGCCGGTTGTTCGACCTCTGCCAGTCGCTGAGCTACCACACCGACCGCGTGCGCCTGGTGCTCAACGGCGACGACCGGCACGCCAGCATCGCCCAGCGCACGCTGGAAGACGCCTTCGGCGTGCGCGTGAGCCATGTGCTGCCGCACGATGCCAGCCCGGTCCGGGACGCGAGCGAGCAGGGCGTGCCGGTGACGCAACTGGCACCGAACAGCGCCATCGCCCGCGCGCTGGCCGACATGGCCCGGCAGCTCTACCCCGACACCCAGCCGCGCCGCGACAACCTGTTGCGCAAGCTGTTCGGCCAGAACAATCAGGTCCATGCCCCGGCGCGCGCCTGACCGGCACCGCCACGGCGACACCAGGAGTCCGAGATGTCACTGCGAGAACAACTCTTCCGCCAGGCCGGCCAAGCCCTGCCCGAGCGCGTGGCGCGCGCCAACGGCGCCGCCGTCCATGGTGTCAACGGCAGTAGCCACGCCCCCAGCGGCACGGCCGGCTCGGGCGCGGTGACGCCCGCCTACCAGCAACTGGCACTGGAGATCCACCAGACATTGGTCGATCGTGTGGAACTCAGCCGCCTCCAGCACATGCCGCCCGAACAGGTCCGGCGCGAGCTGGCGCAGCTGGTGGAGCGGATCATCGAGGAAGGCAACCATCCGGTGAACGAGTCGGAGCGGCGCCGCCTGGTCTCGGACGTCCAGGACGAGATGCTCGGCTACGGGCCGCTTGAGCCGCTGCTGGCCGACCCCACCATCTCCGACATCCTCGTCAACACCGCGCGCCACGTCTACGTGGAGCGGCGCGGCAAGCTCGAGCTGACCGACGTGACCTTCCTCGACGACGCCCACCTGCTGCGCGTGATCGACAAGATGGTGTCGCGCATGGGTCGCCGCATCGACGAATCGAGCCCGATGGTCGACGCGCGCCTGCCGGACGGCTCGCGCATCAACGCCATCATCCCGCCCTCGGCCATCGACGGCCCCCTGCTCTCGATTCGCCGGTTCTCTGTGAACCCGTTGCAGATCAAGGACCTGATCGGCCTGAGCACGCTGACCGACGAGATGGCCCAGCTGCTCGACGCCATGGTGCGCGCCAAGCTCAACATCCTGATCTCGGGCGGCACCGGCAGCGGCAAGACCACGCTGCTGAACATCCTCTCGGGCTTCATTCCGGCCGACGAGCGCGTCGTGACGATCGAGGACGCGGCGGAACTGCAGCTGCGCCAGCAGCATGTGCTGCGCCTGGAGACGCGTCCGGCCAATATCGAGGGCCGGGGCGAGATCACCCAGCGTGCGCTGGTCAAGAACGCGCTGCGGATGCGGCCGGACCGGATCATCCTGGGCGAAGTGCGCGGCGCCGAGGCGCTGGACATGCTCCACGCGATGAACACCGGCCACGAGGGCTCGCTGGCCACCATCCACGCCAACACGCCGCGCGATGCACTGACGCGGCTCGAGAACATGATCAGCATGGCCGGCCTGGCGCTGCCCACGCGCACCATGCGCCAGCAGGTCACCTCGGCGCTGTCGGTGGTGGTGCAGGTCTCGCGCCTCACCGACGGGCGCCGCAAGCTCGTCAGCGTGCAGGAGATCACCGGCATGGAGGGCGAGGTCGTCAACATGCAGGAGATCTTCACCTTCCGCCGCCAGGGAGTGGAGCGCGACGGCCGCATCCGCGGGCACTTCTGCGCCACGGGCGTGCGGCCAAAGTTCTGCGAGCGGCTCCAGGCCTTCGGCATCCATCTGCCGGAGTCGCTGTTCGACCCCGCCGTGCAGCACGAAGTCTAGGAGCGCGCCATGAATCCGATGATGATCGCCTTCGCGCTGTCGGTGTTCCTGGCCATCGTGCTGGGCGGGGTCGGCGCCTACCTGTGGTGGAACACCTATCACAGCCAGCACGCGCGGCGCTTCAGCCATCGCGTGGAGGCGGCGCTGCTCAACAGCGCCGGCCACGGGCAGGACGCCGGCATCCTCAAGCAGCGCGTGATGAGCCAGTCGCCGGCCCTGGCCCGGCTGCTGCGGCGCCTGCCGCGCATGCAGGCGCTGGATCACCTCATGCTGCAATCGGGCATGAATATGTCCGTGGGACGCTTCCTGGCCCTCACGCTGGCCGCGCCCAGCCTCGCCGGCATGGTGCTGACGACGCTGAACGCGCCGTGGTATGCCGTGCTGCTGATGGCCGGCGCGGCCAGCACGCTGCCGCTGCTGTTCGTGCTGCACAAGCGGGGCAAGCGGCTCGCGACGCTGGAAGCGCAGTTGCCCGAGGCCGCCGACCTGATCAGCCGCGCGCTGCGCGCCGGCCACTCGCTGCCCAGCGCGCTGGACATGGCCGGCAACGAGCTGCCGGCGCCCATCGGCACGGAACTGGGCCTGGTGTTCGGCGAGATCAACTACGGCATTCCACTGCACGACGCGCTGGCCGGCCTGACCGACCGGGTGCCGATCGAGGACCTGCGCTACCTGGTCGTCGCGGTGCTGATCCAGCGCGAGTCCGGCGGCAACCTGGCCGAGATCCTCGACAACGTGGCCAGCCTGATCCGCAAGCGGCTGCAACTGCTGGACAAGGTGCGCGTGCTGTCGGCCGAAGGCCGGCTCGGCGGCTGGATCCTGACGCTGCTGCCGGTGGTGGTCGGCGGCATCGTGTTCCAGATCAATCCCGAGATGATGGCCACGCTGTGGACCGACCCGACCGGCATCCAGATGCTCTGGTACGCCGTCGCCATGACCTGCGTGGGCATCTTGTGGATGCGCCAGATCGTGCGGATCCACGTGTAGGGCAGGCATTCAGGCACCCCAATTACCGAGGCGGGAAGATTCCCGGACAACCATGCCAACCACAACGATCCTCCTGTTGGGCGTCACCTTCGCCATCGTCTTCGGCGCGGCCTGGGTCGCGATGATCGTGATGCGCCCGAACCCCGTGGCCCGCCGGCTCGGCCAGATCGAGCGCGAGGCGCCCGGCGGCGCGCCGATCCCCGACGGCCGCCGCGAATGGATGCGCCGGATGGAGCGGCTGGCCCGGCCGCTGGCGCAGCTCTCGCTGCCGAAGGAGGGCTGGGAGAACTCCGCGCTGCGCACGCGCTTCATCCATGCCGGATGGCGCTCGGCCGAGGCGATTCCGCTCTACTTCGGCATCAAGACCGTGCTCGCGTTCGGCCTGCCGATGGCGCTCTGGGTAGCGCTGGTCGGCGAGGTGGAAGCCGCGGGGCAGCAGGAATTCATGACGGGACTGTTCGCGATGGCGGTGGCGGGCTTCTACCTGCCCAATTTCGCGCTGCGCTGGAAGGTGGGCCGCCGCCAGCGCGACATCTTCGAGGCCTTCCCGGACAGCCTGGACCTGATCATGGTCTGCGTGGAAGCCGGCCTGAGCCTGGATGCCGCGATCCTGCGCGTGGTGGCGGAGATGCGCACCGCCCGCCCCGCCATGGCCGAGGAATACGAATTGCTGACGCTGGAGCTGCGCGCCGGCCTGCCGCGCGACAAGGCGCTGCGCAACCTGTCGGCACGTACCGGCGTGGAGGATGTGAGCATGCTGGTGGCGATGCTGATCCAGGCGGACCGCTTCGGCACCAGCGTGGCGGATTCGCTGCGCGTGCATTCGGACATGCTGCGCACCAAGCGCCACTCGCTGGCCGAGGAACGCGCGGCCAAGATCGGCACCAAGATCCTGTTCCCGCTGATCTTCTGCATCTTCCCGTCGCTGTTTGTGGTGCTGCTCGGGCCGGCCGCCATCCAGGTGGTCACCGCCCTGCGCAGCGTGACCAACAACTGACCCCGCCGGAGCCCGCCATGCGTCGACCCGCCCTTCGTCCCCCTCGCCCCCTTCCCCCCCGGCACCGCCAGCCGGGCGGCCCGCGCCACGCCGGCGCCGCCGCCGTGGAATTCGCGCTGATCTTTCCGCTGCTGCTGTTCATCGTGTTCGGCGTGATCGAGTTCGGCACCGCGCTTTATGACAAGTCCGTGGTCACCAACGCCAGCCGCGAGGCGGCCCGCGCCGGCGTGGTGCTGAAGTCCCCGGCGATGACCAACACCCAGATCAAGCAGGTGGCGCTCAACTACTGCACCAACAAGCTGGTCACCTATGGCGCCGCCGCCACCTGCACCTTCCCGCTGACCGTCTCGCCGTGCGCGTCGACCGGGACCGCGCTGACCGTGCAGGTGTCGTACACGTTCAACGGCCTGCTGCTCGGCCCGCTGATCCGGCCCTTCACCGGGCCGCTGACGATCAACGCGCTCACCACCATGCTATGCGAGTAGCCCAAATCTAGAGACAGGAGGTGTGCCATGCGCCAGGAAACCCTGCGGCAGGACCCGCCAGCCCGACTGACCCGTCGGCACCGCCAGCGCGGCGCCATCGGCATCATGATGCCGTTCATGCTGATCTCGGTGCTGTCAGTGGGCGCGCTGGCGGTGGATGTCGCCCATCTGGCCATCGTACGCAACGAGTTGCAGAACGCCGCCGATGCCGCCGCGCTGGCCGGGGCGGCCGGGCTGTTCCCGGCCAATCCCAAGCCCGCCTGGACCGCGGGCGTCACCAAGGGCACGAACGCCATCAGCCTGAACAAGGCCGCCGGCGTCACGCTGACCAGCGGCACGGTGCAGGCCGGCTACTGGAACCTGACCGGCACGCCGGCCGGGCTCCAGCCGCAGGACATCACGCCGACGTCCAATGACGTGCCCGCAGTGCAGGTGACCATCAGCCGGGGGGCGGGCAGCAACGGCGGGCCCGTGCCGACCCTGCTGGCGCAGGTCTTCGATGGCGCCGCGGCAAGCACCACCGCCACCGCGGTGGCGGTGATCGCAGCGCCGGGCATCATCGGCAACGGCGGGCTGTTCCCGGTGGCCCTGAGCCAGTGCCTGTACAACAACTTCTGGGACAGCGCCACCAACCAGCCCAAGCTCGATCCGGCGACCAAGAAGCCCTACCTGTTCCGCATCGGGTCCGCCTACCACTACGGGCCGTGCGAATCGGGCCAGTGGACTACGTTCAAGTCCACCGACAACAGCGCCACCGCCACGCGCGACCTGCTCCAGAGCGGCAACCCGTCGCCGGTGGCCATCGGCGACAAGATCTGGATGCAGGACGGTACCAAGACCTCGAACTACAACTATGTGGGGGTCAACCAGGACTACCTGCTGCCGGTCACCTCGTCGCTCAACCCGGGCTCGCTCGGCCCGATCACCGCATTCGCGGCGTTCCATATCACCGCCTCGGTGGGCGGCAGCGGCAAGTACATCGAGGGCTACTTCATCCCCAACTTCAAGGTCACGAACAGCGGCGGCGGCGTCGGGCCGTACTACGGCGGCTACGTCCCCCCGCGCCTGGCCCACTAGCCAGGAAAGGAGCCAGTGGCACGGCCGGGCCTCCGGGCACGGCCAGCCCCTCGCGCTGCCCCCCATGAGCAGCGCCGAGGCCCCCCTGGCTCCTCTTTTGCAGCCTGGTCTTGACCAGGCTGTCTTTTTTTTGAAGAATCGATCGCACACCAACATGGCGAGTCCGGGAGCCCCCATGAAGTTGCGCATCCTCAGCGACATCCACCTGGAGCACAACCAGACCGACGCGATCCCCGCGTGCGCGGCGGACCTCGTGATCCTGGCCGGCGACATCGCCAACGGCCGCGACGGCATCGACTGGGCCGCCCGCACCTTCGATGTGCCGGTGGTCTACGTGCCCGGCAACCATGAGTACTACGAGAACAACTTCGACACCGTGGACCGCCTGATGGCCGAAGCGGCGGAGGCGGCGCCCAACGTGGCGCTGCTCAACGGCGCCGTGGCCGAGTACGCCGATGGCGACGGCCGCCCGGTGCGCGTGATCGGCACCACCTGGTGGACCGACTACTGCCTCTACGGCACCGACCGCATCGACGACGCCATGCAGGCCTGCGCCCGCGTGGTGGTGGACCACCGGCTGATCGAAACCACCGACGAGGCCGGCCAGCATCGCCCCTACACCCCCGCCGACGCCCTGGCCCGCCACCGCGCCGCCACCGCCTGGCTGACGGACACCCTGGCCGAACCCTTCGACGGCAAGACCGTGGTCGTCACCCACCACGGCCCCGACCTCGGCAGCCTGGACCCCCGCTACGCCCACGACATCGTCTCCGCCGGCTTCCTCTCCCGCCGCCCCGACCTCGTGGCCCARGCCGACCTCTGGATCCACGGCCACACCCACACCAGCTTCGAYTACTGGATCGACCAGTCCCGCGTAGTCTGCAACCCGCGCGGGTATATATCGAGACGAACGGGCAACCCGGAGAACCCGGTGTTTGATTGGGGGCGGGTGGTGGAGATCTAGACCCCCGCCCCCTCCGCCCCCAAACAAAAACCCCCGCGAGCTTGCGCCCGCGGGGGTTTTTGTCAGACGTCGACGAGACCCGAAGGCCTCGTCTGGTCCGGCGTGATTTACATCATGCCGTCCATGCCGCCCATGCCGCCCATGCCGCCCGGCATGGCCGGAGCCGACTCTTCCTTCGGCGATTCAGCCACGGCGCAGTCCGTGGTCAGCATCAGCGAAGCAACCGAAGCGGCGTTTTGCAGCGCGGTGCGGGTCACCTTGGTCGGGTCCAGCACGCCCATTTGCACCAGGTCGCCGTACTCGCCCGAGGCAGCGTTGTAACCGTAGTTACCGTTGCCTTCGATCACCTTGGCCACCACGACCGAAGCCTCTTCACCAGCGTTCAGCACGATCTGGCGCAGCGGTTCTTCCATGGCGCGCAGCACGATCTTGATACCGGCGTTCTGGTCGGCGTTCTCGCCTTGCAGACCCGAGATCGCAGCGCGGGCGCGCAGCAGGGCCACACCACCGCCGGGGACGATGCCTTCTTCCACGGCAGCGCGGGTGGCGTGCAGCGCGTCTTCCACGCGTGCCTTCTTTTCCTTCATTTCGACTTCGGTGGCAGCGCCAACCTTGATCACGGCAACACCGCCGGCCAGCTTGGCCACGCGCTCTTGCAGCTTTTCACGGTCGTAGTCCGAAGTGGCTTCTTCGATCTGGGCGCGGATCTGCTTCACACGGCCTTCGATGGCCGAGCCGTCGCCGGCGCCGTCGATGATGATCGTGTTTTCCTTGCCGATCTCGATGCGCTTGGCTTGGCCCAGGTCGTTCAGGGTCGCCTTTTCCAGCGTCAGGCCGATTTCCTCGGCGATCACGGTACCGCCGGTCAGGATGGCGATGTCTTCCAGCATGGCCTTGCGGCGGTCGCCGAAGCCCGGGGCCTTCACGGCAGCGGTCTTCAGGATGCCACGGATGTTGTTCACCACCAGCGTTGCCAGGGCTTCGCCCTCGACGTCTTCGGCGATGATCAGCAGCGGACGGCCAGCCTTGGCCACTTGCTCCAGCACCGGCAGCAGGTCACGGATGTTCGACACCTTCTTGTCGAACAGCAGGACGAACGGGCTGTCCAGGGCAACAACCTGCTTTTCCGGGTTGTTGATGAAGTACGGCGACAGGTAGCCGCGGTCGAACTGCATGCCTTCCACGACTTCCAGCTCGTCGGCCAGCGACTTGCCGTCTTCCACGGTGATCACGCCTTCCTTGCCAACCTTGTCCATGGCTTCGGCAATGCGCTCGCCGATCGAGGCGTCGCTGTTGGCCGAGATCGCGCCAACCTGGGCGATTTCCTTGCTGGTGGTGGTGGGCTTGGACAGCTTCTTCAGCTCTTCCACGGCAGCGCCGACAGCCTTGTCGATGCCGCGCTTCAGGTCCATCGGGTTCATGCCGGCGGCAACGAACTTCATGCCTTCGCGGACGATCGACTGGGCCAGCACGGTAGCGGTGGTGGTACCGTCACCGGCGTTGTCGCTGGTCTTGGAAGCCACTTCCTTGACCATCTGCGCGCCCATGTTCTGGAGCTTGTCCTTCAGTTCGATTTCCTTGGCCACGGACACGCCGTCCTTGGTCACGGTCGGGCCGCCGAAGCTGCGCTCCAGCACCACGTTGCGACCCTTCGGGCCCAGGGTCACCTTCACTGCGTTGGCGAGAATGTTCACGCCTTCGACCATCTTGGCACGGGCGGCGTCGCCGAACACTACGTCTTTTGCTGCCATGTTCTGTTTCTCCTGATCTGTACGAGTGACGCGTGGATTACTTGTTGACCACGGCCATGATGTCTTCTTCGCGCATGACCAGCAGTTCCTGGCCATCCACCTTCACGCCTTGGCCGGCATACTTGCCGAACAGCACGCGGTCACCCACCTTGACGTCGAGGGCAATGTTGTTGCCCTTGTCATCCTTCTTGCCGGGGCCGATGGCGAGGACTTCGCCTTGATCGGGCTTCTCGGCAGCATTGTCGGGAATCACGATGCCGGATGCGGTCTTGGTTTCATTGTCCAGACGCTTCACGATCACACGGTCGTGCAGAGGACGCAGGTTCATACGGACTCCTAGGTACAAAAAGTGAGTTTTGATTCACAAATGGCCGTCTGAAGGCGACGGCCAACGGTTTTCGGGTACCGCAAGGGCTCTGTTAGCACTCACCCCCGGGGAGTGCTAATTATAGGGACGAGGGTTGTCGTTTTCAAGACAGGGGCTGAATACGGGGTTTCCCTACACAAGGGTTTACCCTATGGCTTATGATCCGCCGCAACCGTGGAGTCTATATCTTGGCGAATCCCATTCCGAAGTCGATACCGATGCCGAACGACCCGGACCTTGTGCCGGGCATGCCTTACCGCCACTACAAGGGCGGCGCCTACCGTGTGACCGGCCTGGGCCGCTTCGAGGCCGACCTGGCGCCCGTGGTGGTCTACGAGTCCATGCGCGACCGCTCGATCCTGTGGGTGCGCACGGCGGAAGTCTTCACCGAGCCAGTGCGGACCGACGCGGGCGAGATGCCCCGCTTCGCGCCGGACTGGCCGGCCGCGCTGGCCTGCCTGGACTTCCTGCCGCGCCAGACCGTGCTCCAGGCGCTGGCGCTCTATGAGGCGCCCTATCGCCGCTACCACGACCGCACCCATGTGCTCGAGATGTTCGAGGTGGCGCACGCCCGGGGCCTCGCGCTGAACCCGGCGCAGGCGCTGGCGGTGCTGTTCCATGACGCGGTGTACGTGCCCGGCTGCGAGCACAACGAGGCCGCCTCGGCGGCGTTGATCGAAACGATGGTGGGGGATGTGGATGCCGACGTGCTGCGTCAGGCCATGCAGATCGTGCTGGACACCCGCGCGCACACGCCGACGGCGCCCGACGCGGCCACGGTGCTCGATCTGGACCTGTACCGGCTGGCGGCCCCCGCCGAGGCGTTCGACGCCTATACGCAAGCCGTGTTCGAGGAGAACCGCGCGCTGCTGGCCCGGCGCACCGGGCTGGCCGGCGCGGCGCTGCACGCGGCCTTCATGGCACGCCGCGTGGGCTTCCTCACTACGCTGGCGCAGCGCGAGCGGCTGTTCCTGACGCCCGCCTTTGCCGATGCCGAGCAAGCCGCGCGCGACAACATCGCCCGGATCGCGGCCGCCCGGCCCCGGGCTTAGTCGAGTCCGCTGCTGTCGAGGTAGCCCAGCGCCTCGCGCACCTCGCGGCGCGCCTTGAGCACATAGCCGACCCGGCGGTCGCGAATGACGAGGACGAGCACCTCGGCCTGCACCATCTCGCCGAAATGATGGGCCGCGCGATGGAGGGTGAGCCCGGCAAGCTGGGCGAGCTGGTCGGCCGGCAGGCCGTCATCGCCGGCCTCGAGCAAGGCGCGGCAGATGGCCGCGCGCGCGGGCACGGCGAGCAGCGCAAACGTCAGCGCGCTTTCCTGAGTGGCCATGTCCAACCCCGTGTCGTCGTGTATGCAGTGGTTTGTAGCGCGGTAACGCGGCAAACGCAAGCCTCGACGGCATTCGTCCCGCCCCCGTTGGCACGGGAAGTGGGGCGAAATAGACCTAACTGCGGGGCCTAACCTGGACGATGCGGCCGGCCCGGACCAGCCGGGCCGACGCGGCCAGCGTGCCTCAGACCACGAACGGCAACTGGCGCTGGCGCTTGCCAGTGAGGCGGAACAGCGCGTTGGCCACTGCCGGCGCGATGGCCGGCACGCCCGGTTCCCCGAGGCCGGTCGGGTTGTCCTGCGAGGGGACGAAGAACACGTCCACCTGCGGGGCGTCCGGCATGCGGGGCGGCGGGTAGTCGGGGAAGTTGCTGTTCTTCACCGCGCCGTTCTCGATCTCGATGGCAAACCCGGGCCGGGTCATCGACAGCCCGAACACGCAGCCGCCCTGGATCTGCGCCTCGGCCGAGAGCGGATTGACCACGCGGTTCGCGTGCACGCCGGCGGTCACACGGTGCACGCGCGGCTCACCCTTGACTACCGACACGTCCACCACATAGGCCACCACCGAGCCGAACGACTCATGCACGGCCACACCCCAGGCATGCCCCTTCGGCAGCTTCTTCTTGCCGTAGCCGGACTTGTCCACCGCCAGTTGCAGCGCGGCGCGGTGCCGGGCGTGCTTTTGCGGGTCCAGCCGGGCCAGGCGCCACGCCACCGGGTCCTGCCTGGCGGCGGTAGCCATCTCGTCGGCCAGCGTTTCCTTGACGAAGCCCGTGTGCGTGTTGCCCACCGAGCGCCACCAGAGCACCGGCACGTCCACCTTCGGATGATGCACGGCCAGTTGCAGCGGCACGTCGTAGTCGTTCTCGACGATGCCCTCGGTCATCGTCACGTCCACGCCGTTCTTGACCATCATCGACTCGAACGGCGTGCCGCTGACGATCGACTGGCCGACGATGGTGTGCTGCCAGCCCACCACGGCGCCCTTGGCGTCCACGCCGATGCGCGCGCGGTGCACGTGCAGCGGCCGGTAGTAGCCGCCCTTGATGTCGTCCTCGCGGCTCCACATCACCTTGAGCGGCTCGGTGTGGCCGTTGCCGACCCACGTGCGCAGCACGTTGGCGGCTTCCACCAGATAGTCCGAGGTCGGCACCGCGCGCCGGCCGAAACCACCGCCGGCCATCATCGTGTTCAGCGTGACCTTCTCCGGCGCCAGCCCCAGCGTGCGGGCGATGGCGGCCTGGTCGACGGTCTGGAACTGCGAGCCCACCCACACCTTCACCGCCGTGGCCTTGTTGCCGGCAACCTCGGCCTGCATGGTGCAGTTGAGCGGCTCCATCGGCGCGTGGGCCAGGTACGGCAGGCGGTATTCGGCGTCGATGACCTTCGCCGCGCCCTTGAGCGAGGCGTCGATGCCGTCCAGCGGCCTGGCCACCGTGCCCGGCTGCGTGGCCAGCTTGCTGTACTGGTCGAACAGCGCGGCGGTGCTCACCGTCGAGCCGGTGTCTTCCCAGACGATCTCCAGCGCCTCGCGCGCGGTCTTGGCGGGCCAGTAGCCATCGGCTACCACGGCCACGCCGGTGCCGCCACGGTCCACGGGCACCAGCATCACATCGACCACGCCCTTGATCTTGCGCGCGCGGTCGGCGTTGAACGTCTTGACCTTGCCGCCAAAGCGCGGCGGGCGGGCCACCACGGCCACGACCATGTCCTTGAGCCGGGTGTCGATGCCGAACACGGCGTCGCCGTGCAGCTTGGCCGCCGAATCCAGGCGCGGCGTGGGCTTGCCGACGATGCGGAACTGCGCCGGGTCCTTGAGCGTGACCTGCGCCGGCACGGGCAGGCCCATGGCGGCGTTGGCCAGCTCGCCATACGTCGCGCGATGGCTGCCGGAGGTGACCACGCCCAGCGACGTGCTGCAGCTCGCCGGGTCCACCTTCCACTGCTGGGCCSCCGCCGAGATCAGCATCGCCCGGGCGCGCGCGCCCAGCTCACGATACTGCTGGAACGAGTGGTTCAGGGCCGTGGAGCCCCCGGTGATCTGGATGCCGAAGGCGGGGTCCTTGTACGCGTCGCCGGCCGGGGCCAGCACCGCGCGCACGTTCTTCCAGTCCACATCCAGTTCCTCGGCCAGCGCCATCGGCAGGGCCGTGTGCACGCCCTGGCCGAACTCGAGCCGGTTCACGGCCACCGTCACGGTGTTGTCCGGGCCGATGATCAGGAACGCCTGCGGCGCGGACGGCGCCTTGGGGGCGCCTTCCTGGGCCTGCGCAACCGCGCTGAGCCCGCCGATGCCGATCGCCAGCCCGCCGCCAGCCAGCCCGCCCAGCTTCAGGAAGCTGCGCCGCGAGAGCGGGGCGATGCCTTCTGCCGGCGCGGACGCCTCGTTCACCGGCGCGCCGCTGCCGCCGGCCAGTGCTTCAATGCCACGAATTCGCATGATGATTCCCCGCTCAGGCGATGGCCCGGGCGGCATCCTTGATGGCCGCGCGAATCCGTTGATAGGTGCCACAGCGGCAGATGTTGCCAGCCATGGCCTGGTCGATGTCGGCGTCGGTGGGGCGCGGCTTGCTGCGCAGCAGGCCCACGGCGCTCATCACCTGCCCGTTCTGGCAGTAGCCGCACTGGGCCACGTCGTGGCGCAGCCAGGCGTCGAGCACGGCGCGGCCGATCTTGTCGTCCGGCATCGATTCGATGGTGCCGACCTTGCTGCCGGCCACGGCCGAGATCGGCATCACGCAGCTACGCGTGGCCTGGCCGTTGATGTGGACCGTGCAGGCGCCGCAGGCGGCCATGCCGCAGCCGAACTTGGTGCCGGTCATGCCGAGGTTGTCGCGCAGGGCCCAGAGCAGTGGCGTGGACGGATCGGCGTCCACGTCCACGGTCTTGCCGTTGAGGGTGAGGGTAGTCATTGCGGGGAACTCCTTGGGTGCGTTGCCCTTAGTCTTCTTGCATCGCACCGCCGGGCTCGTTGGCAAGCAACGTGGCACGGGATCCCTGGCCACCCGGCGGCGCCCACGGAGGATAGAACAAATTCGAGAAACGTGCGCCGCCCTACGCACACGGGTGGGCGTGCACCGGGATGGGGCGAAACGAAAGTTTCTGGGCCCTGCTAATTAAGTAGCGCCCCTTCTATTTAGTCGCGGACAAATAGAGATGCAGCGCGTTGAGGTCGGTGTCGTTCATCTTGGCGAACGAGGAGAACGGCATGACCCGGCTGACGTCGGTGCCGTCGGGCCGCTTGCCGGTGCGCATCATGGCGACGAACTGGTCCGGCTGGGGGTAGCGCTTCATCACGCCGTTCGGGCGCAGGTCGGCAGCCGGCGGCCAGTCGGGCGGCGCGCCGGGGATATGGCCGCCGCGCAGGTCGCCGCCATGGCAGCCCATGCAGGCATTGGCCATGTACTGGCCATAGGCCGGCGTCACCGCGGCGGCAATCGCCGGCGCGGGCGGCAGGTCATGGTTGATCTTCTCGGCGGCGTCCCGGATCACGCCCGCGCCGTACAGCCCCTGCGCGAACCACGGGAAGCGCACTTCGGCCGGCTGCCCGTTGGCCGGCGGCAGGCTGCGCACGTAGGCCACCAGCGCGCCGAAGTCCTCGTTTGAAAGCCGGTTGTAATCCTCGCTCGGCATGATCAGCAGCGGCCGGCCCGTTGGCGCCACGCCGTGGCGGATGGCGCGGTCCCAGTCCTCCGGGCGGTATTTGGCGACGTCGGGGTTGGCCTGGGTGATGTCCGGCGCCCGCACGCGCAGGCCGTTGGGCTCGTCGAAGACCTGCTTGCCGGCGCCCTTGGCGCCGTGGCAGTCCATGCAGCCGCGCGATTCGTAGAGATATTTGCCATGGGCGATGGCGGCGGTGTCGGTGGGAATCGTCACCGGGGTCACGTTGACCTTCACGGTCCGCGCGAGCTTGCGTCCGCCCCACCAATAGGTACTGCCCACGGCCACCACCACCACGACAACGAAGGTAATCGACGCCGAACTGGCGATGCGGAAGAATCGCGCAATATCCATGGGTTCCCCTCTCCGTGGCGGAGGCACGGCCGCCGCGCGGCCCGCCCCGGCCTGATTGCAGCCGGATCGGGGCGCGGATTCTGTGCGCGATGATACAGACGCCGACCGCCCGCGGCATCGGGTCTTCCCCACCCCCTACCAAAAAATGCGCCCGAGCGCCAGCCCCAACAACGCCCCGCCATGCCCCGTATCTCGGGGCTCGTCCGCCCCGCAGAACGACTACATTGCGCCATACGCTGGGCAGGGGTGCGACCGTTGCACCGGCACCCGCCGTACCCCGGACCGCCTCCTGATGCACAGGGGCAGCCATCGACAACACAAGACATGACGCCAGAGACGGCCGCGAACCCCCTCCAACCCCCGCCCCCGGCGGCTGCCCCCTGGCGGCGGCGGCTGCAGGGCGCGCTGCTGGCACTGTGCACGCTCGCCGGGGTGGCGGCCATCTGGGCTGGCCACGAACTGCTGGTCTCGGCCGCGCTGGTGGCGATCTTCCCGGCCTGCATCGCCTTCATGAGCGCGCAGAATCGCAAGAGCCGCGCCAACCTGCGCAGCAGCGAGCAGCGCTTCCGGCAGGCGCTGGAGCATTCGGCCATCGGCATGGCGCTGGTCGGGCTGGACGGGCGCTGGCAACTGGTGAACCGGGCCATGTGCGAGCTGCTCGGGTACACGCCCGAGGAGTTCCGGGAGATTCCGTTCCAGCGGATGACCCACCCGGACGACCTGGACGCCGACCTGCGCCAGCTGGAACGCCTGACCGCCGGCGAGATCGACGCCTACCGCATGGAAAAGCGCTACCGCCACAAGGACGGCCGCTACCGCTGGGCGCTGCTGGCCGTGTCGATGGTGCGCAACCAGCAGACCGGCCAGCCGGACCATTACATCTCCCAGATCGAGGATATCCACAGCCGCAAGACGGACCACGAGCGCATGGAACAACTGGCACGCCGCATGGAACTGGCCGTGGAAGCCGGCGGCGTGGGCATCTGGGAATGGGATTTCACCAACGCCACCATCACCTGGGACGCCCGCATGCACGCGCTGCACGGCACCTCGGTGGAGCTGGGCGCGCCCACGCTGGCGCAGTGGATCGCCATGCTGCACCCCGAGGACGTGAGCCGGGTCAGCACCGAGATGCGCCAGGCGATTCGCGGCGTGCATCGCTTCGACACCGAATACCGCGTGGTCTGCCCCACCGGCGAGGTGCGCCACGTGCGCGCCATGGCCATGGTCTCGCACCACGACGATGAGGACGACGACGATGGCGGCGGCGGCGCCAGCGCAGGCACCCCCACGCGCCGCGGCATGACGCGCGCCCTGGTCGGCACGAACTGGGACATCACCGAGCAGCGCCGTCTGAACCGCGCGCTGTTCGAGGAAAAGGAGCGGCTGCACATCACCTTGCGCTCGATCGGCGACGCGGTGATCTGCACGGACCGCGTGATGCGCGTGACCTTCATGAACCCGATCGCCGAGCAGCTCACCGGCTGGAGCATGGACGCCGCGATGGGCCAGCCGCTCGAGCAGGTCTTCCGCATCGTCGATGAAATCACCGGGGTGACCATCCCCAGCCCGGTGGAGCAGTGCCTGCAAACCCTGCGCCCGGCCTACCTCCAGGAAGGCGCGGTGCTGCAAAGCCTGACCGGCGAGCGCCACGACGTGCAGGACTCCGCCGCGCCGGTGCTGACCAATGACGGCGGCGTGCTCGGCGCCGTGCTGGTGTTCCAGGACATCACGACCTCCCGGGCGCTGCAGCGCGAACTGGCCCACTCGGCCACCCACGACGCCCTGACCGGCCTGCCCAACCGCGCCTGGTTCGAAAAGCGCCTGCGCGAGTCCTGCGAGGCCGCCCGGCTGCACGGCCACCGCGCCGCGCTGTGCTTTATCGATCTGGACCGCTTCAAGATCGTCAACGACACCGCCGGCCACGGCGCCGGCGACGTGCTGCTGCGCGAACTGGGCTACGTGATCCGCCACCACGTGCGCCCGGACGACCTGCTCGCCCGGCTGGGCGGCGACGAATTCGCGTTGCTGCTCAAGGACTGCTCGGTGGACCAAGCCGAGCACGTGTGCCAGAAGGTCATCGACGCCGTGCGCGAGCGCCGCTTCCCGTGGGAAGGCCGCGTCTACGACGTGGGCGCGAGCATCGGCATCGCCGCCATCGACGCGGACACCCCGCCGGTAGGCGAGCTGATGAGCCGCGCCGACGTGGCCTGCTACGCCGCCAAGGCTGCCGGCCGCAACCGGGTCTCGGTCTACCGGCGCGATGAAAGCGACGCGCGGCGCCATCACCGCGAGCTGGAAGTGGCCGCCGGCATCCATTCGGCCCTCGACGCCAACCGCTTCCGCCTCTACGCCCAGGAGATCCGCTCGCTGCGCGAGGGCGAGCAGGGCCGGCACGTCGAGATCCTGGTCCGCATGGTCGATGAGCAAGGCGCGCTGATCATGCCCGGCGCGTTCATCCCGGCCGCCGAACGCTACGACCTGATGGGTCACATCGACCGCTGGGTGATCCGCAACGTGCTGCACCAGTACGGGCGGCGGCTGGCGGCGGTGCCGGGGCTGTCGGTGTCGATCAACCTGTCGGCCAACTCGCTGGGCGAGCCCTTCCTGCTGCCCTTCCTGCACGACGCCCTGCGCGACTCCGTGCTCCCCGCCAACCGCATCCGGCTGGAGATCACCGAGACCGCGCTGATCAACAACATGACCGCCGCCAGCCGGCTGGTGGCCGAGATGCGCAGCACCGGCTGCACCGTGGCGCTGGACGACTTCGGCGCCGGCCTTTCGTCGTTTTCCTATCTGAAGCAGTTCCCGGTGGACTACCTCAAGATCGACGGCAGCTTTATCCGCAACCTCACCGGCAGCGTGGTGGACCGCGAGATCGTCAGTTCGATCAACGACATCGGCCACCGGCTGGGCGTGCAGACCGTGGCCGAGTCCGTGGAGGACGAGGAAACGCTGGGCACGCTGCGCGCGATCGGCGTGGACTACGCCCAGGGCTATGTGATCGGCCGGCCGGTGCCGGTGGAGCAGTTGCTCGAGGCGTGGGAGCACGAGGCGGACGCGGCCTGACCTGTTAACGGCGACACCACAAACCACGCCCAGGCGCACATCGACACCACCGTTTCTCCCTCTCCCCTCAGCGGGAGAGGGCCGGGGAGAGGGGTGGTCTAGCAAGCGACCACACACAGCGGGGCCCTCGGTGTGCTCCAGCGCGCAGGCTTCGGCCAGCGCCGGCCCTCTCCCCCAACCCCTCTCCCGCAAGCGGGCGAGGGGAGCAAAACATCACATGGCCGTTCGGATTTCCGAACGGCCTCCCCACCCATCCGTCCGGATTCCCGAACGCCGCGCCGCCAGCGCGCGTAAATTCCCTTTCTATTCATCGACTTACCCCCTCCCCCAGGCGCCGCCGCGCTGGCACGCCTCGTGCACACCTAGGCGCCGCTGTCAGGGCGCGACGCCTACGTGCCCGACCCCAAGGAGGATGTACTGACGATGACAATGAAGCGACTGCCCACACTGATCTTCATCGCGATGCTGCTCGGCGTTCTGGCCGGCACCGCTGCCCACCACCTGGCGCCCGACGCCGCCACCGCGAAATCGATCGCGGACCACTTCGCCATCCTCACCGACATCTTCATGCGGATGATCAAGATGATCATCGGCCCGCTGGTGTTCGCCACGCTGGTCGCCGGCATCGCCGGCATGGGCGACGGCAAGGCCGTCGGCCGCATCGGCCTGAAGGCGATGGCCTGGTTCCTGGGCGCATCGATCACCTCGCTGCTGCTGGGTCTGGTGATGGCCAACCTGCTGGCGCCGGGCCACGGCATGAACCTGCCGCTGCCAGCCGCGGACGCCGCCTCGAACCTGAAGACCGGGGCGCTGAACCTGCGCGAGTTCATCGCGCACATGTTCCCCAAGAGCTTCGTGGAGGCCATGGCCACCAACGAGATCCTGCAGATCGTGGTGTTCTCGCTGTTCTTCGGCTTCGCGCTCGGCACGCTCAAGGACGGCATCGGCAAGCCGGTGCTGCAGGGCGTGGACGGCCTCGGCCACGTCATGCTGAAGGTCACCAACTACGTGATGGCGTTCGCGCCGGCTGGCGTGTTCGGCGCCGTGGCCGCCGTGATCACGGCGCAGGGCCTGGGCGTGTTGACCGTCTACGCCAAGCTGCTGGGCAGCCTGTACCTGTCGCTGGCGCTGCTCTGGGTGGCGCTGATCGCCGGCGGCTACTACTTCCTGGGAAGTGACATCTTCCGCCTGATCCGCCAGCTCCGTGCGCCGCTGATGATCGGCTTCGCCACGGCCAGCAGCGAATCGGCCTACCCGAAGGTGATCGAGCAGCTCACGCGCTTCGGCGTGAAGCCGCGCATTACCGGCTTCGTACTGCCGCTCGGCTACTCGTTCAACCTGGACGGCTCCATCATGTACACCTCGTTCGCCGCGCTGTTCGTGGCGCAGGTGTACGGCATCCAGCTCTCGCTCACGCAGCAGATCACCATGCTGCTGGTGCTGCTGGTGACCAGCAAGGGCATCGCGGGCGTGCCGCGCGCCTCGCTGGTGGTGGTGGCCGCCGTGCTGCCGATGTTCGGCCTGCCTGAGGCCGGCATCCTGCTCGTGTTGGGGATCGATCACATCCTGGACATGGGCCGTACCGTCACCAATGTGCTGGGCAATGCCATTGCCACGACCGTCGTCGCCAAAAGCGAAGGCGCGATCGGCGCGCCGGATCTCTCCGACGAGGACGACACCTCGGCGGACAGCAACACCGGCCTGACACCCGCTCAGGCGCTGGCCAGCAAGTAAGCCGGCCAGGCGTGCCAGGGCCCGGTTGCCGATCAGGCGGCCGGGCCTTTTTGCGTTTACCGGGACGTCTGACCTGTCCGATTTGGCCGGCACTTGCATGGGGTGTGGTAAAACGTGGGCCTCGCCGCGGATCCGGCCCGCACCGCGCCAGCAGCATGCGGCGTCGGCGTCACCCGACGGCTGTGCATCCGCCTCACAGAATTCCTCATGACCGGCCCCCTGTCCTCCGCCGATACCGGCCTCGCTCCTGGCGGGGGCGGCGGCACCTCGCCCTGGCGCCGCGCCGCGCCGATCGTCGCCCTGCTGGCCCTGGCCGCGCTGGTGACGGCCGCGGGCTGGCTCGGCTATCGCTTTACCTATGACACCGCGCTGAACCGCCAGGCCGAACGTGGCCAGGTGCAGATGCGCCTGTACGCCCAGGCGCTGGAGAGCGAACTGGCCCGTTTCGACTACGTGCCGAGCCTGCTCTCGCTCGATGCCCGCATCGAGGGGCTGCTGCGCCAGCCGGGCAACCCCGAGCGCGTGGCCGCCGCCAACGCCTACCTCGCCGCGCTGAACGGCCGGGCCGGCACCCGCGTGGTCTATATTCTCGACGCGCGCGGCAAGGTCCTCGCGACCAGCAATTTCCAGCGTCCCGACAGCTATCTCGGCGAAGACCTGAGCTTCCGCCCCTACTTCCGCAGCGCCATCGAAGGCCAGCTCGGCCGCTTCTACGGCGTGGGCACCACGCGCAGCGAGTCTGGCTACTACCTCTCCGCCCCGCTGGGCGACCGTGACAAGCCGGTGGGCGTGGCGGTGGTCAAGATCGGCCTGGAGCCGCTCGAGAACCGCTGGCAGGGCAACGACAGCCAGATGCTGCTGAGCGACGAGAACGGCGTGGTGATCCTCGCTTCGGACCCGTCCTGGAAGCTGGCCGCCACGCGGCCGCTGGCGCCGGCCCAGCGCGAGAAGCTGGACCGCTCGCTCCAGTACAACCGCGCCCCGCTGCCCCCGCTGGCGCTGACCACGGTGCGCGAACTCGGCCCCGGCCCCAGCGAGGGCGGCGACGCCCTGGTACGGCTGCGCCAGGGCCCGCCGATGCTGGCCCAGCACCTGGCCCTGCCCGGCACCGACTGGAACCTGACCCTGCTGACCAATACCTCGCAGGCCCGCGTGGCCGCGCTCAACAGCGCGGCGCTGGCCGGCGTGCTGGCGGCGTTCGTGCTGCTGCTCGGGGCGGCCTGGAACGTGCGGCGGCGCATCGTCAGCGAGCGGCTGGCGGCGCGCACGGCGCTGGAGGCGGCCAACAGCGAACTCGAACGCAAGGTGGCCGAACGCACCGCCGACCTCTTCGCCGCGAACCAGCAACTGCATGCCGAAGTGGCCGAACGCACCCGCACCGAGACCTTCCTGCGCCAGGCGCAGGACGGGTTGATGCAGGCCGGCAAGCTCGCGGCGGTGGGCCAGATGTCGGCCGGCATCGCCCATGAACTGAACCAGCCGCTCGCGGCGCTGCGCACGCTCTCGGGCAACACCGGCAAGTTCCTCGAACGCGGCGACCACGCCACGGCGCAGGAAAACCTCGGCAAGATCATCGGGCTGGTGGACCGCATGGGGCGCATCACGGGCGCGCTGAAGTCCTTCGCGCGCAACCCGTCGGTGGGCCAGCGCGGCACGGCCCGCCTGGCCGAGGCAGTGGACAACGCGCTGTTCCTGCTGGAGACGCGCATCGCGGCGGTGGCGCCGGCCATCGAGCGCGACATCGACCCCCATCTGATGGTGGCCTGCGACCCGAACCGGCTCGAGCAGGTGCTCGTCAACCTCGTCGGCAATGCACTCGATGCAATGACCGCGATGGCCGGCCGCACGGCGCCCCGGCTCTCGCTGCACGCCTACCAGAGCGGCGGGCTGGTGCACCTGACCGTGCGCGACAGCGGCCCGGGGCTGTCCGAGGCGGCCTTCGCGCGGCTGTTCGAGCCGTTCTTCACGACCAAGCCGGCTGGCGAGGGGCTGGGCCTCGGCCTGACGCTGTCCGCCGGCATCCTGAACGAGAACGGCGGCACGCTGACCGCGATCAACCATCCCGAGGGCGGCGCCTGCTTTACGCTCGCCCTGCCCGAGGCCGGGCCGGAGGCGCGGCATGTCGGCTGAGGTGCAGCAGCCGGACGCCATGACGGCTGGCATGACGACGATGACGGTGATGATCGTCGAGGACGACCCGGACGTGCGGCTCGGCTGCGAGCAGGCACTGCGGCTCGAAGGCATGGCCACGCGCGGCGTGCCCAGCGCCGAGGCCGCGCTGCGCGAGGTGCAGGCCGGCTACGCCGGCATCGTCGTCAGCGACATCCACCTGCCCGGCGCCGACGGCATGGCGCTCCTGCGCGAGCTGATGACGCGCGACGCCGCGCTGCCAGTCATCATGATCACCGGTCACGGCGACGTGTCGCTGGCCGTGCAGGCGATGAAACAAGGCGCGTACGACTTCCTCGAGAAGCCGTTCTCGCCCGAGCGGCTGGTGGCCACATGCCGCCGCGCGCTCGACAAGCGCCGGCTGGCGCTGGAAGTGGCCGAGCTGCGCGCGCGGCTGGCCGGGCGCGAGACGCTGTCCGCCCGGCTGATCGGCGACTCCCCGGCCATCGGCCGGCTGCGCCAGATGATTGCCGACCTGGCCGACACCGCCGCCAACGTGCTGATCCACGGCGAGACCGGCACCGGCAAGGAGCTGGTGGCGCGCTGCCTGCACGAAGCCAGCGGCCGGCGGGCGCGCCATTTCGTGCCGATCAACTGCGGCGGCCTGCCCGAACAGCTGTTCGAATCGGAGATCTTCGGCCACGAGGCCGGCTCGTTCACGGGCGCCGCGCGGCGCCGCATCGGCAAGATCGAGCATGCCGACGGCGGCACGCTATTCCTCGACGAGATCGAGAGCATGCCGATGCCGATGCAGATCAAGCTGCTGCGCGTGCTGCAGGAGCGCGTGGTGGAGCGGCTGGGCTCCAACCTGCCGGTGCCGGTGAACGCACGCGTGGTGGCGGCGACCAAGGCGGACCTGCGCGCGCTGGCGGATGCCGGCCAGTTCCGCGCCGACCTGTACTACCGGCTGAACGTGGTGACGCTGGCCCTGCCGCCGCTGCGCGAGCGGCGCGAGGACGTGCCGCAGCTATTCGAGCATTTCGTCGCCCAGGCCGCGCTGCGCTTCGAGCGCGAGGCCGTGCCGGCCACGGCGGCCGAGCTGGCCCGGCTGGTGGCCTACCCCTGGCCCGGCAATGTGCGCGAGCTGCGCAACCTGGCCGAACGCCACGTGCTCGGCCTGGGCTGCGACCCCGCCCAGGGTGGCGCCGCGCCGCACGCGCTGCCGCTCCCCCAGGCCGTGGAGCAGTTCGAGCGCGCGCTGATCGCCGATGCGCTGCGCCGCCACGATGGCAACCTGAGCCGCGCCGGCGAGGCGCTGGGCGTGGCCAAGACCACGCTGTTCGACAAGGTGAGGAAGTACGGGCTGAACTGACCGTCACGCCGTCGACGGCAATGTATCGAATGTACGAGCGGGGGAACTGCCGCGCCTGGCACCTGTCCCTTGAGAGGTGCGCTGGGACTGGCACGCGGGCAAAAATGCCGGCGAGAATGCGAACCGGCAGCGTTGGTGCCGTCCACCGAAGCTGCCCGATGTACGTTAAACAACAAAAGTGTGACGCCAACCACGGGTTTCCCTGTGGCGGCACAGCGCGATGAAGCCATACTATTGGCATGGCGGAACCCTACCGACAGGCGGCACAGACTGCCAGGTTCCAACCGCGCGCGCGGGCACCTGAGCCCACGCACGCGTAAAAGCAACAAAGACCGGCCGGGGAGCGGGTCGCAAATGTCAGGGTCAGTAAATCCGGCAGCCCGGATCAAAACGGCGTGGCGCGTCCGAGGGTGCCACGCGGCGAGCAACTGGCGCCGTGCTGCCGATCGACACTACGGGTGATTGGATGAAACTGGATCCGGAACTGGCTGAAAAGCCCTACTACAGCACGCGGACCGCGGCAAAACTTCTCAACGTCTCGTTGGGCACCGTCCAGAAAATGGTCGAACGCGGCGAATTGGGCGCGTGGAAGACCAACGGCGGCCATCGGCGCATTCACAAGGAAACCGTCCATCGCCTGCTGGCGAGCCGCGCCACGCCTGACATGGCCGCCGAGCACGACCTCGACCTTGTGGTGTTTCACCCGAACCACCAGGAAGCGCAGCGCATCAGCGCCCAGCTGGGCAAGTGGTCGCTGCCGCTCAAGAGCCAGGTGCTCGAGGACGTGGTCGACACGGTCATCACCTCGGTCGACGCCCGGCCGCGCGTGGTGCTCTACTACGTGGAGGAGCTGAACGACGCCGAGTCGGCGACCATCGAGAAGCTCCAGAATTTCTTCGCGCGGCAACGCGTGATCTTCGCCGTGATCACCAACCGCCAGGCCTATGACGGCGTGGCCGATGCACTCCAGCAATGGGGCATCATGGTGTTCCTGAAGACGCCGTCGCTGGAAGAGATCAAGGGCTTCCTGCGCGCGCAGCTGATGATGGGGCGCGTGGGCGCCTGAGCGCAGGCTGGCTCCCCTCCTCCTTCCGGGAGAGGGGAGCAAGACCACGCGTCCGGTATTAAGTAAGAGCCCCGTACACTCCCGCTCCCCTTCCCCTCAGGCCGCCACGGCTTCCTGGCAGGACGCCATCATCCAGCCGTACAGGTCGCGCGGGTCCGGCGGCAGCGCCACGAGCGCGATCGGCCGTCCCACCCCATGGGCGCGCGCGGCGGCATGGAGCCAGCGCAGCACGGCGTAGTCCTCCAGCGCGAATCCCACCGAATCGAAGATCGTCACATCGTCCGCCGACACCCGGCCCGGCGCGGCGCCTGACAGCACTTCCCACAACTCATGCACCGGCGCCTCGGGCCATTGCTGGATCTCGCCCTCGATGCGGGACTGCGGGGCGTACTCCACCACGATGCGCGCGGCGTGCAGAATGTCCGCGTGCAGCTCGGTCTTGCCCGGGCAGTCGCCGCCCACGGCGTTCAGGTGCATGCCGGGGCGGATCATGTCCGGCATGAGGATGGTGGCGTGGGTCTTGTCGGCCGTCACCGTGGTCACGATGTCGGCCCCCGCCAGCGCGGCCGAGATCGACCCCACCGGCACGATCGACAGGCCCGCCACGCCGGCAAGGTTGTGCACCAGCCGCGCGGTGGCCGCCGGGTCGATGTCGTAGGCGCGGATCTCGCGCACGCCGAGCATCGCGTGGAAGGCCAGCGACTGGAATTCGGCCTGCGCGCCGTTGCCGACCAGCGCCATCGTGCGGGCACCGGGCCGGGCCATGGCGCGCGCCGCCAGCGCCGAGGTGGCGGCCGTGCGCAGCGCCGTGGCCAGCGTCAGGTCGGCCAGCAGCAGCGGGAAGCCCGTGCGCACATCGGCCAGCATGCCGCAGGCCATCACCGTCGGCAGCGCCTGCTGCGCGTTGCCGGGATGCCCGTTGACGTACTTGAAGGCGAACTGCGCGCCGTCGCTGACCGGCATCAGCTCGATCACGCCCACCGGCGAATGGCTGGCCAGCCGCGCCGATTTCTCGAAGGCCGGCCAGCGCAGAAAGTCTTGGCGGACGTGCTCGGCGACCTCGCCGATGGCCCGGGCGACGCCGATGCGGCGCACCAGCGTGGCGGCGTCGGCGGCATCCAGGAAGGTTGTCATTTTGGCCGTCATGGCGGTCTCCTGGTCATGCGGCCACGGCGCGGCGCGCGGGCGTGCTGGTGCGATCCAGGCGCAGCGTCATGCAGTAAGCCCCGCCGCCGGAGAGCATGTACGGCGACAGGTCTACCTCGTGCAGCCGGTAGCCGCGCCGGCCCAGTTCGCCGCGCAGATGCGGCGTGGTGCGGGTCATCACCACGTGGTCGTCCAGATTGACGGCGTTGACGCTGAAGTGGCGCAGGTCGTCCTCGGTGGCCTCGATGCGCAGTGCCGCCGGCACGCGCGCGTGCAGGGTGCGCAGCGCCGCCGCCGAGAACGCCGGCGGGTAATAGAGCACCTCGCCGCCGGCCAGCGGACAGAAGCAGACGTCGAGGTGATAGCTCTGCTCGGTGGCCAGTTCCAGCGCCACCACCTCCTGTCCAAACTGCGCGCCGACGGCATCGGCGGCCTCGCGCGAGGAGCGCGGACCGAAGCCGGCCCAGAAATGGCCGCGCTGCGCGTCCCAGA
The DNA here is from genome assembly GCF_056395265.1 of Cupriavidus sp. 10L43_2. Lineage (NCBI taxonomy): Bacteria > Pseudomonadati > Pseudomonadota > Betaproteobacteria > Burkholderiales > Burkholderiaceae > Cupriavidus > Cupriavidus sp. 10L43_2. Next base: position 134,472 of record NZ_JBFTJE010000014.1, read on the forward strand.
TGCAGTCGCCCGCCCCTTCCTGATAGCAGCCCTCGGGCAGCGTGATCACGCTGTCGAGCAGACCGCGCGCGCGCAGCGCGTCGAAGATTGCCGCGAACGGCGCTTCTTCGCCCCGGCGCTGCGGGTAGCGGAAGCGCGCCAGCACGGCCTTGCCGTCGAGCACGACCGCCGCGTTGGCCGGGAACACCATGTCGGGCTGGCCCGGCGCCCCTTCGGCCACCTCGACGGCAAACCCGGCGGCGGTCAGCGCGGCGTGGAGCGCGTCGAACGACGCCCGGGCCTGGCGATGCATGCCGCGCGGGTCGCGCGCCCAGGCTGCCGGGTCCATCCACGGGTTGATGCTGTAGGACACGTCATAGAACGTGGGGGCGATGAGGAGGATGGTCGGGCGGTCGGTCACGGGGGCTCCTTTGTCTGTTGTGGCTGCCGTGCGTGCATTGTGGTGCCCGCCCGCGCCAACAAATAGTCAGCAAGATGGACAAAATGCGCGCACGATTCGACAATTCGCCAGCATAAGGCGACAAATCGCCAGAGGAGCCCCCGATGGACGCCACCGACCAACAACTGTTGAGCCTGTTGCGCGACAACGCCCGCACGCCCGTGACGGCGCTGGCCAAGGCGCTGCGCGTCTCGCGCGCGACGGTGCAGAACCGGATCGACAAACTGGAGAAGGAAGGGCTGATCGTCGGCTACACGGTGCGACTCAAGGCAGAGGCCGAGCCGCACCGCATCCGCGCCTGGATGACGGTGGCCGTGGAGGGCAATCGCGCCCGGCAGGTGCTGCAGGCCCTGCGCGGCGAGCCCAATGTGCAGACCCTGCATACGACCAACGGCCGCTGGGACATCATCGCCGAACTGCGCGCGGACACGCTGGAGCAGTTCGACCGCACGCTGGACCGGATCCGGCTGATCGAGGGGATCTCGGCCACCGAAACCAGCATCCTGCTGACCAGCTACAAGCTCTGACCGACCCCGCGCACCGCGCGCACTGCCCCGCGCAGCCGCTCGCGGCGGGTTTCCTCGTGCATCACATGGCCGCTCGGGGCCAGCAGGTCGCGTAGCGCGACGATGCCGACGATGCGCATCGTCGCCACGCTCTCCACCACCGGCAGGCGCGCCACGCTCAGTTCGGCCATGCGGCCGGCGGCGGCGCGGCCAGTCAGCGCGGGCAGCAGCGCGGCGGGCGCGGCATCGCCCTGCCCCGCCACCAGATCCCCGCAACGCAGCCCCGCATCGTCCCCGGCATGGGCCGCGACGATGGCCGTGCGATGGAGCATGCCGACCAGCCGGCCCGCGCGCACCACCGGGTAGGCGCGATGGGCGGCGTGGTCACCGAAGTAGCGCGGCAGGGCGTCGGCCACGGGTAGTTCGGCGTCGATGGTCACTACGTCGCGCGTCATCAGTTCATCCACGTGGGCGCGTTCGAGCGGGTCCACGCCGTACTCCCGATAGATATGGAGCCCGCGCCGGGCGATCTTCTCGGTCATGATCGACCGCTTCATGGTCAGCACCGAGAAACCGTAGGCCACCGCCGTGGTCAGCAGCAGCGGCAGCAGCGCCTCGCTGTCATGCGTGAGGCCGAAGGCGAAGACGATGGCGGTCAGCGGTGCGCCCAGCACGCTGCCGAGCACGCCGGCCATGCAGACCAGCGCCCAGAGCGCCGGGGAGCCGCCCGGCAACACCGGCGCCAACACCACGCCCAGYCCGGCGCCGAGCATCAGCAGCGGCGCCAGCACGCCGCCCGAGGTACCCGAGCCCAGCGCGGCAATCCAGATCACGGCCTTGACGGCCAGCAGCGCCACGGCCACCTCCAGCGCGAGGCGGTTGTTGAGCAGGTCGCCGATCACGTCGTAGCCCACGCCCAGCGCGCGCGGCTCGAAATAGCCGCCAATGCCCACCACCAGCCCGCCGATGGCCGGCCACCACATCCAGTGCAGGCGCAGCTTGCCGAACGCGTCTTCGGTGCGATAGAGCGCCAGCGTCAGCCCCGCGCCGAGCACGCCACACAGCAGCCCGGCCAGCACGCACGAACCCAGCGCCAGTGTGCTGGCCGGCGCGGTCTGGAGCGGGAACAGCGGGCCGGCCTCGAACACGAACGGCCGCAGGAAGCCCGCCACGGCGCAGGCCAGCGCCACCGGCAGCAGGCTGCGCGGGCGCAGCTCGAACAGCAGCAGCTCGATGGCCAGCAGCACGGCGGCCACCGGCGTGCCGAAGATCGCCGTCATGCCGGCGCAGGCGCCCGCCACCAGCAGCGTCTTGCGCTCGGCGGCGGTCAGGTGCAGGTACTGGGCCAGCAGCGAGGCGATGGAGCCGCCGGTCATGATGATCGGCCCCTCGGCCCCGAACGGCCCGCCGCTGCCGATCACGATGCCGGACGACAGCGGCTTGAGCACGGCCACCTTCGGCGACATGCGGCTCTTGCCGAACAGCACCGCCTCGATGGCCTCGGGGATGCCGTGGCCGCGGATCTTGTCGCTGCCGTAGCGTGCCATCAGGCCGACGATCAGCCCGCCGATGGCCGGCACGACGATTACCCAGGGGCCCAGCGCGTGGCTGGCCGGCGAGCGCTCCGCGAAGGAGATCGTCTGGAAGAAGAACAGGTTGGTGAAGAAGCGGATCAGATTGACCAGCACGAAGGCGGCGCCGGTGCTGATCGCGCCGATGGCCAGCGCGATGCCGGCCAGCATGGGCAGGCGGCCGTTGGCGGCGTAGTCGCGTTTCTCGAACGGGACGGGGTCGGAATGTGATGAGGGAGGCATAAGGGGGAGCGGGGGCAGGGGGGCGCAGTCCGGAGGCCGGCGCAATATATCATGCGATGATATATTTGCGGACCCCCCGCATTCTGAGCGCCCCTGCTCCCCGATATCGATGCCCGCCGCATTCGACACTTCCCAACCCGTTGCCAAGGCACGTGCCTGGCTGCGCACTTTCGTGCCGATGCCGATCGCCGCGAGCCTTGGCGAGCGCCTGAAAAGCTGCCTTGGCGCGCTGATCGGCCTGTTCCTGACCGAGTGGATCTGCCGCCGCTTCCTGCAGGGCTTCAACCCGTGGTTCATCGCGCCGATGGGCGCGTCGGCCGTGCTGCTGTTCGCCGTGCCGTCCAGCCCGCTGGCCCAGCCGTGGTCGATCATCGGCGGCAATCTGGTCGCCGCCACCGTGGGCGTGGCCTGCGCGCGCTGGATTCCGGACCCTGGGCTGGCGGCCGGCGTGGCCGTGGCGGGCGCCATCGCCCTGATGTTCCAACTCCGCTGCGTGCACCCGCCCAGCGGTGCCGTCGCCGTCACAGCGGTGCTGGGCGGCCCGGCTGTGCAGGCGCTGGGCTTCGGCTTCGTGGTGATGCCGGTGGCCATCAATTCGATGCTGCTGCTGCTGGCCGCCCTCGCCTTCAACAACTTCGCCCGGCGGCGCTATCCGCATCGGCCGCCCGAAGCCGCCACGCAGCATCACACCCGCGACGTGCCGCCAAGCCAGCGCGTGGGCGTGACGCGCGCCGACCTGGACGCCGTGCTGGCCGCGCGCGGCGAGTTCCTGGACATCGAGGAAGACGATCTCGAGGCCATCATCGTGGAGGCCGAGCTGCGCGCCTATCGGCGCCGCTTTGGCGATGTGGCGTGCGGGGACATCATGTCGCGGGACGTGGTGGCCGTGCGCCCCGGCCAGGCCGCCGCGGACGCCGCCGCGCTGCTGGCGCGCCATCACATCAAGGCGCTGCCCGTGGTGGACGGCCGGCGCCGCCTGCTCGGCATCCTCACCCAGACCGACTTTTTCCGCGCCCAGCGCATGCACTCGCGCCGCGTGAACGGCACCGTGCGCGACCTGATGACCCGCGCGGTGGTCACCGCGCGCCCCGACCAGCCCATCGTGGACCTGGGCCGCGCCTTCTCCGACGGCGGGCTGCACCATGTGCCGGTGATCGACGACAACCGCTGCGTGGTCGGCATGGTCACCCAGACGGACCTCGTGGCGGCCCTGCTGCGCCGGGGCGTGACGGAGCCGTGATGGCGGCTTGAGGCGCCGGCCCTCTCCCCCGGCCCCTCTCCCAAAGGGAGAGGGGAGCCAACCACCGGCATCTCAAGCGCTATCTGGGGTCTCCCCTCGCCCGCTTGCGGGAGAGGGGCCGGGGGAGAGGGCCAGCCTCTCCACGAAGTCTCCGCCCCACATCCCGCCTCCCATTACACTCATCCAGGCCAGCGCCCCCGGCGGCGCTGTCATCGATTTCCGCTATGCTTACGGCGTTTCCGTCACACGGCCGCCCCTGGAGATCTGCCCGATGAGTTCCGGACAATTGATTGAAAAGCTCGCCGCCGTCTTCGCGCTGATCGTGTTGATCGGCGGTTCGCTGCTGGTACTCGCCCCGTTCGCCACCGCGCTGCTGTGGGGCGCGATCCTCGCGTACGCCTCCTGGTACCCCTATACCGTACTCACGCGCTGGCTCGGCAACCGGCGCGGCATCGCCGCCCTGATCTGCGTGCTGATTTCCACGGTCATCGTGCTCGGCCCGTTCGTCTATGCCGGCGCCAGCCTCTCCGGCCATCTGGACGATCTCCAGGCGCTGGTCGAACGCTATACCCAGCACGGCATTCCCCAACTGCCCGAATGGCTCAGCAGCCTGCCCTTCGTCGGCAACCAGCTCGCCAACGCGTGGCAGGAGGTCATCACCGCCGACTCCGAGATGGTGGCCAACCTGCGCAAGCTGATCGCGCCGGTCGGTCATGTGCTGCTGGGCGCGGGCCTGTCGATTGGCGCCGGGCTGGGCCAGCTGGCGCTCTCCATCGTCCTGGCGTTCTTCTTCTATACCGGCGGCGAACTGGCCGTGCAGTGGCTGCGCGGCGGCATGCGCCGCGTGGCGGGCGAGCGCGCCGACCACCTGCTGGCGCTGGCCGGCAGCACGGTCAAGGGCGTGGTCTACGGCGTGCTCGGCACCGCCTTCATCCAGGCCGTGCTGGCCGCCATCGGCTTCTGGATTGCCGGCGTGCCCGGCGCCGCCATCCTCGGCTTCATCACCTTCTTCCTCTCCGTGGTGCCGATGGGCCCGCCGCTGATCTGGATTCCGGCCGCGCTGTGGCTCTACCACTCGGGCCACACCGGCTGGGCGATCTTCATGGTGATCTGGGGCGGCGCCGTGGTCGGCATGGCGGACAACGTGGTCAAGCCGTTGCTGATCAGCAAGGGCACCGGCCTGCCGCTGATCTGGATCATGATGGGCGTGCTGGGCGGAGCGCTGGCCTTCGGCTTCCTCGGCGTGTTCATCGGCCCGACCGTGCTGGCCGTGGCCTACGCGCTGCTGCGCGACTGGACCATCGGCACGCAGGAACGGCCGCCGATGACCGCCGTCACGGCCACGCCGCCCAAGACCCTCACTCCGGACGCATGACGCCGGCGCCGCACGCTCCTCCCGACACCCCGCAGGACCTGCCCCCGGATCTGCACCGGCTGGTGGCCTGCGAATACTGCGACGCGCTCTACGAACGCACCGCGCTGGCCCCCGGCGAGCGCGCCGCCTGCCTGCGCTGCGGCGGCCCGCTCTACCGCGAAAGCTCGCGCGCCTACCGCCGCCTGCTGCCGCTGGTGGTGACGGCGCTGATCCTGTTCCTGATCTCCAACGCCTTCCCCATCGTCGAGATGGACCTCAAGGGCGTGCGCACCCAGACCACGCTGATCGGCGCCGTGCAGGCGCTGTTCGCGGACCAGATGGCGCCGGTGGCGCTGCTGGTCTTCGCCACTACCATCCTGTTCCCGCTCTCCGAGATGCTGATGATGGGCTACCTGCTGGTGCCGATGTCGCGCCGGCAGATGCCGCCCGGGTTCGACCGCATCGTGCGCGGCATCCGCCAGACCCGGCCCTGGGGCATGATCGAGGTGTTCATGATCGGCGTGCTGGTCACGCTGGTGAAGCTGTCCACCATGGCGCAGGTGCTGCCCGGCGTGGCGCTGTGGTCGTTCGGCGCGCTGGTGATCGTGCTGGCGGCGATGCTGTCGTTCGATCCGCGCGACCTGTGGCACTACCTCGAGCCGCCCGGCGCGGACGAGGTGCCGCCCCGTGACCGGAGCCCAGCGCCATGAAGACGTTCAKGCTACCCGACAACGACGACGACGCACCGCTGCCCCAGGTGCCCACGGCCACCTCGCGCGGGCTGGTGTCCTGCCACGCCTGCGACCTGGTCAGCCCGCGTACGCTGGAAGGCCAGCCCTGCCCACGCTGCGGCGCCACGCTGCACCATCGCAAGCCGGCCAGCCTGGCGCGCACCTGGGCGTTCTTGCTGGCCGCCTATATTCTCTATATTCCCGCCAACCTGCTGCCGGTGATGGTCACGCAGTCGATCCTCGGCACCCAGCGCGACACGATCCTCTCGGGCGTGATCTACCTCTGGGTGTCCGGCTCGCACCTGCTGGCCGGCGTGGTGCTGATCGCCAGCATCGTCGTGCCGCTGCTGAAGATGATGATCCTGACGCTGCTGCTGGTCTCGGTGCACCTGCGCACGTCGTGGCGCATCCGCCAGCAGACCAGGCTGTACTGGCTGGTGGAAATCATCGGCCGCTGGTCGATGCTCGATATCTTCGTGGTGGCGCTGCTCGCCTCGCTGGTGCGCGCCGGCGCGCTCGCCACGATCATCCCGGGCGGCGGCGCGATGGCCTTCGGCGCCGTGGTCGTCCTGACCATGATGGCGTCGCTGAGCTTCGATCCGCGCCTGCTGTGGGACTCACTCGAATTGCCGGAATCCAACGATGCCCGACACTGACAACGCCGCTCCACCCCTTCCGCCCCCGCCGCCCCCCGGCGGCCTGCCCCAGCCCGCGCGGCGCAAGCCGGCGCGCTGGCTGCCCTCGCTGGTCTGGCTGATCCCGATCGTCGCCGCCGTGGTGGGCATCTCGCTGCTGATCAACACGCTGGCCTCGCGCGGGCCCGACATCACGGTGACCTTCCGCACCGCCGAGGGCCTGACGCCGGGCAAGACCGCCGTGCGCTACAAGGATGTCGATATCGGGCTGGTGAAGTCCGTGCGGCTGGCGCCGGACCGCTCGCACGTGGTGGCCATCATCGAGCTGACCAAGGATGCCGAGAACTTCGCCGTCAGCGACACGCGCTTCTGGGTGGTGCGACCGCGCTTCGCGGTCAGCGGGGTGTCCGGGCTGGAGACGCTGCTGTCCGGCGCCTATATCGGCGTGGATGCCGGCAAGTCGCAGTCCAGCACGCGCAGCTTCACCGGGCTGGAGGTGCCGCCGGTGGTCACCACCGATGCCTCCGGCCGGCAGTTCGTGCTGCGCGCGCAGGACCTGGGCTCGCTCGACATCGGCTCACCGGTCTACTACCGCCGCGTGCAGGTGGGCCAGGTGGTGGCCTACCAGCTTGAGCCGAATGGGCGCGACATCACGCTGCGGGTGTTCGTCAACAAGCCGTACGACACGCTCGTCACCGCCGATACCCGCTTCTGGCACGCCAGCGGCGTGGACCTGAAGCTCGATGCGGGCGGGCTCAAGCTCTCCACGCAGTCGCTGGTGACGGTCCTGCTGGGCGGCGTGGCGTTCCAGTCGCCCGACAACTCCTCGGCCCGCACTGCCGCCGCCGAGAACACGCAATACCTGCTCGCCGGCGATCAGTCGGAGGCCATGAAGGAGCCTGATGAACTGGCGCCCGCGCTGGCCGTGCTCAACTTCGACCAGTCCGTGCGCGGGCTGACGCCGGGCGCGCCGGTGGACTTCCGTGGCGTGGTGGTGGGCACGGTGCGCTCCATCGGCATCGAGTACGTGCGCGACAAGAAGGCGTTCCGCATGCCGGTGGTGGTGGAGTTCTATCCGTCGCGCATGGGCTTCCGTGAACGCGACGTGGCCGACGAGGAGCGCAAGCGCGCCATCGTGCAGGGGCTGGTCAAGCGGGGCATGCGCGCGCAGCTACGTACCGGCAACCTGCTGACCGGCCAGCTCTACGTGGCGCTCGACTTCTTCCCGAAGGCGCCGCCGCCGACCGACATCGACCTCAATGCGGCGATGCCGGAACTGCCGACCACGCCGGGCACGTTCGACGCCCTGCAGGCCAAGCTGGGCGATATCGTCAACCGCATCGACAAGGTGCCGTTCGACCAGATCGGGCAGGACCTGCGCACGGCCATGGCCTCGATGAACGCGATGATGGCCTCCGCCGACAAGCTCGTGGCCCAGCTCAACGGCGACGTGGCCCCGCAGGTGCTGGCCGCGCTGCAGGACGCGCGCCGCACGCTGACGGCGGCCAACGGCACGCTGGCCTCTGACGCGCCGTTGCAGCAGGACACGCGCCGAATGCTGCAGGAACTGACGCGCACGGCTGTGTCCCTGCGCGCGCTGACCGACTACCTGGAACGCCACCCCGAGGCGCTGCTGCGCGGCAAGGCGGAGAAACCATGATGAAGCGATCTGCTGACAAGATGAGGATGGCGCCGGCCGTGCTGGCGGCTCTCGCCGCGCTGGCGGTGCTGGCAGGCTGCGCCTCGCCCGAGCCGCGCTACTACACGCTGGCGAACGGCGAAGCCACGGCGCCTGCGGCGGCCACGACTCCGATCTGGATCGAGGTGGCCCCGGTACGGGTGCCCGAGCGGCTGAACCGACCCCAACTGGTGGTGGCGGACGGCAGCGAAGGCGGGCTGAAGCTGCTCGACCTGTCGCGCTGGTCGTCGCCGCTGCCGGACGAACTGCGCGACGCGCTGTCCCAGCAGTTGCAGGCGCGGCTCGGCGCGGTGGATACCTACCAGCAGGGCTTGTCGGAAGTGACGCCGGTGTACCGCGTGACCACGGAAGTGGTGCGGCTCGATGGCGATCTGGGCCAGCGCGCTGCCGCCACCATCGCCTGGACCGTGCGCAAGCTGCCCGACGGCAAGGTGCTGAGCGGCCGCACGCAGACCGAGCTGCCCGCGCCGGGACAGGTGGACGGCATGGTCACCGCCTACCGCCAGATCGTGGCGACCACCGCCGCCGACATCGCCGCCGGCGTGCAATCGCTGCGGCCCTGACCCTTATCTATTAGTCAGTCTTCCGGGCCGCCGGCTTCCAGCGCCTGCGCCCGGCGTGCGGCGCGGCGCCGGTCCGCCTCGCCCATCGCAGCCAGGCAGGCCTCGGCATCGCCAGCCACCAGCCGCACGCTGCAGGCCAGCATCAGGTTCTTGGACAGGCCGAAGTCCTCCACCACGTAGCCGCGCGCATCGAGCGCCTCGCCATCGGCATCGGTGCCCACGCGCACGCGGTCCAGCAGCGTGCCGGCATCGGCCGAATAGGCCCACACCGGCTTCTGGAGCGCCACCGCGAAACCCACTTCGAACGCCGTGCCGCTGTCCGGCTCGCCCGGGCCGCGAAAGTCATCGAGATTGGCCATGACGAGGTCCGCGCGGCGGATCAGCGCGAGATTGGCCTCATAGATCCACTGCGCGGTGTCGGGGCCGGAGAGGCCGGCCGGCGCAGCCTTGTCGAGCGGATACAACCCTTCGTAGCCGTGCTGGGCGCACAGCGCCTTGAGGTGCGCGCCGTGGGCGAGCGCGTCCTTGCGGAAAACGTCGAATCCGGCGAGATAGATCGATTTCATGGGGCGTGAGGTGTGGGCATCCGTCGTGGGATGCCAGCTTACCGGATGCCAGCCACCTCAGGGGGTCAGCGCCGGGTGCCGCAGTGCGTGCGCCGCCTCGGCCATGTGCTGCCGGTACGCCTTGTCGTCGCGCGCGAGGCCCAGTTCGCCGTTGAGGTAGGCCATGGCCAGGGCCTGGAGCGCCGCCGGATGCTCGCGCTCAGCCGCGGCTTCGTACCAGTCCACGGCGCGGGCGTCGTCGCGCGGCACGCCCTCCCCGTCGCGGTAGGCGTTGGCCAGCAGGAACATGGCCTGCGCCACGCCGCCCTCGGCTGCCACGGTGAGCCAGCGCACGGCTGCCGGGGCGTCCGGCGCGCGGCCATAACCGCCCCGGCACAGCAGGCCCAGGTAGTACGCGGCGCCTGCATCGCCGGCGCGGGCGGCGGCTTCGAGGTGGGTCCAGGCGCGCGGGAGGTCCGGCTGGCGCACCGACAGTTGCCCCAGCATCGACGCCTTGCCGAGCACGAAGTGGGCGCGCACGCTGCCGCTGTCGGCGGCCAGGCGCAGCCAGCGCTCGCCATCGGCGCGCGAGAGCGCATCGGGGCGGGCCAGCAGCGTCTCGCCCAGCGCGGCGCGGGCGGCGGTCTCGCCCGCATCTGCCGCCCGAGCCAGCCGCGACAGCCCGTCGGCATCGGCGGCCATGCTGGCCATGCGCTGCCACTGCGCCAGTTCGGCCTGGCGCGCCTCGGCATGGTGGCGCCACGCGGCGGCACCGGCCACGCCGGCTGCGGCCACCGTCACCGCCACCAGCGCGGCGGCGAACAGCGGATGGGCCCGGCGGCGCCGGAAGGCGGGCGGGAAGGTGGCGGTAGCGGTGGCGGTGGCAGTGGCGGCAGCGGCGGTCATCACAGGCTCAGGTCGATCTTGTACTGCGACAGGTTCTTGTTCGCGCCATCGTCGGCCTTGTCGAGCGTGATGTTGGTCAGGCCCGCATCGACCGCCTGCTGGAGCATGCCCACGCCCGAGCTGAACACGACCTTGCCAGCCGTCGTCACTGGCGTGAAGCGCCAGCTACGCGCGCTGCCGTGCGCTGCACGCGTCACATTCGCCGCGTTCTTGATATAGGCGATCAGCACGTCGCGGTTGGCGTCCGGCGAGGCGTACACGGTCTTCGTGCCATCCAGCCCCGGGAAGTTGCCGCCACCGCTGGCGCGGTAGTTATTGGTGGCGACGATGAACGACATCGCTGCCGTGACCGGCGCGCCCTGGTAGGTCAGGTTCTTGATGCGGCTGCCCACCGGCTGGGTGACGTCGATCTCGTACTGCATGTCCGCCGAAGTGAACATGTCGAAGTTGTAGCCCGGGAAGCTGCTGATCAACTGCTGGTCCGTGGCCAGCACCGGGTTGATCTGGTTGAAGCGCTTGGCGGCCGTCTCCAGCCACGCCTTGACCTCGTCGCCATTCACCTTCACCGCGTAGACCGTGTTCGGATACAGGTACAGGTCGGCCGCGTTGTTGATCGCCAGATTGCCGGCGGAGACGTCGGTGTAGTCGCTGCCGCCGCCGAAGCCGCTCTTGAACGGCGCGGAGACCGACAGCACCGGCAGGCTGGCCAGCGCGGGCTGGTTGACGGTGAGGTAGTCCTTCACGTACTGGGCCTGGGCCATGTTGACGATCTGGATCGCGCCGGGGTCGCCCACATCGGCGAAATAGCTCGACATGCGGTAGTTCGTGGCGCCGATCGGCGTCTTCACGTACTGGATGGTGGCCTGGTGCTCGGTGTCGATGGCGGCTGCCACGGAGGCGTCCGCCGCCACATAGGTCTTGTCGGCGTTCTGGATCGAGCGCGCCTGGACCGTGGTGCCGGCGCGGTCCACCGACCACTTGCTGCCGTCATAGGCCAGCGCGAGGTTGATCACGCCCAGGTGCTTGCCCCAGTAGTTGGCCATCACGGTCGGCACGCCGTTGACCGTCCCCTTGACCTTGTCCACGCCGGGCAGGTTGAACTGCGGCACGGTGCTGGTGGCGTCCGGGAAGATCTGGTGCGAGTGGCCGATCAGCATGGCGTCCACGCCCGCCACCTTCGACAGGTGGTAGCTGCCGTTCTCCATGTCCGGCGAGTAGGTGGAGGCGTCCAGCCCGCCGTGGGAAATCACCACGATCAGGTCGGCGCCCTTGGCGCGCATCTCGGGGATGTACTTCTGGGCGGTTTCCACCGCGCCTTCGGTATAGACCTTGCCGTCGAGCCAGCGCTTGTCCCAGCTCAGGATGGCCGGCGGCGCGAAGCCGATGATGCCGACCTTGAGCGGCGCGGTGACCGGCTTGCCGTCCGGGCCCGTGGCGGTGACCGTCTTGGTCAGGATCGCGTAGGGCTGGAACAGCGGCGCGCGGGTCTTCACGCTGTAGACGTTCGCCAGCACCTGCGGGAACTTCGGCCCGGCGCAGACCGTCTGCGTGCCCGGCTCGGGCAGGCCATCGACATTGAAACGGCTGCCCGTGACCTGGCTCAGGTACGGCAGGCCGTAGTTGAACTCATGGTTGCCGATGCCGCCGCCGTCGTAGCCGGCGGCGTTCATCACCTTGTACATCGCCAGCGTCTCGCTGCAGGCCACCGGCTTCACCAGCGCCTGGTAGTCGGACAGCGCGGTGCCCTGGATGGTGTCGCCGTTGTCCAGCAGCAGGCTGTTCGGGAATTCCTGGCGGGCGGCCTTGATCAGCGTGGCCACGCGCTCGAAGCCGAGCGACGGGTCATCGGCCAGCTTGAAGTAGTCGTAGCTACGGACGTTGGTGTGCAGGTCGGTGGTTTCCAGCAGCGCCAGTGTGGCCTTGGTGCCGGCCGGCACCGTGGCCGCCGGGGTGCCGCCATTGCCGCCATTGTTGTTGGTGGGGCTGTCGTCGGAGCCGCACGCGGCCACGATGGCCACCGTGCCGGCCAGGAGCGCCGCGAGGGTGGCGGACTGCAGACGGGAGATGCGGTGTGACATGGTCTCGGATTCCCTTTTTGCGTGTTTTTTGTTGTGCTGCTGTGCGCTGGGGATTTTGGTGAGCCAAGGCGTCAATGCTGTGACAGTCGCGGGATGGGCCGCCTTGTGTCATTTTGTGTCGTTTACAACACATATTGCCCCACAGGACTATTCGATCCGGCTGAAGATGGCTATACGCCCGGCGGATTGACGCAGCGCTATATAGCAACTTATATTGCGCCTGTGACGTCCAGGCGACCTACCCCTCTCATATGACTCCCTTTCTCCGCCGCACCGTTTTCGCCGCCGCCCTGACCTTTGGCGCTGCGCCCTCCGCGTTTGCCGCCGACCTCGTGGTCTCGGCCGCCGCCAGCCTGACCAATGCGTTCAAGACGCTGGCCGAGCAGTATGAGAAGGTGCATCCCGACACCAAGGTCGTGCTGAACTTCGGCGCCTCGGACGTGTTGATGCAGCAGATCGTGCGCGGCGCGCCGGCGGACGTGTTCGCCTCCGCCGACCAGGACGCGATGAACAAGGCCGAGGCCGAGAAGGTGATCCAGCCGGACTCGCGCAAGGATTTCGCCGCCAACCAGGTGGTGCTGATCGTGCCGACCGACAGCAAGCTGGGCATTGGCGCACTGCGCGACCTGACCCGCGCGGACGTGAAGCGCGTGGCCTATGGCAACCCGTCGTCGGTGCCGGTGGGCCGCTATACCAAGGGCGCGCTGGAGGCCGAAAGCCTCTGGGAAGCCGTCTCCGCCAAGGGCGTGCCGGCGCAGAACGTGCGCCAGAGCCTGGACTACGTGGCGCGCGGCGAGGTCGACGCCGGCTTCGTGTTCGCCACCGACGCGGCCATCATGCCGGACAAGGTGAAGGTGGCCGTACGCGTGCCGAACCGCACGCCGGTGACCTACCCCATCGCCATCACCACGCAGACCAAGCAGCCGACGCAGGCTGCCAGCTTCGTGCAGTACGTGCTGTCGCCGGACGGCCAGGCCGTGCTGGCGAAGTACGGCTTCCAGAAGCCGTAATCCCCTTTTCAGGATCCCCACATCGTCATGGATGGCATCTGGACCCCGCTCCTGCTCTCGCTCAAGGTGGCGGGATGGGCGACGCTGCTCAACGCCGTGCTGGGCGTGGCGGCGGCGTATGGCATCGCGCGCTGGCGCTCGTCGGCGCGGGATGTCGTCGATGCGATCCTGACCCTGCCGCTGGTGCTGCCGCCCACCGTGCTCGGCTACTACCTGCTGGTGCTGGTGGGCCGGCGCGGCGTGTTCGGCGCCTGGCTCGAATCGATCGGCATCACGCTGGTCTTCACGTGGCAGGGCGCGGTGCTGGCCTCCACGGTGGTGGCGTTCCCGCTGGTGCTGAAGTCCGCGCGGGCTGCCTTCGAGGGCGTGGATCACCAGCTTGAGAACGCCGCCCGGGTGCTGGGCGTGTCCGAGACCGGGATCTTCTTCCGGGTGACGCTGCCGCTGGCGCTGCGCGGCATCGTGGCCGGCGTGCTGCTGGCCTTCGCGCGCGCGCTGGGCGAGTTCGGCGCCACGCTGATGATCGCCGGCAACCTGCCGGGCCGCACCCAGACGCTGTCCGTGGCCATCTACGAGGCGGTGCAGGCTGGCGACGACAACACCGCCAACCTGCTGGTGTTGGTGACGTCGGTCACCTGCGTGGTGCTGCTGGTGATTGCCGGCCGGCTGGTGCCGCCGGCTGCGCGCGGTCTTGGCGATAGTTACGAGCGGCGCCGCTTCCGGCGCGGCCCGGCCACGCGCTGACGGTGAGATCGCCATGAGCATGCACGTCACCATCCGCAAGCGCATTGTCACGGCTGACCGCCAGTTCGCGCTCGACATCGACTTCGATTCCGACAGCCGGCGCATCGCCATGTTCGGCCCGTCCGGCGCCGGCAAGAGCCTGACGCTGCGCGCGATTGCCGGGCTGCTGGCGCCCGACAGCGGTCGCATCGTCCTGAACGGCCGCGTGCTGTTCGACAGCGAGACCGGCGTGGACGTGCGCCCGCAGGAGCGCCGCGTGGCCTACCTGTTCCAGGACTACGCGCTGTTCCCGCACCTGACCGTGGCGCAGAACATCGCCTTCGGGCTCAGCCAGGGCTGGCGCAACCCGGCGCGCCGCGCGCTGCCGCCCGAGGCTGCGCGCTGGGTGGATGCCTTCGGGCTGCGCGAGATCGTCAACCAGTATCCGATCCAGATTTCAGGGGGACAGAAGCAGCGCGTGGCGCTGGCACGCGCGCTGGTGGCGCAGCCGGACATCGTCCTGCTGGACGAGCCGTTCTCGGCCCTGGACCCTGCGCTGCGCACGCGGATGCGCGCCGAGCTGCGCGCGCTGCAGGAGAGCCTGGACGTGCCGATGGTCGTCATCTCGCACGACCCGAAGGACGTGGAAATACTGGGCGACCACGTGCTGGAGATCCGCGACGGCCGCATCCACGGCGGCGGGCGCGGTAGGCAGCATCCGCCGGTCTACGCTCCGCAGCAGCCCGCGCACGCCATCTAGTCAGGCCATCGTCCCAAGGATCACGCTGGAGGCCTTGAAGATCGCCAGGGCGCGGACGCCCTCTTTCAGCCCCAGATCCGCCAGCGACCCATTGGTGATGATGGCCGCCACGGTGCCGCCGCCGTCGAGGTCCAGCACGATCTCGGCATTGACGGCGCCCGGCACCACGCGGGCCACCACGCCCGGCAACTGGTTGCGGGCGGACAGCCGCATGCCCGGATCGGGCAGCCCGATCAGCACCGACGACGCCTTGACCAGCGCGAACGCCTCGGCGCCGGGCGCCAGGCCCAGCGTCTCGACGCTCTCGTGGGTAATCGTCGACACTACCTGCTGGCCGCCCGAGAGCGTCAGCGTGACTTCGTCATTGACTGCGCCACTGCGCACGGCGGCCACGCGGCCGAACAGCTTGTTGCGGGCACTGGTCTGGATCATAAGGCGCCTCATCAGGTGGATGTCATCGGGATTGGCGTCGGAAATCGCCCCGCCCAGCTTGTCGAGATAGGCGACGAAGCGGGCGTGCTCGGTTTCCATCGCCCGGTAGGTGCGGATCAGCCGCTCGGCGCGTTCGGTCAGCCGCGTGCCGCCGCCGCCCTTGCCGCCCGCGGCGCGCGAGACCAGCGGCTCGCCGGCGCTGTTGTTCATGGCGTCGATGGCGTCCCACGCGGCCTTGTAGCTGATGCCCACCGCGCGCGCGGCGGCGGTGATCGAGCCACGCTCGCCAATGGCGGCCAGCAGCGCGATGCGGTCGCGTCCGCCCCAGTCCTGCGTGCCGGCGCGAAACCAGATGGCGCCTTGGAGTTCTAGCATGTGGAGGTGTACGGTTGCCGAGGTGCGGCTATGGTACTGCGAAGCGGTTCCCCCGGCGACCTCCCCGCCCTCCCCGCCATCCTCCTCAGCTCTGGTGCGCCGGGATGTACCAGCGCATCACGCTGCCGGCGAAGTATTGCTTGTCGAGCTGGCGCAGCAGGCGCCATGCGGTGAAGGGGTCCACCGCCAGGTCCACCCAGGCCCACGGGTGATTGGGATCGCCATCGCGCACCAGTTCCACCGAGTTCACGGGCGCGTAGCCCTTGAGCTTGTCCCGCAGCATGTCCTCGGTCACATCCCGATGCAGCCCACGGATCAGTACCTGCATTACAGCCTCTCCTGGTTACCAAAGTCTTGCGCCGCCGCGCTACGCCATGATGTGCACGCCACCGTCCACGTAGACCGTGTTGCCGGACAGCCGGCGCGCGTAGGGCGTCGCCAGGTAGGCCGTGGCGAAGCCCACGTCCATGATGTCGACCAGTTCGCCAAGCGGCGCGCGGCCGGCGGCCTCCGCGAGCAGCAGGTCGAAGTCCTTGAGCCCCGAAGCCGCGCGCGTCTTCAGCGGCCCTGGCGAGATCGCATGCACGCGGATGCCCTGCGGCCCCAGCTCGTGCGCGAGGTAGCGGCAGCTGGCCTCGAGCGCGGCCTTCACCGGCCCCATCAGGTTGTAGTTCGGCACCACGCGGTTGGCGCCGTCGTAGCTCATCGCGAACAGCGTGCCGCCTTCGGTCATCAGCGGCACCGCGCGGCGCGCCATGCGGATGAACGAGTGGCACGAGACATCCATGGCCCGGGCGAAGCCCTCGGCGGACGAATTGAGCAGCCCGCCCTGGAGGTCCGCCTTCGGTGCGAAGGCCACCGAATGCACCACGGCGTCCAGCCGGCCCCAGTCCTCGGCGATGCGCGCGAACAGCGCAGTCATCTGCGTCTCGTCCTCCACGTTCAGCGGCATGAAGATTGGGGCGGCGACCTGCGCCGCCAGCGGCGCCACGTGCGGATGCGCCTTGTCGTTGAGGTAAGTCATGGCGATCTCGGCGCCCAGCTCGCGGAACGCGCGCGCGCAGCCCCAGGCGATCGAGTCTTCATTGGCCACGCCCACCACCAGCACACGGGCGCCGGCCAGCGGCGGATTGGGTACCTGCACCATGGCGCGGCCCTCCTCAGGTGGCGGAATCGGTGGCCGCACCGGCCTCGGCGTCGCGCGTGGCCGGGCTGCTGTGGTCCGCGCCGAGCACGGCGGCCACCTGGCGATAGCGCGCCAGCCAGTCGTCATCGAGCGGCCCGCCCACGGTCAGCACACGATGCGCGAGCACCATCACGCGGCGGCGCTCCTTCATGTCCGGCACCAGCGCCGGCAGCGCCTGCAGCGCCGCAGCGGCATCGAGGCTCACCACATAGCTCTGGCGCCAGACCGCGTCCTTGAACTGCGCCAGCGTCACGCGCTTCTCCGGCGGGTTCTCGCGCGCGAGCTTGCGCAGCAGGTTGAACGGCCGCTCCTCGATGGCGGACTTGCCCTCCGTCACGTAGGCCAGGATGCGCGTGAAGGCGTCGAGCGCGGT
The DNA here is from genome assembly GCF_056395265.1 of Cupriavidus sp. 10L43_2. NCBI lineage: Bacteria > Pseudomonadati > Pseudomonadota > Betaproteobacteria > Burkholderiales > Burkholderiaceae > Cupriavidus > Cupriavidus sp. 10L43_2. Next base: position 151,841 of record NZ_JBFTJE010000014.1, read on the forward strand.
GCCCTCGCCCACGTGCGCCAGCGCCTCGCGCTTGCGCAGTTCGGCCACCTCCGCGCGCAGCGCGTGGATGGCCGGCGACTCCGCGCGCCGCGCCGTGGTCTCCATGCCGAGCATCGCCGGCAGCCACGGCGTGGCGTAGAGCGATTCGAACCACTGCTCCTGCCAGGCATCGCGCACGTCGCGGTACTGGTTCAGCATCGTGACGATCTGGTCGGACATCGCCGTCTGCATCGCCATGAACGGGTTGTCGGCCGAAACCGGCTGGCGATGCTCGCGCACCATCGGCGCCAGCGCGCCGACCCAGGCCATCAGCGGATTGGTGTCGCTGGCGAGCTTGCGCTCCATGCGCGAGGGATGGGTCTCGCGGATCGCCTCGGCGGTGACTTCGGTGGCGGCGGCGCGGACGAACGGCGACGCATAGGTGTCGTACAGATGCTGGTTGATCTCGGCCACGCGGCGCACCACCTCGAACGGGCGCTCGTCGTCTCGACCATCGTCGAGCGCGAGAATATCGTCGATGGTGCGGCGCTCGAAGCGGACCAGGTAGCGGCCCTCGATCAGGTCGCGGTGCGAGGTCCCCGGCGCCACGTCCTCGATCTTCGCTTCATAGAGCCCGGGCGGCAGCACGTCGATCAGGTCGAGCGCGCAGAACAGCTCGGTGTGCTCGCGGTTGGCCACGCTGGCCGAGACGAAGATGCCGAGGTGGCCAATCGACGGATGCAGGCAGTAGACGATGGTCTGCTGGTTGGCCACGATCTCGTCCACGTTGGCGTAGAGATCGGGGATCCAGTTCAGCGCCTGCTGGGGCGGCGTGATGTTGTCGCCCCAGGACGCGAATACGATCACGGGCGAGCGCACGTTGCGCAGGTCGATCACGGTCTCGCCATCGGCGCTGTGGATCTCACCGGCGGTCAAGTGGTTGCCGACGAACAGGTTCTGGACGATCCAGTCGATCTCCTCGCGGTTCATCAGGAAGTGGCCGCCCCACCAGCGCTCGAACTCGAGGAAGCGCGGGCCTTCCGTATCGGCCTTGGCGTAGACGTTGTAGAGCTTTTCCCAGAGCGCGTTGGCCGGGTTGAGCTTCTCGAAGTTCTGCACCAGCCACGCGCCGTCGAAGCGGCCGTTACCCATGTCGGCGGCCRGCGAGGAGAGCCATGAGCCGCCGAGCAGGCCGCCGCTGTAGCGCATCGGATTCTTGCCGCGCACGCCGGCCCAGTACGCCACGGGCGCGCCGGCCAGCAGGATCGGGCCGGTCACGTCGGGCGCGGCGGCGGCCAGGATCAGCAGCGCCCAGCCGGCCTGGCAGTTGCCGACCACGAACGGCTTGCCCGGCGCGTTCGGATGGCGCTCGGCCACCGCTAGCAGGAAGGTGGCTTCGAGCCGCGCCACGTCCTCGATGGTCTGCCCCGGGCAGGGATCGCGGAAGAAGGTGATGAAGTAGCACGGATGGCCGCCACGGATGGCGTTGCCGATTTCACTGTCGGCCTTGAAGCCGCCGATGCCGGGGCCATGGCCCGCGCGCGGGTCCATCACCACGAAGGGGCGCTTGTCGGGATCGGTCGGATTGGCCTCCGGCGGGACGATGCGCAGCAGCGCGTAATTGACGGGCTTGGGCATCGTGCGCCCGTCCATCAGCAATTCATGTTCGAACACCAGCACGGGCGGCATGCCACCGCGCTCGTGCTCGGCCGTCTCGTTGCCGCGCCGGCGCAGGATGTCGAGGAAGAGGATGCTGCGCTGCCAGGCGTCGACGCCATACTCCCAGGCGGCCTGGGCCAGGGGATGGGCAGCGTAAGCGGAGATTGCCGAGAGATCTGGGAACGGCGGAGGCGATGCGGATTCATCTTGCGCGGGAGCGGGACCGCTCCCGGCGGGTTGGCGTGCATTCATTCCGATTCTCCCCTCTGGGAAGGTGTGGAGGTGGTCAGACGGGTCGCAGCGGCGTACTAGGCGCCTGTTGCGATGCAGCAAGTAAAAATCTACCAGCCTCGGCGGACGAAGACAACCGATGGCGCAGATTCGTGCAATTTCCGCGCCGGATATGACGCTGGCGTGTCATCGTCGCCCGACCTATACTCGCAGATGCCGTTTGCGCAATGCAGCATCCTTGGCCCCCGGGGGATGCCTGCCCGACTCCAGAATATTGGTTCCAGGGAACGCTGCCCATGCTCACACCTACGTTGGACCCGTCCGCGTTGCCGCCGACCGGCGACAAGTACGCCATGCTGCTCGCGCGCTGCGCGGGCCTGCCGCCGATTCCCACCGCCGTGGCCCATCCGTGCGACTACAGTTCGCTCGATGGCGCGCTCGAGGCGGCTCGGCTCGGCCTGATCGTGCCACTGCTGGTCGGCCCCGAAGTCCGCATCCGCCATGTCGCGGCGGAACACGGGCTGTCGCTGGAAGGCACCCGCATCCTCGACGTCCCGCACAGCCACGCCGCCGCCGCGCGTGCCGTGGAAGCGGTGCGTGCCGGCGAGGCCGAACTGCTGATGAAGGGCAGCCTGCACAGCGACGAGCTGATGCACGCGGTGGCCAGTTCGGCGAGCGGCCTGCGCACGGGCCGGCGCCTCTCGCACGTGTTTGCGATGGACGTGCCCACCTATCACAAGCCGCTGTTCATCACCGACGCGGCGGTCAACATCTTCCCCACGCTGAACGAGAAGGCCGACATCGTCCGCAACGCCATCGACCTGGTGCGCGTGCTCGGCATCGAGACGCCCAAGGTGGCGATCCTCTCCGCCGTGGAAACCGTCACCGACAAGATTCCGTCGACCATCGACGCGGCAGCGCTCTGCATGATGAGCCGGCGCGGCCAGATCGAAGGCGGCATCCTCGACGGCCCGCTGGCCTTCGACAACGCGATCAGCAAGGCCGCAGCGGACACCAAGGGCATCCACTCCGAGGTGGCCGGCGACCCCGACATCCTGCTCGTGCCGGACCTCGAGGCCGGCAACATGCTCGCCAAGCAGCTCACCTTCCTGGCCGGCGCCGAGGCCGCCGGCATCGTGCTGGGCGCACGGGTGCCGATCATCCTGACGAGCCGTGCCGACAGCGTGCGCGCGCGCATCGGCAGTTGCGCCATCGCCGTGCTGCTTGCGCATGCGCGCCGCACCGCCGCCGCTGTGCCCGCCTGAGCGCGATGCCAGCGCCAAGACAGTCGCCAGGAGAATCATCTTGAGTACCGTCCATCCCGTGATCCTCGTTGTCAACGCCGGGTCATCGAGCGTGAAGGTTTCCATCTACGTGGTGCCCGAGTCGGCGCATCACAATGTCGATATCCAGCCCGAACTGGCCGCGCACGGGCAGATCGAGGGCATCGGCGTGGCGCCGCGCCTGACCGCGCGCATGGCCGACGGCCGCGTCGTGGCCGATGAGCAGTTTCCCGTGGAGCAGGTGGCCGACCACGATGCCGCCTTCCGCCTGATTCGGCTGACGCTGAGCGTGGGCCTGCGCGATACGCCACCGGTGGCGGTCGGCCATCGCGTGGTGCATGGCGGCGCAGACTTCGCCGATGCGGTGGCGATCGACGACAACGTGATCGAGCGGCTGGAGGCCCTCGTCCCGCTCGCCCCGCTCCACCAGCCGCATAACCTGACCGCGATCCGTGCGGTGCGCGCCGCCGTGCCGGAGCTGCTGCAGGTGGCCTGCTTCGACACCGCCTTCCACGCCGGCCACGACCCGCTCGCGCAGTTGATGGCGCTGCCGTACGAGTACTACGAGCGCGGCATCCGCCGCTATGGCTTCCACGGGCTGTCGTATGCGTATATCGCGCGCCGGCTGCGGCAGGTGGCGCCGGACCTCGCCGAAGGCCGTGTCATCGTGGCGCATCTTGGCAACGGCGCCAGCCTCTGCGCGATGCGCGAGGGCCGGAGTGTGGAATCGACAATGGGACTGACCGCGCTGGATGGCATGCCGATGGGCACGCGCTGCGGCAATATCGATCCGGGCGCGGTGCTGTGGCTCGCCGCGCAAGGCATGGAAGCCGATGCGATCCAGGCCATGCTGTACGGCCAGTCGGGGCTCAAGGGGATTTCCGGCATCAGCAGCGACATGCGCGTGCTGCTGGCCAGCAACGAGCCGCGTGCGGTGCTGGCGGTGAACTTCTACGCCTATCGCGCCGCGCAGGAGATCGGCAAGCTGGCCGTCACGCTGGGCGGGCTCGATACGCTGGTGTTCACGGCAGGCATCGGTGCGAACTCCGCCGAGGTGCGTGCGCGCATCTGCGCCTACCTCGACGGGCTGTTCGGCGTCCGCCTTGACGAGCAGGCCAATGCCGCCAACACCCAGCGCGTGAGCCGCGACGACAGCCGCGTGCCCGTGCTGGTGCTGCCGACCGACGAGGAAGGCATGATTGCGCTCTCCACCGCGCGCATCCTGCGCGAGCGCGGCGGACTGTAGTAGCGGCGGCGGCCGGGCTCAGGCTTCGAGATAGTGGCCGCGCAGGCGGTCGATATCGACGCCAAGACCATCGGCCAGATAAGCCTCCAGGCCGCCGTGCGCCTGCTCGATGGCGGCGATCGACGCCTCCAGGTATTCCGGCCGCACCTCGAGCAACGGCATGATGACGTCGGGCGGCACGCCCAGCGCCTCGGTTCGCGCGAGGATCGCCTCGTTGAAGCGGCGGTTCCAGTGGTTGGACTCGAGGTAGTTGGCGACGATGTCGTCCCGCGCCACGCCAAGCGCGGACAGCAGCAGCAGCGACGCAAAGCCGGTGCGGTCCTTGCCGGCCGTGCAGTGGTAGTACAGCGTGCCGCCTGTCTCCGCATTGCGCAGGAAGCCGCCGAACGCGTCGCGATAGCGCACCGGGAAATCGCGGTAGACATCGACCATAAAGGCGTGGACCTGCGCCGGCGTGCTGTCACGCAGGCGCGGCATCAGCACGTCCATCGCCATGCTGCCCTCCAGCACCGGCACGGGAATCCAGCGGAAGCGCTCACCGAAGGCGGCCTCCTRCGGGGACTTCTCGCCAGTCGAGCGGAAGTCGATGACCATGTCGAGGCCCAGCGCATGCAGGCGATCCAGGTCCGCCACGCTGGCCAGCGCCGGATTGCCGCTGCGAAAGAGCTTGCCGTGACGCACGCGGCGCCCATGCGCGCCGACGAGGCCACCGAGGTCACGTGCGTTGCTGATCGTCTCCAGCGGTAGGCACGGACGAATGTGTGTTGCGTGAGTCACCATGTCGGTGTCCGGTTAAGGGTGATCGAAGGGTTTTCAACATCGTCCCCAATTATTTCAGATCGAGGACACGCGGCGCCATCGGGAATCGCCCAATGTCCGCCATCCGTTGCGCCGCCGTGACGCACCGTGTGTCGCCCCCGATGCCTGATCTTGCAGAGGCTTGATCCTGGACAAATCGCGCTGACGCGGTGCCTTGGCATGGGCAGGCACGCTTCTCATAATGCGTGGGTCGACCGCGGCGACCCTGCGTGACGACCGCGTCGACAGGCTCATCCACTTAGGAAGTCAAGATGCCTGACTCGCATATCTCTGCTGCACCTGCCGCCGCCAAGTCGGCGCCCGTCACCCCCAAGGTGACCCTCCACTGGGGCTTGTACCTCGCCCTCGCCGTGCTCGCCGCGGTACTCCTGATACCTACGCCCGAAGGGCTTCCCATCGCCGGGCAGCGCATGCTCGCCATCCTCGCCTTCGCCGTGGTCGTGTGGATCACCGAGGCGGTGACCTACGAGACCAGCGCGATCATGATCACCTCGCTGATGGCGGGCCTGATCGGCTTCGCGCCGACGGTGGCCGATTCCACGGTCAACTACGGCACCTCGCGCGCGCTGGGCATGGCGCTGGCCGGCTTCTCGAACACGGCGCTCGCGCTGGTGGCGGCCGCGCTGTTCATCTCGGCTGCGATGACCGTGACGGGACTCGACCGGCGCATCGCGCTGGTCACGCTCTCCGCCATCGGCACCAGCACGCGCCGCATCCTCATCGGCACCATCGCGGTCACGATCATCCTCAGCCTGGTCGTACCCAGCGCCACCGCGCGTAGCGCCTGCACGGTGCCGATCATGATGGGCGTGATTGCCGCGTTCGGCGTGGACAAGAAGTCCAATACCGCCGCCGGCATCATGATCATGGTGGCGATGGCCACCAGCGTGTGGAACGTCGGTATCCAGACCGCCGCCGCGCAGAACCTGCTGACCGCCGGCTTCATGGACAAGCTGCTCGGGGAGCGCGTGACCTGGCTGCAATGGCTGATCGCCGGCGCGCCGTGGGCGCTCATCATGTCGGCGGTGCTCTATTTCCTCGTGCGCTGGCTGCTGCCGCCTGAAACCGATGCGATTGCCGGCGGCAAGGAAGCCGTGCAGCGCGAACTGGCCGCGCTCGGGCCGATGACCGGCCCGCAGAAACGTCTCGCCGCCGTCGCCATCGGCCTGCTGGTGTTCTGGGCGACCGAGGGCAAGCTGCACAGCTTCGACACCGCGACGATCACCTTCGTCGGCCTGGTGATCCTGATGCTGCCGCGCTTTGGCGTGATGGACTGGAAGACCATGCAGGCGCGCACGCCGTGGGGCACGCTGATCGTGTTCGGCGTCGGCATCAGCCTTGGCACCGCGCTGCTGACCACGCAGGCCGGCCAGTGGCTCGGCAAGTTCGTGGTCACGCATTCCGGCCTTGCCGACCATGGCGTGCTGATGGTCTTCGCGGTGCTGTCCGCGTTCCTGATCCTGATCCATCTGGGGTTCGCCAGCGCCACCGCGCTGACCGCCGCGCTGCTGCCCATCCTGATCTCGGTGCTCCAGACGCTGCCGGGCGACATCAACAAGGTCGGCATGACCATGCTGCTCGGCTTCACGGTCAGCTTCGGCTTCATCCTGCCGATCAACGCGCCGCAGAACATGGTCTGCCTCGGCACGGACACCTTCAACGGCCGACAGTTCGCCCGCGTGGGCATTCCGCTGACGATCATCGGCTATGGCCTGATGCTGCTGTTCGCGGCCACGTACTGGCGCTGGCTCGGCTGGGTCTGACCGCCGTCCCCGCCAACAAGACGCCCCCATCACGAAACCCGTGCCCGAATTAAGGCGGGCGATCGGCAATTTCCGAATCGTCATCGGACCCATGGCAAAATATGCGCCATGCAACGCCTCTGGTCCGCCTTCGTCAAACTCGTCCTGCTCGCCGTACTCGGCGGTGCGTTGCTCATCGCCTTCGCGGTACTGGTGGCCGACCGCCAGCTTCCGTCGCTCGACTCCCTGACCGCCTTCCGCAAGACGCCGGACTATGTCGAGCTACGCCAGTTCCCGCCGGCGCTACGCGAGGCGGTGGTGGCCATCGAGGATGACCGCTTCTATCTCCATGACGGCGTGGACTACGTCGGCGTGATGCGGGCCGGCATCGCCAATCTCTCGGACGACCTCTCCCAAGGGGCGTCCACCATCACCATGCAGGTGGCGCGCAACTTCTTCCTGTCGCGCCAGAAGACCTACACGCGCAAGCTCTACGAAGTGCTGATGGCCTACCGGATCGAGCGCGCGCTGACCAAGGACGAGATCCTTGAGATCTATCTGAACAAGATCTACCTCGGCCAGGGCGCCTATGGCTTCGACGAGGCCGCCCAGACCTACTTCGCCAAGCCCGTGGCCCAGCTCTCGCTGGCCGAATGCGCGATGCTGGCCGGCCTGCCCAAGGCGCCATCGGCCAACAATCCCGTGGTCAACCCGCGCCGGGCGCGGCAGCGGCAGACCTATATCCTGCTACGGATGATGGAACTGGGCCGTATATCGCGCGCCCAGTACGACGCCGCGCTGCTCGAGCCGCTGCGCCTGCGCTGAATTTGGGCTGACCTCGGCACTTCCGCTGTCAGCCGGCGCCCGACTGCGCGCGCAGCGCCCTGCATGCTAGCCTCCCCGCAAGACGATCACGGAGAGCCTGCCATGGATGGGATCTGGGGAGAGGTCTACAGCACGCTGCGTTCGGAATTTGCCGATATCCCCGATGTCGCGGAACTGACCCGCATTCTCACGCGGCTCACGCTCGCGATCGTGCTGGGCGGGCTGATCGGGTTCGAGCGGGAAGCGGCCGGCAAGGCCGCCGGCTTGCGCACGCACATGCTCGTGGCGCTGGGATCGGCGCTGTTCGTGCTCGTGCCGCTGATGGCGGGCATGGAGGTCGCGGACATGAGCCGCGTGCTTCAGGGCGTGGCGTCCGGCATCGGCTTCCTGGGCGCGGGCGCCATCATCAAGCTCAACAGCGAGGAAAACATCCAGGGCCTGACTACGGCCGCCAGCATCTGGACCGTGGCCGCCATCGGCGTGGCTTGCGGCCTCGGCCGCGAAAGCACGGCCGTGGTCGGCACGCTGTTCGGGCTCGTGATCCTGCAGGTGCTCTATCGGCTCAAGAAGTAGCACGATGATCTTTCGCGCCCGCTAGCATGCACGGCGGGCTAGAGATATAGAAGAACCCTGAATCTGCATGGCGATTGAGCCTTGATCAAACGCCTCTGAGTTACCCCAGCCAAAGCATTTCCACCCCCTGAGAATCCGTTTATCGTGCGGCGCGCAAGGCACGCGTCGCACGACGCGTTGTCCTTGCAGCAGGCTTTATCAGGCTGACAACGGAGCGCAAAGGCATGGCGGATCTTGGGGAAGAACTGAAGGCTTACGGCGGCGCGCTGGACGAGGGGCTGACCGGGCGTCAGGCCTATTTCCTGGCGGTGCCCGGCGCGGCAAGCGCGGCGGGGCTGTCCGTGGTCTCCTTCAAGGCCGTGGAACGCCTGGGCGAGCCCTACGCCGTCACCATCCAGCTCACGCACCCGCTCGAACTGAGTCAGGCCGACTACCTGGGCAAAGCGGCAACGTTTTCCATCGAGCCGGCCGACGGCGCGCTGCCACGCCAATTCGCCGGCTGCATCACGCAGTTCAGCAAGACCCGCCAGACGCACGATTTCTGTGGCTACGAGATCGTGGTAGAGCCCCTTGTTGCACGCCTGCGCCTCACGCAGGCCAGCCGCATCTACCAGCGGCAGACCTTCCCGGAGATCATCGAGGCGATCCTGCGCCGGCACGAACTCAAGGGTCACCAGTTCATCTTCCGGCTGCGGCGCAAGTATCCGCAGCTTGCGTTCCGCATGCAGTATCGGATGTCCGACTGGGACTACATCCGGCTGCTGATGGAGCAATCCGGCATCTATTCCTATTTCACCCCGGGCAAGTTTGGCGAGATGATCGTCTTCGGTGACGACATCGACCATTACCTCTACCAGCCGGAACTGCGGGTGCCGTACCGGGAGACGGCGGGGCTGGAGTCCGGGCAGGAAACGGTGTTCGCGCTCAAGACCATGCGAAGACCATCCCAGCATCGTTCCGGGTGGCGGACTTCAACCCCGACAAGGCCTGGGAACGACCTACCGGCGACGCCAACGTCGCACGCAAGGAGAAGACGACCTACGGCGAATCCTATGTCTACGGTGCCCATCACCTCGACTTCGACGATGCCAAATGGGAGGCGCAACTGCGCCATGAGGCAAAGGTTGCCGAACAACTGGTCTACGCCGGCGAGAGCAACGTGCTGGCGCTCTGCCCGGCGCGCATCCTGCGCATGGACATGGCCCTGCCCGACGCGCCCAATGGCCAGGTCATCACCGAGGTCATCCACACCGGCGCCCGCGACGCCGCCTATCGCAATACGTATCGGGCGATTCCTTCCGACCGGCGCTTCCGGCTGCCGATGGACGAGGCGAAATGGCCGCGCATTGCCGGCACGCTGAGCGCGCGCGTCACATCGCCGGGCGATTACAAGTACGCCTACCTGACCCAGCACGGCCACTACATCGTCCGCTTCGATTTCGACTTCGACGCATGGCCCAAGGGCGGCGAAAGCGTGCCGCTGGCGCTGGCCAAGCCGTTCGCCGGCGCGCGGCAGACCGGTTTCCACTTCCCGCTGGTGGACGGCACCTACGTGGACGTCGCTTTCCGTGACGGCAATCCCAACAAGCCCTACATCGCACATGTGCAGCACAACAGCCAGCACGGGGACCTGATCACCAACCAGGACCGCTGGCTCTCGCGCAACGTGATCCGCACGCAGAGCAACAACAAGCTGCGCTTCGAGGACTGGGAGGGACAGGAAGGCATCAAGCTTTCCACCGAGTATGCGGGCAAGAGCCAGTTGAACCTTGGGTGTCTGGTGGATAGCAAGAGGAAGACGCGCGGGGAGGGTTTCGAGCTTCGCACGTCGGGTTGGGGCGCGATACGGGGTGGGAAGGGGCTGCTGCTGTCAACCGATGACCAACCGAAAGCGGGTGGGGCGCAACTCGACATACAGGAGGCGATGAAGCGCCTTGGCGACGCGCAGGCCCGCGTGGAGGGACTGGCGCAGGCCGCGCAGATTGCCCAGGCGGATGCCGCCGATGCGAAGGCAATGCAGGAGGTGCTCCAGACCCAGATCAAGGATCTGCAGCAGGCGGTCATGCTGCTTTCGGCCAACGCCTCCATCGCCATTATCACCCCCGACGCCATCCTGCAAAGCGCAGGCACCGACCTGACGATGACAGCGGGCGCGAATGCCGACGTCGGTGCGCTACGCCGATTCACGGTGGYGGCAGGCGAGTCCATCTCGCTGTTCGCGCAAAGGATGGGTTTGAAGCTGTTCGCGAGCAAGGGAAAGGTCCAGATCCAGGCGCAACACGACGAAATGGAACTCGTCTCTCAACAAAACATGACCATCAGCAGCAGCGAGGGGCACGTCGTGCTGCAGGCGAGGAAGTCCGTCACGCTGACCGACGGCGGCGGCGCCTACATCAAGCTGGAGAACGGCAACGTGACGATCGCCTCGCCAGCGCAGGTGACCATCAAGATGGCCAACTTCAAGTGGGACGGCCCCGATAGCATCGCCGGAAAGTTTCCTGGGTTTTCCGCATGTAGTAAATCGGCCGACGCCGCTGCGGGAGCGGGTGAGAACAGTGTGGCCTTGACATGACGACCCCCAACCAGACCATGCCGCCTTCGGCCGGCGCAATTTCCACATGCCAGCCGCCCTCACTTTTCCATGGTGGATACCTGTTGCTCGACCCCGGCGCGTTTCGCGCCACCGAAGAGCTGACTCCGCTCCACGGACGTGTCTGCGTTCCGACTAACTGGAGCGGCGATCTCACCGGCTTGCCGATGCTGATAGATCTGCGCCAGTGTGGTGAACGGCAAGTGCAGTGGCTGGAATCCATCGTGGGCGAAGAGTACGAAGCTCAACAGCTTGAGCCGCTGTCGCGACCGCGCATCTGTGCGCATCTCAAGGCGCCCGTTCCCGTAGATGCGCTCGCGTCTCACCTGGCGAATCAGATGCTCGTGCTGCCGATCGACAAGACTCGCAATCGGTCTGGGCAGGGGGCGCTATGGCGATTCTTTGATCCTCGGGTGTTCGCCAATCTTTGTTGGCTGCTGAATCCGGACCAACTGGCGGTATTGCTCGCGCCGGTCTCGACATGGGCGTTCCCATGGTTTGGCAACTGGTTTGCCATCGACATGGCGGCGAATGGCGGGTCTACGCTAGACGAGATCCCGCAAGAACGGATCGCCGGGTTCACGCCCATCGAGATCGACCTATGGGCGCGCGCCCAGCGCATCGCCCTGGTCAACCAGGTCCTCGCACGCCTGGCTTTGCCGCGAGACCTCTCCTGGGCGCAGCGTGCGGCGCAAGCGATGCGCATTGAGCCGGACCTCGCCGTCATGCTGACGCCCGAGGACTACGACCACCTGGCCCAGCGGCACGCGATGATCACCGAGCCCCTGCCGCCAGCCGATACCTCGAACACTCGAACCTTGGGGACCTGACGTCTATGGCCATCGAAAAAACATGCGGCTACTGCGACAAGCGTGGCCTGCTCATCCTGCCCGTGCGCTATGCGATAGCACCCATCGACATGGGGCTACCGGCGGTCACCGCGCCACTGAAGGTGGAAGACACCGCCCGTAGCGTCGGCAAAGGCCAGAAGCAGGACCTGACGCTGCATGGCAGCGCGCGCTACACGACCCGCTTGCTACGCTGCGGCTACCTGTATGTGTATGACGAAAAACGCGATCGAATGGACGCTTACTGGATCTCAGAGGATGGCTACTACAGGAGCATTCCCGCGGCGACCGTCGTATCGGAAAGCTCAAGATCGCTCAAGCCTTGCAGTGACGCCGGACACGTGGAACTCGCCGGATGCATCGGCATCCCGGACGCCACGCAGGCAGGCATCGTCTGGTTCGGTTACTCCGACGTGCAATGGACGCGAAGCGTCATGGACGCGCACAGGGGGGCCGCCGGCAAGCCGCTGCGTGAACTGCATATGCGTGCCTTCGATGCGGGCGCGTGGGCCAAGGCGCACCAAACCTCACCAGGCAAGCCAGCCGGCAACGCCCGGGGCAACACGCCCCATGCGGTGCCGATCGGCGCCCTGGCCACCACCGTGGCCGACTACGTAGCTATCGCCAAATCGGCACCCATCGGCCCCCGCGCCTTCATGCCGCCTTCCGCGCCCAACTTTAGTGGGCGCGTAGGGCGAACCGATGCCACCCAATCAGCTTGTCGGCGTCGCAGCCCGGACATGCAGGCCGCGATCATCGCACTGGACGACCCGGCCGGCGTTGCGCAGGACCTCGCCGCCCTGATCCACTGGCATCAGGAGCGCTTGCTGGACACGTACGTGCCAGCCGGCAAGTACGACAAGAAAAACGGCTACGGCAACTATCCCACCACGCACCGGAATCTGGCTGCACTGGATGGTGCCATCAAGTCATTCCGGCAATCCAATGATGAAAAGGTGAAACTCCAAGTGTTCCACAAGGCGGATGTCCTTGCGGACTACCTCAAGGTCAGCTACGAAGTTGCGAGCCAAGACACGGCGTCGCGCGGGGGAATGGCCGCACCGCCGGACACACCGGAAGACGTCAAGAGAAAACAGGAAATGGATGCGGCGATCCGGAATCCTTCGCCGCAGACGATCCAGTCTGCCCAGAATGAATCGTGGGGCGAATATCTGCGCCGCTTCAAGCCGGAACTCCATAGCGCGTGGCGCAATGAGTTCAAAACGCAGTCTGACGCGCTCCAGGCCCAGCACGTCGAACCCCTGGCGAAGGCCCACGCCGCGTGGATGCGGAGCAACCTGCTCGCCAACAAGCTCGACTGCACGCACGATGGGAGCAATGCGCTAAGCGGCGACGCCTACGCGGAGACCTT